>NZ_BAABIC010000029.1:0-93761 GCF_039542425.1 Pseudonocardia yuanmonensis
CCGGCCCGTCGTGCCCCCACCGCGCGGCCCGCCCCCGACGCGTGGCCCACGGGTCCCGGCGCCGTCGCAGCGCGCCAGGGCCGGCGCACGCCCGCGCCACGTCACCGCGGGGACCGGGCGCCTTCCCGGACGGTCGCCTCCGCACACGCCGCGAAACACCCCGCGAAGCGCTCCCCCTCGCCGGGCACCGTCGCCGAACGGTGATCGACTCGACAGGGTCTCCCTCCGTGACGCCGCGCGTCCGGCTCACACCTCCGGACGACCGCTCGGCGACGGCGCCCGACACGTCGGCGTCGTCGGCGACACGGACTGCAACCAGGGGGCCTGTCGCCCGTCCTCATCCGTGAGAGCGGTTCCCGGACGTCCCGGGGGCTTCGCTACGGTGGTCGTCGAAGAGACCCCGATTCGGCACTCTCCGTAGTCGGCCTCACCGAACGGATGATGACGAACATGCTGCGTAACGCCTGGACGACCCTGCGCGATGAGTGAACCGACAGACGTTCTCGACGAGCTGGTGGCATCTGCGATGGCAGGTGACCGCGGAGCGGTCGAACGTGTACTGGCCACCATCCGGCCGTTGGTCGTGCGGTACTGCCGCGCGCGCCTCGGCGGGACGGACCGGTCGTCCGTCTCGGCGGACGACGTCGCGCAGGAGGTGTGTCTGGCCGTGCTGACGGCCTTACCCGGCTACCGCGTCCAGGGGCGCCCGTTCCTGGCCTTCGTCTACGGGATCGCGTCGCACAAGGTCATCGACGCGCACCGTGCGGCGGGCCGCAACCGGTCGGAGCCGGTCGCGGACGTGCCGGACTCCGTGGAGTCCGGGGACGGCCCGGAGCAGCGCGCGCTGCGCGTCGAGCTGTCCGAGCAGATGTCGCGCCTGCTCGACCAGCTCCCGGAGAAACAACGCGAGATCATCGTCCTGCGCGTGGTCGTGGGACTGAGCGCGGAGGAGACGGCGGAGGCCGTCGGGTCCACACCCGGCGCCGTCCGCGTGGCCCAGCACCGGGCGCTCGCCCGGCTGCGGAAGAACATGCCCGAGGAGGAGGTGGTCTGAATGTCCGACCGTGACGACCCGGGCGGCTTCCCCTTCGGCCGCCCCCGCAACGGGACGAACGGCACCAACGGCAACGGGTACCCCGGCGGCGGCCCGCACGGCGTGCCGAACCGGCCCATCCCGTTCCCGGCCGGCCGCGGCGGAGCGCGCGCCGAGGAGGCCGAGTTCGCCGACGAGCCGCTGGACCTGGTCGCCGTCCAGGCGGACGACGAGCTCATCAACGCCCTCGCCGCCGGCATGACCGTCTCGGCCCCCGGCCACGGCGGGTACGACGCGGACGACAAGGTCGTCGCGATGCTCGCCGCCTGGAAGGCCGAGGTCGACGCCGACCCGATCCCGGAGCTGGTCGACCTCGACACCGCGGTGGCGGCGGTCGGTTCCGGCTCGGCCCGGCGCCCGTCGTCGCGGCGCCGGCACCTGATCCCCCTCGCCGGGGCGGCCGCGCTGCTGGTCTTCAGCATCGCCGGCGTGTCCATCGGCGCGCAGGACGCCGACCCCGGCAGCCCGCTGTTCGGCGTGACGCAGGTCCTCTACAAGGACGCGGCGAGCTCCAAGCTCGCAGCCGTCGAGGTCAAGCAGCGCATCCAGGAGGTCAACGCCAAGCTCGAGCGTGGCGACACCGCCGGGGCGCAGCAGGACCTCGCCGCGATGGCGCCGCTGCTGGAGCAGGTCCGGCCGGAGGAGGGCAAGACCTACCTCGCCGCCGAGCAGACCTTCCTGGCGCAGAAGGTGCAGGAGACGCCGCAGGGCCAGCCGACGGACCCGCGCGCCCCGCTCCGCAACGGCACGCCGCGGCCGCAGGCCCCGGCGGCCGAGGGGAGCGAGGACCCGGACCAGGGCGTTCCGCCGTCGGACCCGACGAGCACCTCGCCGTCGTCGAGCCCGAACCGGCCGACCTCGCCGTCGGGCTCCCAGGACGACCCGCGCACGCAGGACCCGGGGACGATCGACCCACGGATCGCCAACGTGCCGCCGCCGTCGCCGAGCAGCTCGGTCCCACCGAGCTCGCCGCCGACGTCGGCCACGGTGGAGGGCCAGCCGGCCCCGCCCCCGACGTCGACCCCGGCGCCGAGCGGGACGACCACCACGTCGATGGGCTCGACCACCACGGCCACGCCCACCACGGAGCCGACGACCCCCACGACGAGCTGAGCTCGCGCACCGCGAGCCGAGGCCGTTCGCGCGAAGGCCCCCGACCGGACCGGTCGGGGGCCTTCGGCGGTGCAGGGGGCTGCCGCGTCCCGGTCAGTCCTCGTTGAGCGCCGCGTCCGCGTAGCCGCGGCAGTACTCCCACGTGACGTAGTGCGCGGGGTCCGGGTCGAACGCCGGCTCGTGCGGGCGCATCTGCCCCTCGTCGAGCAGCTGCTGCAGGCTCGAGCGCAGCAGGTTCCACTCGTGGAAGTGCTGCTCGCCGCAGTCCGCGCAGTCGACGAGGATGCCGCGGATGCCGCGGTGCTCGAGCAGGGCCTGGTAGACGGCGAGGTCCGCGAGGTCGGCCACGACCTCCTCGCGCTCCTCCTCGGTCAGCTCCTCGTGCTCCTCCGCCGCGCCCTCGTCGAGCGACAGGGCAGGGTCGTAGGGATCGCCCGCGAAGGGGTCGGGGGGCAGGCCGTCGAACGCCACGTCCACACGGTACCGCGTCCGCCCGCGCGGGCGGGACGCTGTCCACCGGTCCACCCACAGGCCTGTGGACAACTCGTCGCACCTGGGGACGGGCCCGGGCCGGGGTGCGCGGACCCGGGTGTGTCGGGCGACTCCCCACGGCGGGCCGGGGGCGCTCCGGCGCCCGGATACCATGGAGTCCTGCGACGGTGGTCCACCCGAGCCGCGAGCGGGCCGCCTGGGACGTCGGTGAAGGGTGCACGACCAGCCATGACGAGCGAGTTCAACGGACTGCCGCCGAAGTTCGCGATGCTCGGCCTGACCTTCGACGACGTGCTGCTGCTCCCCGCGGAGTCCGACGTCGTCCCGAGCACGGTCGACACGAGCACCCAGCTCTCCCGCCGCGTGCGGATCCGGGTGCCGCTGGTGTCGTCCCCGATGGACACCGTGACCGAGGCGCGGATGGCGATCGCCATGGCCCGCGCCGGCGGTCTCGGTGTGCTGCACCGCAACCTCTCCGCCGAGGAGCAGGCCACCCAGGTCGAGGTGGTGAAGCGCTCGGAGGCCGGCATGGTGACCGACCCGGTGACCTGCTCGCCCGACGCCACCCTCGCCGAGGTCGACGCGCTGTGCGGCAAGTACCGCATCTCCGGCCTGCCGGTCACGGACGCCGAGGGCAAGCTCGTCGGGATCATCACGAACCGGGACATGCGGTTCGAGGTGGACCACCAGCGCCCGGTGCACGAGGTGATGACCAAGGCCCCGCTGATCACCGCGCGGGTCGGGGTCACCGCGGAGGCCGCGCTCGGCCTGCTGCGCCGGCACAAGCTCGAGAAGCTCCCGATCATCGACGGCGACGGCGTGCTCCGCGGCCTGATCACGATCAAGGACTTCAACAAGACCGAGAAGTACCCGCTGGCCACCAAGGACCCGGACGGGCGCCTGGTCGTCGGCGCCGCGGTCGGCGTGGGCGAGGACGCGTACGCCCGCGCCATGGGCCTGGTCGACGCCGGGGTGGACGTCCTGATGGTCGACACCGCGCACGGGCACTCGCGGCGGGTGCTGGAGACCGTCGCCAAGCTGCGCGCCGAGGTCGGCGAGTCGGTCGACGTCGTCGGCGGCAACGTGGCCACCTATGCCGGGGCCCAGGCCCTGGTCGAGGCGGGGGCGGACGCGGTGAAGGTCGGCGTGGGCCCAGGCTCCATCTGCACGACCCGCGTGGTCGCCGGCGTCGGTGCCCCGCAGATCACGGCGGTGTACGAGGCCTCGCGCGCCTGCGCGCCGGCCGGCGTCCCGGTGATCGCCGACGGCGGCATCCAGTACTCCGGCGACATCTCGAAGGCCATCGCGGCCGGCGCCTCCACCGTCATGCTCGGCAGCCTGCTCGCGGGCACGGCGGAGTCCCCCGGCGAGCTGATCTTCGTGGGCGGCAAGCAGTTCAAGACCTACCGCGGGATGGGCTCGCTCGGCGCCATGCAGTCGCGCTCCGGCAGCAAGTCCTACTCGAAGGACCGCTACGCCCAGGACGACGTGCTCAGCGAGGACAAGCTGGTCCCGGAGGGCATCGAGGGGCGGATCCCGTTCCGCGGCCCGCTCGCCCAGGTGGTGCACCAGCTCGTCGGCGGCCTGCGGTCCGGCATGGGCTACGCCGGGGCGTCGACGATCCCCGAGCTCCAGCAGGCCCAGCTCGTCCGGATCACCGCGGCCGGGCTCAAGGAGAGCCACCCGCACGACGTCACGATGACGGTCGAGGCCCCGAACTACGCCGCTCGGTAGGGCGTCTACGCTGGTCACCCGTGCGTGACCTCGTGGAAATCGGGATGGGCCGGGAGGCCCGTCGTGCCTACGACCTGAACCAGGTCGAGATCGTGCCCTCGCGGCGGACGCGGAGCTCGCAGGAGGTCTCGACCGCCTGGCAGCTCGACGCGTACCGGTTCGAGATCCCGCTCGTCACGCACCCGACGGACGCGGTGGTCTCCCCGGCCACCGCGGTCGCGATCGGGAAGCTCGGCGGGCTGTCGGTGCTCAACGCCGAGGGCCTCTGGTCCCGGCACGCCGACGCGCAGGGCGCGATCGCCCGCGTGGTCGAGGCGGCCGACTCGGACGACCCGACCGCCGCGGTGCGCGCCCTGCAGGAGCTGCACGCCGCGCCGATCCAGGAGGACCTGCTCGCCGAGGCGCTGCGCACGGTCCGGGACGCGGGCGTCACGGTCGCGGCCCGGGTCAGCCCGCAGCGGGCCCGCGAGCTCACCCCGGCGCTGCTCGCCGGGGGTGTCGAGATCCTGGTCGTGCAGGGCACGATCATCTCCGCCGAGCACGTCAGCAAGGGCGAGCCGCTCAACCTCAAGGACTTCATCAACTCGCTCGACGTGCCGGTCGTGGCCGGCGGCGTCGGCGACTACCGCACGGCGATGCACCTCATGCGCACCGGCGCGGCCGGGGTGATCGTCGGCTACGGCGAGTCGAGCGCGACCACCACGGACGAGGTGCTGGGCATCGGCGTCCCGATGGCGACCGCGCTGGTCGACGCGGCCGCGGCCCGGCGGGACTACCTCGACGAGACCGGCGGCCGGTACGTCCACGTGATCGCCGACGGCGGCATCAACGGCTCCGGGGACGTCGCCAAGGCCATCGCCTGCGGCGCGGACGCGGTGATGCTCGGCGAGCAGCTCGCCGACTCGGCCGACGCCCCTGCGGACGGTCTCTACTGGACCTCCGCCGCGGCGCACCCGTCGCTGCCGCGCTCGGACGTCACGGGTTTCGCCCCCTCGGACCGCACGCTGGAGCAGGTCCTGTTCGGACCGTCCTCCACGCCGTACGGCACCGTCGACATCTTCGGCGCGCTGCGCCGGGCGATGGCGAAGACGGGCTACTCGGACCTCAAGGAGTTCCAGCGGGTCGGGCTGACCGTCCGGGCCTGAACCGATGCGTCAGTCCTCGACCAGCCGCGCGGCGAGGTAGTCGCGCAGCGCCACGGCGTTGTTGTGGTCGCGGTCCCGGGAGCCGTAGAGCAGGGTCACAGGGCCGGACCGCGCGGCCTCGAGCAGCGGCCGCCAGGCCTGCGGCCGGGCGTCGAGCTCGGCGAAGTAGCGGCGGCGGAACTCCTCCCAGCGTTCCGGGTCGTGGCCGAACCACTTCCTGAGCTCCGGGCTGGGGGCGACGTCCTTCGCCCATCCGGCCGGCTCGAGGTCGTCGCGGCGGACCCCGCGCGGCCACACCCGGTCGACCAGGTAGGACCGGCTCCCCGGATGCGGCTCGTGGTCGTACACCCGGGAGACGCGGAGGGTGCTCCCGCTCACGAGGCGATGCCCGCCTCGACGGCCACGCGGGTCGCCTCGGCCCGGTTCCGCACGCCCAGCTTCGTGTAGATGTTGCTGACGTGCCGGTTGGCCGTGCGCTCGCTGATGAACAGCGCGCGGGCGAGCTCCATGTTGGTCATCCCCTCGGCGAGGAGGGAGAGGACCTCCTGCTCGCGCGGGGTGAGCTCGAGGACGGCGGGCCGCGGGGCCTCGGGCGGACCGGGGCGCTGCTCGTCGAGGACGTGCCGGGCGATCCAGCCGTCGAGACCGGCGGCGCCGAAGTCCAGCACGGCCAGGCGGTGCGGGAGCCCGCCCACCGTGACCGCGCCGGCGGGGACGAAGCCCATGGTGCGCAGCAGCGGTGCGGCCGCCTCCCACTCGTGGACGGCGGAGTAGACGCGCCGCAGGGTGGCCCGGTGCTCGAGGTACGTGCGCTTGAGGTCGACGACGAGCGTGGCCACCTCCGGGGAGGAGAGCTCGCCGCGCCGGTGCCCCAGCATCGACCGCACCAGCAGCGACCGGCTGCCCGACGGCGGGGAGTGCCTGCGGAGGTGGTCGGTCGTCGCGGCGAGGACCGGGTCGGCCCGCAGCGCCGGCTCCACGACCGCGTCGTGCAGCGCGACGGTGCTGAACGCGGTGACGCCCGCGGTCCCGCGGGCGACGTGGAAGTCCTGGGGCCGCTCCCGCCACCAGGTCTCGGTCAGCGCCGCGCCCCCGGGACCGGTGAACCGGCCCGCGATGTCCAGGACCGCCGCCCGGTCCTCGGGCCACGCCCGCTCCGCCGGGTGCTGCAGGCCGCCGGGCGGCGCGTAGGCGTTGCGGATCACCGGGTTCCGGACCAGGTGCATCAGGTCCGCGGTGCTGTCCCAGTCCGCACCCCGCCGGTCGGCGGCCGGGCCGTCGAGGATCGCGTGGGCCGCGCGGGTCCGCAGGGCGCGGACGCGGTCGGGGTCCCGGCGTTCCAGCGCGTCGAGCGCCACGGCCCGGGTGACGCCGGAGAGCTCCAGACCCGAGCCGGAGACCCGCGTCAGCGGGAGCCTCCGCAGCACCGACCACGCCCGGTCGGCGTCGTGCTCCGGGAGCACCGAGCGCAGCAGCGGCAGGGTCACGCGGCGCAGCACGGTCGCCGCCTCGACCACCTCCAGCTCGGCCGGGTCGAGGTCGTCGAGCAGGACCTCGACGAGCTCCTCCGCCACCTCGCCGGGGGTGCCGGCCGCAGCCGTGGGCGTGCCGCCCGACCGGCCGAGGGCCTCCGCGGCGATGATGGCGGCCAGCGGGTGGCCGTGGGCGAGGGCGCTCACCCACGCCCGCTGCCCGGCCTCGAGCCCCCGGCGGCGGAGCAGCTCGTCCAGCTCCTCCGGCGGCAGCGGGCCCACCGCCAGCTCGGCGACGAGCGGCCGCCAGCCCGGCGACGTCCGCCACGCGAGGTTCGGTGCACGCCGGCCCACCAGCAGCGTGGTCACGTGCGCGGGGAGGGCGGCGACCAGCTCCGCGCGCAGCCAGCCGTCGAGCAGGTTCCAGCGCTCGTACGAGTCGACGACCAGCACCTCGGTGCCGTGCGCGGCCAGCGCCCGGGACGCCTCCGCCGGGCTCCCGACGTGCCGGTCGAGCGCCCGGGCCAGCGCCGCCAGCGCCCCGGGCGGGGTCGGCTCGACGGTGCGCGCGTCCAGCTCCACCCAGGGCCGGCCGAGCCGGGTCAGGGTGCCCCGGACCAGCGTCGTCTTCCCGATGCCGCCGGGGCCGTGCACGAACCCGACCGCCGGTCCCGCCGGGTCGAGCCAGGACCGGAGGACCCGCTGCTCCGCGGCCCGGCCGACGAGCTCGGTCGCGCGGGCCGCCGCGAGGCGGTCCGCGACCAGCGGAGCGGCGTCGTCACCCGGCACGTCCGGCATGGTAGGGCCGGTCCGGGTGCCGGCGGCCGGGCCGAACGGGCACGATCAGCAGGCGGCCGCCGCGAGATCGGGCGCGGTGACGGCCGTCGGCGCGGCCAGGACGTCGAACTCCCGGACGGTGATCCCGGTCAGGGCCGGGCTGTCCGTCATCGCCCGGAAGGTGTCGGTGTCCCGGGAGAGGTCGGCGGCCGCGCGGTCGGTGAAGAAGTAGACGCCGCCGTAGGTGCCGCCGTCGGCGTCGGCGAGCCACCACTTGCCGAGCAGACCGGGCCACGCGGTGAAGGCGGGCGCGACGGCCTCGGCGTGCGCCGCGTAGGCCGCCTCGGGGACGGTGATGCCGAAGGTGACGATCCGGATGTACACGGGGACCTCCTCGCTCGTGTCCTGCAGAGGACCGCGACGCTAGGAGCGCAGGCCGGCCGAACACATCGGAGGAACGCTCCATCCGGGATGGAGCGCCGGATGGAGCGTTCGCCCGAGGTGACACCCCCGCCGCGTTCCTAGCGTTCCGGGCCATGACCACGACGCTCGAGCGCACGGCGCTCACCGACGAGCTCCTCACCGACTTCCGCGACCGCGCCGCCCGGCACGACGCCATCGGCACCTACGCAACGGACGACCTCGCCGCACTGCGGGCCGCGGGCCGGCTGCGGGCCGCGCTGCCCGTCGACCGCGGCGGGTTCGGCCTCGACCTGGCCGCGCTCGGCACGGAGCAGCGCCGGATGGCGCGCTTCTCGCCGGCCACGGCCCTCTCCACCTGCATGCACCACTACTGGGTGGGCACGGCCGCCGACCTCGCGGCCCGCGGGCTCGACGCCGCCGAACCGATCCTGCGCTGGGCCGCCGGCGGCGAGGTGCTCGCCTCCGGGCACGCGGAGGCGGGCAACGACGTGCCGGTCGCCCTCTCCACGACGCGGGCCACGCGGGTCGCGGGCGGCTGGCGGATCGACGGCCGCAAGATGTTCGGCTCGCTCGGCGAGCACTGGGACCGGCTCGGCCTGCACGCGATGGACGACTCCGACCCGGCGGCACCGGTCGTCGTGCACGGATTCGTGCGGCGCGACGCCGCCGGCCTGCGGACCGTCCGCAACTGGGACGCCCAGGGCATGCGGGCCACCGAGAGCCACGACACCGTGCTCGACGGCGTGTTCCTCGCCGACGCCGAGGTCCTCCGCGTCGTCCCGGCCGGCCCGACCGACGACCCGGTCGTCGGCACGATGCAGGTGTGGGCGCTGACCCTGATCGCGAACGTCTACGTCGGGATCGCCGAGCGCGCCCTCGAGCTGGCCGTCGCCCATGCCCGGACGCGCACGTCGATCGCGCTGCCGCGCGCCACGTTCGCCCACCATCCGCTGGTGCAGCACCAGGTCGCGGCGATGCACCTCGAGCTCTCGGCGGCGCGCGCCCAGCTCGACGCCCTCGCCCGGGACTGGGGCACCGGGGTGGACCACGGGTCGCTGTGGGGCGTGCAGGTGCTGAGCGCGAAGTGGCGGGCGGCGCACGCGGCGATGCGCGTGGTCGACAGCGCGTGCGAGGTCGTCGGCGGGGCGTCCTACCGTGCGGGCACCGAGCTGGAGCGGCTCTCGCGGGACGTCCGGGCGGCCCGCTTCCACCCCGGCACGGACGCGTTCACCCACGAGATGGTCGGCAAGGCCCTGCTCGGGGTCGATCCCGCCGGCCCGCGCTGGTGAACCGGACAGGTCCTGTCAGGGTTCGGGCCTACCGTTCCGGCATGACCACCTCCTGGCGAGAGTTCGAGAAGGACGCGCCGCGGATCGCGGAGATCTTCCGCCGGCGGCACGCCGCGACCGGCAACCTGTGCTTCCTGGGCACGCTGCGCCCGGACGGGTTCCCGCGGATCTGCCCCATGGAGCCGCGGTTCTTCGAGGACCGGTTGTGGCTCGTCGGCATGCCGGACACCGCGAAGTTCCGGGACCTCGACCGCGACCCCCGCTTCACGCTGCACACCGCGACCGTCGACACCACCGTGTCGGACGGCGACGCGAAGGTGTGGGGGACGGTCGAGAACGTGCAGGACCCGGGCCTGCACGCCCGGTTCGCCGACGACCTGTTCGCCGACACCGGCCTCGACCTGCGCGGCCAGACCTTCGACCGGTTCCTCGGCGCCCGGCTCGTCGGGGCGTCGGCGGTCGAGGTGGGCGACGGTCACCTCGACATCACGATGTGGCGGGAGGGCGGCGTGGAGACGGTGGTCCGGAAGCACTGACGTGCCCGTGCGCGGGAAGCGGTGCCGGAGCACACTTCCCGCGCACGTCACGGTCAGATGGTCGCGGAGCGGATGGAACGGATGCCGACGGCCAGCCCGACCAGCGCGGTGAGGATCGCGGCGACGAACCCCCACAGCACGGCGGGGTCCGCCACGGTGCCCGCGAACAGCACGCGCTCTGCGTCGACGACGTAGGTGAGCGGGTTGAACTTCGACACCACCTGCATCCAGCCCGGGCCGGTCTCGAGCGGCAGCATCATCCCGGACAGGATGAGCAGCGGGAACAGCAGCGACTGCTGCACCGCCCAGAAGATCCACTCGGTCTTGCGGGCCGCGATCGCCAGCGCGTAGGACAGCGCGCCGATCCCCACCCCGAACACGCCGAGCAGGACCAGGCCCACCAGCACGTGCAGCGGGTACAGCACGAAGCCGAAGGGGATCGCGACCAGCGTGATGATCGCGGCCTGCACGACCAGCGGGGTGAGCTCCTTGAGCGCGCGGCCGATCATCAGCGAGGACCGGGACAGCGGCGTGGCCAGGATCCGCTCGAAGGCCCCGGTCATGATCTCGAACTGCAGGTTGGCGCCGGTCATCGAGGTGCCGAACATCGTGATCATCACGACGACGCCGGGCAGGAACCACTGCAGCGACGAGCCGCCGAACAGTGCGCCGTCGCCGGCCAGCCCGGAGAGCAGGGGCCCGAAGAGGCCGAGGAACACCAGCGGCTGGAGCAGGGAGAAGATCAGCGAGAACGGGTCCCGCACGATCGTGAGGGTCTCCCGCCACCACACGTGGCCGACGTCCGTGAGCACGCCGGTGCGCGGGGGAGCGGGCAGGGAGATGGCGAGCTGTGCCGTCATCAGGACTCTCCTTCGCGCAGCGAGCGGCCGGTGAGGTTGAGGAAGACGTCGTCGAGCGTGGGCTGGCGGGCGGACGCGGCGATCACGTCGATCCCGGCCGCCCGCAGCCGTTCCAGCACCCCGGGCATGGCGTGCGGGGCGGCTTCCACCCGGACGGACAGGGCGAGCCCGTCCGCGTCGGGCCTCTCGGCGGGTTCCGATCCCTCGGTGGCCAGGAGGTTCCGCGCCCGTTCCGCCTGCGCGGGCCGCACCACGACGGTGAGCCGGTCGCCGGCCTGTTTGCGCTTGAGCGCGTCGGCCGTGTCGTCCGCGATCACGCGGCCGTGGTCGATGATCACGACGCGCTCGGCCATCGCGTCGGCCTCGTCGAGGTAGTGGGTGGTGAGCACGATGGTGGCGCCGCGCTCCTCGCGGATCCGCAGGATGTGCTCCCACAGGTTGGCCCGGTTCTGCGGGTCCATCCCGGTCGACGGCTCGTCGAGGAAGAGCAGGCGCGGGCCGTGGATCAGCCCGAGCGCGATGTCGAGCCGGCGCTTCTGCCCGCCCGAGAGCGAGCTGACCTTGCGCATCCGCAGGGCGGTGAGGTCGAGGGTCTCGAGCAGCGACCCGGCGGCGGCCTTCGCCTCGGCCTTGTCCATCCCGTAGAAGCGGCCCTGCATGAGCAGTTCGTCCCACACCCGGTAGTTGTGGCCGGCGCCGTCCTTCTGGCCGATGTAGCCGATCCGGCGGCGGACCTCGGCGGGGTGCTCGGTGACGTCGATGCCGGCGACCCGGGCGGTCCCGGAGGTGGGCGGGAGCAGGCTGGTGAGCATCCGGAGGGTGGTCGACTTGCCGGCGCCGTTGGGGCCGAGGAACGCGACGAGCTCGCCCTCGGCCACGTCGAGGTCGACCCCGCGCACCGCCTCGACCGTCTCCTTGCCCACCCGGAAGGTGCGGGTGAGCGACTCGGTGTGGATCATCGGTTCCCCTCGTCCGATCCAGCATTCCGTACGGCGTACTGCGTTCCGATCGGATACCATACACCGTACGGAGTGACGTGCAAGGGAGTTTCGCGATCGTGGACGAAACGGACATCGAGTACGGCACGCCCGAGGGGCGGGCCATGATCCGGTTGCTCTGGGACCCACCGCCCCCGCCGACCCGCGGGCCCCGGCAGCGGCTCACGCTCGAGCAGGTCGTGGCCGGGGCGATCGAGGTCGCGGAGGCGCACGGGGTCGACGAGCTGTCCATGCGCAAGGTCGCCCAGCACCTCGGCGTCGGCGCCATGAGCCTCTACACCTACGTGCCCGGCAAGGACGAGCTGTTCGAGCTGATGATCGACCGCGCATGGGCGGGCCGCCGGCTGCCGGACCGGGACCTGCGCTGGCGGGCGCAGGTGGAGTTCCACGCGCACGAGGCCTGGCGGATGTACCAGGAGCACCCGTGGCTCATCCGCTCCAACCTCTGGCGGATGCCGCTGGGGCCCCACGTGCTCGACGCCCAGGAGGACCTCTACCGGGCCGTCGCGCTCACCGGGCTGCCGGAGGCCACCGTCAGCCGGGTGGCGAACCTCGTGGAGTCGCACGTGTTCGGCGCGGCCCGCGCCGCCGTCACGGACACCAGCGTGTCCGCCCGCACCGGCGTCACCCAGGACGACTACTACGAGTCCCGGTCCGGCTTCTGGGGCACCTACTACACGCCCGAGCGCTTCCCGACCATGACGCGGATCTGGGAGAAGGGCGGGTTCGACGAGGAGTACTCGGACGACACCTGGGAGTTCGGCCTCGGCCTGCTGCTCGACGGCGTGGAGCGGCTGGCGGGTCAGGCCGGGACGTAGCCGGGCCGCGCGATGACGAGGTCGTGCACGAACCGCAGCTTGTCCAGCACCGTCGGGGCCAGCACGAAGGGATAGAGGTCGGCGTGGCCCATCGAGCGGTTCACCGCGTTGAGCGCGTAGGTCAGCGGGAGCCAGGCGGCGATGATCGCGTCGAAGTCCTTCTCGGTCTCGTGCGGCTCGGAGGTCAGCTCCTCGCGGGTCTCCCGCGGGCCGTGCACGCTGATCCCGAAGGCCGCCGCGGTCTGCGAGGTGTCCCGGATGTGCAGGTAGTGCGCGAAGGTCTCGGCCCAGTCCTCCCACGGGTGGGCGGTGGCGTAGGCGCTGACGTGCCGGTCCTCCCAGCCGTCCGGCGGCGCGGAGGAGTAGTGCCGCTCCAGGGCGTCGGCGTAGGACTCGCGCTCGTCGCCGAAGAGGGCGCGGAACTCGTCGTTGCGCCCGGCCCGGTCCACCAGCACCTCCCAGTACCAGTGCCCCGTCTCGTGCCGCAGGTGCCCGAGCAGGGTGCGGTAGGGCTCGGCGAGCTGGACGCGCA
Source organism: Pseudonocardia yuanmonensis (assembly GCF_039542425.1). NCBI lineage: Bacteria > Bacillati > Actinomycetota > Actinomycetes > Pseudonocardiales > Pseudonocardiaceae > Pseudonocardia > Pseudonocardia yuanmonensis. The sequence continues at coordinate 13,283 of NZ_BAABIC010000029.1, forward strand.
TCCGCTCCCGGTACCCGGCGTCGCCCTCGGCCAGGTCGAGGGTGACCACGCCGCTCGCGTGCCCCGTCGTCACCGGCCGGTGCGCGCTGGACAGCAGGTCGAAGGCCAGCCCGCCGCGCGGGTCCCCGCCCGCCCCCTCGTCCCGTCCGACGACCGGCAGCGCCAGGTCGTCGAGCTGGTAGAGCAGGCGGCGCTTGGCCTGCTCGGTGAGGGCGAAGGCGGCCAGGCCCTCGGAGTCGTCGTCGGCGGGACGGGTCCGGGTGAGCGCGCAGCAGTCGCACAGCGCGCCGGGCCCGGCGGCGAACCAGTTGCAGGTGGCGGTCCGGCGGTTCGCGCACCGGTGCCGGCCCTCCGCGCGCACGATCGTGCGCTCGTCGCGCGCGAACCCGATCTCGGTGCCGCAGGTGAGGCACACCGAGTTCTCGAAGAAGACCAGCGCGGAGCAGTGGGGGCAGGCGAAGGCGCGCACGCGGCTCGTTACCCGATCACGCCCGGCTCCACACGTTCCAGGTCGACCGCCACGGCCATGGTGCTGTGCGCCGAGTCCGCGAAGAGCACGCCCTTGAGCGGGGGCACGTCACCGTAGTCGCGGCCGTGGGCCAGCACGACGTAGGAGTCGTCGACGACCCGGTCGTTGGTCGGGTCGAGGTCGAGCCAGCCGTCGCCGGTCCACACCGAGAACCAGGCGTGCGAGGCGTCGACGCCGCGCAGCTTCGGCTTCCCGGGTGGTGGCCGGGTCTCCAGGTAGCCGCTGACGTACCGGGCGGGAAGCCCACGGGTGCGCAGCGCGGCCACCGCGAGGTGCGCGAAGTCCTGGCACACGCCCTCGCCGCCGGTGAGCAGGTCGGTCACGGTGGAGCGGACGGTCGTGGAGCCGGTGACGTAGGCGAAGTCGTCGTGGATCCGCCGGCACAGGTCGGCCGCCGCCTCGCCGAGCGGACGCCCGGGCGGGAAGGAGGGCGCGGCGTAGTCGGCGACCTCGGGCTGGGCCGGGAGCCGGGGCGACGGCAGGGCGAAGGGCCGGGCGTCGAGGTCCTTGCGGTCCCGGACCTCCTCCCACCCGCGCAGGGCGGGCGGCACCACGGCCCGGTCGACCGTCACCGTGCTCTCCGCCAGCACGGTGAGCGCGCGGTGCGGGGTGCGGACGCAGAAGTAGGTGGAACGGTTGCCGAAGGCGTCGACGTGCTCGCGCAGCTCGTCCGGCTCCGGGTCGACCACCACCCGGGCCTCGGCGCACCGCTGGTCGGGCTGGGTGCGGGGAAGCAGGTGGGCGCGACCGAAGCTCGTGGTGACCTCGCCGGAGTACTCGTACGCCGTGCGGTGCGTGACGCGGTAGGTGCTGGTCACGAGGCACCCAGGAGCGGGTCGTACGCGTGCGGGCGGGGCCGGCGTGCGAAGTGCGCGGCCGCGACTTGTTCGGCGAGCCGGTCGAGGTCGGCGCCGAGCCCGGCGAGCAGCGCGCGCAGCGCCGGGCGCGTCCCGTCCGCGGTGTCCCGCGCCGCCAGCGCGACGGGGTCGGCACCGGAGAGCCTCGCGACGGCGGCGTCGAACGCGGCCGGGACGCCGCCGGGCAGGTGCGCGAGGTCGTCGGCCAGCCGGTCGAGCTGGTGGGCGAGGGCGCGCGGGTTGTCCCGGTCGGCGAGCAGCAGGTGCAGCAGCGCGGCGATGCCGGGGCGGCCCGCGTTGCGCCGGCGGTGGGTGATCACGCTCTCCGCCACGATCGTCACCGACTCCACGACGAGCCGGTCGGCGGGCCCGCGCGGGGCGTCGCAGAGCGTGGCGGCCAGCAGCGCGACGACGTGCTGGGCCCGCTCCACCCGCCGGCCTGCGTCGAGCAGCCGCCACCCGGCGTCGCGGACCAGGCTCTCGGCGATGATGCCGGCCAGGGCGAGCAGGCCTTCGAGCACGCGGTTCAGCCCGTCCGACACCTCGCCGGTGTCGAGCTCGGCGTGTGCGGCGAGCTGCTGCAGCACGCTGTCGAGCCGGCCGAGCACGAGCCAGGTGTCGGTGGAGAGCTGCTCGCGCACGGCCTGGGCGGCGCGGGTGAGCCGGTGGACGGCGAAGCCGAGGGTGCCGGGGCGGGTCCGGTCCCCGAGCAGGGAGTGCAGCTCCGGCCCGGGGTCGTCGTCGGGTGCCACGGCGGCGAAGCCCGGTGTCGTCCGGGTGATCTCCGAAGTGGCGAGGAGCAGGGCGCGCAGCGCACCCGCGCCCGCCGGCTCGGGTGAGGTGCGGAAGTCCGCCCAGCGGTCCGTGACCGCGCGGAGCAGCCGGGCGGTGTCCTCGGCCCGCTCGGCGTAGCGGCCCAGCCAGAACAGGTCCTCCGCGACCCGGGGCGAGACGCCGGCGGGTGTCGTCGCCGCTCCGGGCACCACGGTCTCGTCCGGCACGCCGGGGGCCGTGCGGTCGGGCCGTTCCCCGACCACCCAGACGTCCTTGGCCAGGGTGACGCCGTCCACGAGGGCGCCGGCGGTGGGCACCGCCCCCAGCCCGCCGTCGAGCACCTCCCACCCCTCCCCGGAGGAGACGGCGAAGGTCCGCAGCGTGACGGGCCGCGGCTCGGCGCCGGCGTCCGTGACGACCGGCGCCACGGACAGCACCACCTCCCGCTGCGCGGCCCACGCGTGCGGCTCGGCCTCGATCCGGGCGAGGAGCGCGGCCCGGGCGGCGGAGTCGAGGTCGGCACCGCGGACCGGGTCGTGTCCCCGCGCGACCGGGGTGAGGACCAGGTCGTCGAGGTGGGCCCGGACGTGCGCGAGGGAGACCGGGTCGCCGCACCACCAGGTCGGCACGCCGGGCAGCAGCAGGTCCTCGCCGAGCAGCGCCCGGCACAGCGCGGGCAGGAAGGGGAGCAGCCCGGGGTTCTCCGCGACACCGGCGCCCAGGCCGTTGAGCACCGTGACGGTGCCGAGCCGGGCGACCTCCAACAGGCCGGGCACGCCCAGCCGCGAGTCCGGGCGCAGGTCGAGGGGATCGCACCAGTCCGCGTCCAACCGGCGGAGCACGACGTCGACCGGGTCGAGCCGGCCGAGCGAGTGCTGCCAGAGCCGGCCCTCCCGCACGGTGAGCTCGGAGCCGAGCACGAGCGGCAACCCGAGCAGCGAGGACAGCAACGCCTGCTCGTAGCCGGTCTCGGAGTCCGGGCCGGGGTGCAGCAGCACGATCCGCGGGTCCTCCCGGCCGGCCTGCAGGCCCGCGCGGACGGCCTCGAAGAAGGGGCCCAACCGACGGATGCGGGACCGGCGGTGCAGCGCGGACAGCACCCGCGCGACGACCCGGCGGTTCGCCATCGCATACCCCGCGCCGGACGGCGCCTGGACCCGGTCGCCCAGCACCGTCCAGCCGTCCGACGACCGGCCGAGGTCCACGCCGGACAGGAACAGCTCGCGGCGCGGCGGTGCGCCGACCGCGCGGCGCCAGCCGTGCAGGTAGCCGGGATGGCCGTCGACGACCTCGACCGGCAGCAGCCCGCGGGTGACCGTCGCGCGGGGGCCGTAGAGGTCGGCGAGCAGCCGGTCGAGCAGCTCGGCCCGCTGCGCGACGCCGCGTTCGAGGCCCGCCCACTCCGCCCCGTCGAGCACCAGGGGGAGCGGGTCGAGCTCCCACAGCTGCTCGGTCTCGGCGCCGGGCGGGTGGTAGGCCACGCCGTCGTCGGCGAGCAGGCGCAGGGTGTGGGCGCGGCGGGCGCGCAGCCCGGCGCGGCCGGCGCCGTCGAGGACCCCGGCGAGCCCGGTCCACGGCGCGCGCACGGCGCCGGTGGCGTCGCGCATCTCGTCGTACGGGGCGGGGGTCATCGGTGGGGTCGTCGGTGCCGGGCGGGCGCGGGTCGTCCGCCGCGGTCGCCGTTCACGGGCCCCAGCCTTCCACAGTGTCCGGCCGGCCCGGGGCGGTCGGGCGCCGGACCGGGTGACGCACGCCGCGGATTACCCTGGACGACGTGGAGAACCCCACCGTCCTCGTCGTCGACTACGGCGCCCAGTACGCCCAGCTGATCGCCCGCCGCGTCCGCGAGGCGCAGGTGTACTCCGAGATCGTCCCGGCGGAGACGTCGGTCGAGGAGATCGTCGCCCGCCGCCCCGCCGCCGTCGTACTGTCCGGCGGGCCGTCCAGCGTGTACGCGGAGGGCGCGCCGAGGCTCGACGAGCGGCTGTTCGAGGCCGGCATCCCGGTGTTCGGCATGTGCTACGGCTTCCAGGCGATGGCGCAGGCCCTCGGCGGCGAGGTCGCGCCGGACGGGACGCGCGAGTACGGCCGCACCGAGGTGCACGTCTCGTCGGACCCCGGGGTGCTCCACGACGGGCTGCCGATCAGCCACCCCGTCTGGATGAGCCACGGCGACTCGGTCACCCGCGCGCCGGAGGGCTTCACGGTCACCGCGTCCACGGACCGGGTCGCGGTCGCGGGCTTCGAGGACCGCGAGCGGCGCCTGGCGGGGGTGCAGTACCACCCCGAGGTCGGGCACTCTCCGCACGGCCAGGAGGTGCTGCGCCGCTTCCTCCACGAGATCGCCGGCATCAGCCCGACCTGGAACACCGCGTCGATCATCGACGAGACCGTCGAGGCGATCCGCACCCAGATCGGCGACGGCCGGGCGATCTGCGGGCTGTCCGGGGGCGTCGACTCCGCCGTGGCCGCCGCGCTCGTGCAGCGCGCCATCGGCGACCGCCTCACCTGCGTGTTCGTCGACCACGGGCTGCTGCGGGCCGGCGAGCGCGAGCAGGTGGAGAAGGACTTCGTCGCCGCGACGGGGGCGAACCTGCACACCGTCGACGCTCGGGAGCGGTTCCTCGCGGCCCTCGCCGGGGTCATCGACCCCGAGGAGAAGCGCAAGATCATCGGCCGGGAGTTCATCCGGGTGTTCGAGGCCGCGACCGCCGACGTGGTCGCCGCCGAGTCGCGCGGTGCCGATGCGGGCTCCGTCGACGCTCCGTCCGTGGGGTTCCTGGTCCAGGGGACGCTCTACCCGGACGTCGTCGAGTCCGGCGGCGGCTCCGGCACGGCCACCATCAAGAGCCACCACAACGTCGGCGGCCTGCCGGACGACATCGAGTTCGAGCTGGTCGAGCCGCTGCGGGCGCTGTTCAAGGACGAGGTCCGCGCGGTCGGCGCCCAGCTGGGGCTGCCCGAGGTGATCGTGCAGCGCCAGCCCTTCCCCGGGCCCGGGCTGGGCATCCGGATCATCGGCGCGGTCGACGCCCAGCGGCTGGAGACGCTGCGCCAGGCGGACGCGATCGCCCGCGAGGAGCTCACCGTCGCCGGCCTGGACCGCACGATCTGGCAGTGCCCGGTCGTCCTGCTGGCCGACGTCCGGTCCGTCGGGGTGCAGGGCGACGGCCGCACCTACGGCCACCCGATCGTCCTGCGGCCCGTCAGCTCCGAGGACGCCATGACCGCGGACTGGACCCGGCTGCCCTACGAGGTCCTCGAGCGGATCTCCACGCGGATCACCAACGAGGTCGCCGAGGTCAACCGGGTCGTCCTGGACGTCACCAGCAAGCCGCCCGGCACCATCGAGTGGGAGTGAGCGAACGGCGCTCTCGCTCACTACATGTGAGCCAGAGCGCCGTTCGTGCCAGGGTGGACGTTCGCGTCAGCGCTTGCGGACGCTCGCGACCAGCAGCACCAGGCCCAGGACCACGGCGCCGGCGGCGAGCAGCCAGCGCGGGTCGAAGCCGGACAGGTCCGGGGTCCGGCCGAGGAACCCCGACCCGGCGATCCCCAGGCTGACCAGCCCGACGATCAGGGCCAGCGGGTCCGGCATGCGGCGCACGGCGCGCTGCTCGTCCTGCTCGTGGGTGTCGTAGCGCTCAGACACGCTGCACCTCCACGGAGGCCGCGCCCCCGGTCAGGTCGAGCACGAGGGGCCGCCCGGAGCGGACCCCGTCCGCGCCGAGGTCGTCCGTCACCGTCAGCTCGGCGTCCGGGCTGGCGTGGCTCGTCCCGTCGAAGGTGATCTCGCCGAGGTCGACGTGGCCGGTGAGCGTCACGTCGGCGTCCCGCGGCACGAAGACCCGGATGTCGCCGGCGCCCACGCTCGCCGCAGTGCGGACCGGGGTGGCCTCCGCGCCGGGCGGGACGCTCAGGTCGAGCCGGCGCAGGTCCAGCTCGATCGTCCCCGCGCCGCGCTCGTAGCTCGGCGCCAGCGCGGCGGGCACGGTGGGGGCGACGCGGATGTCGCCCACCCCGGCGCCGAAGTTCGCCAGCGGCACCCTGACGGCCAGCGAGGCCCAGGTCAGCACGGCCAGCAGCAGCGCGAACGGGATGAGACCGCGGCCGCCGCGGGTGAACGCGCCGATCACGAGCCCGACGCCGAGGACGGTCAGCGCCGTCGCGAACACCACCGGCAGGCCGGCCAGGCCGGAGGTCAGCAGCACGACCGCGCCCGCGATCCCGCCGCCGAGCAGCGCGAGGGCCAGCGTGATCGGAGTGACCCGCGAGCGCCGCGGGGCGGGTGCGGGCTCGGGCTGCGCGGGCTCGGGCAGGTCCCAGGCGAAGGGTGCGGCGCCGAGCGGGTCCCAGGCCGGCGGGGTACCGCGGTCGAGGGGGTCGGGCACGGGCGCCTCCTCCCCGGCCTTCGCGGCGCCGTCGGCCTTGTCCGCGGCGCCGGAGGGGGCGGCGGTCTCGTCGTCGACGACACCGTCGGCCGGGATGTGCGCGGTCGGGGCGTCCGCCCCGCCGGAGCCGCCGCGCTGCCCGAGGTGGCCCCGGCTGCGGTGCAGCAGGAAGAGCAGGACCAGGACCGCCAGGACGGGGAGGATGACGCTGCCGTCGTTGCCCCAGAAGATCCCGCTGGTCAGCAGCAGGGCCAGGATCAGCCCGGCCAGCACCAGCGGCGGCGCGGTGCGGCCGGACGAGCGGGCGGTGGTGCCGGTGGCGGCGCCGTCGAGCGGGTCGTCCCGCTCCGCCGCCGGCAGCAGGACCCAGCCCGCGAGGTAGAGGGCGATCCCGATCCCGTAGAAGGCGGCGACGACGAAGCCGACGCGCACGAGGACCGGATCGATGTCGTAGCGGCGGGCGAGCGCGGCGGCCACGCCGGCGACCTTGCGGTCCTGCCGCGGCCGCGACGGGCGGGTCTCCCACATGTCCCGCAGCGTCGTCCCGACGTCGGTGCTGTTCATACCGCCGACCCTCCCCGCCCGCGCGCACCCACGGTATCGGGGACGACCCCGAGAAGCCCCGGGGGCGACCCGGGTGTCCGGGGTTCCCCCGCGTGTGACCATGGAGCCGTGACCACCCCAGCCACCCGCGCCGCCCCGCTCGCGCGCCGCCGGTCCGGCCGGCTGCTCGCGGGTGTCGCCGGCGGCGTCGCCGACCACCTCGGCGTCAACGTGCTCTGGGTGCGGGTCGCCTTCGTCGTGCTCGCCGCGACCAACGGCGCCGGGGTGATCGCCTACGGCCTGCTGTGGGTCTTCGTGCGGCAGGAGGCCGCGGACGTCACCCGCCAGGTCTCCGTCAAGGAGCGGCAGCAGGCGATGGGGCTCGCGGCGCTCGGGCTGGGCATCGGCCTGGCCGGGGCGGCGCTGCAGAACCAGGTCGTCGGCTGGATCGTCGGGCCGCTCGGCGTGGCGGCGCTCGGCGCGGCCGTCGTCTGGCGCGAGGCGGACGAGGCGCAGCGGCGGCGGTGGACGAGCGGCGCCCGCAGCGGGTTCCTCGGCGGAGGGCGCACCGCCGTGCTGCGGGTGATCGCCGGCGGGGTCTTCGTGGCCGCCGGCATCACGGTGTTCCTGCTCGGCAACCTCGATCTCGGCCAGCTGCAGTTCGGTGTGCTCGCCGTGCTCGCCACACTGGTCGGCGTCGCGGTGCTCACGGTGCCCTGGTGGGTGCGGCTCGCCCGCGACTTCGGTGAGGAGCGCCGGCAGCGGATCGTCACGGCGGAGCGGGCGGAGATCGCCGCGCACCTGCACGACTCGGTGCTCCAGACCCTCGCCCTGATCCAGAAGCAGTCGCACGACCCGCGCGAGGTGCAGCGCCTGGCCCGCGGGCAGGAGCGCGAGCTGCGGCACTGGCTGTACGGACCGTCGGGCTACGGGCGCGGTGGCGAGCGGCCCGGGCCGCCGGGGGAGACCCTCGGGTCGGCGCTGCAGGCCGTGGCCGCCGAGGTGGAGGACACCTACGCGATCACGGTCAACCCCGTCATCGTCGGCGACCACCCGCTCGACGGCGCGGACGGCGACCTGCGCGCCCTGGTCCTGGCCGCCCGCGAGGCGATGGTCAACGCGGCCAAGCACGCCGGGGTGGACGAGGTGAGCGTGTACGCCGAGGTGGAGACGGACCCGGAGGACGGCGCGGAGGAGGGCACGGAGGTGCACGTCTTCGTTCGGGACCGCGGCAAGGGCTTCGACCCCGACGCCGTGCCCGAGGACCGGCACGGGCTCGCCGACTCGGTGCACGCCAGGATGGGCAGGCACGGCGGCACGGTCCGGCTGCGCAGTGCGGCGGGCGAGGGCACCGAGGTGCACCTGCAGATGACGATCCGGGCCCAGCGGGAGGACGCGTGAGCGAGCCAGCGGTGACCGAGCCGATCAAGGTCTTCCTGGTCGACGACCACGGCCTCTTCCGGGCCGGGGTCCGCGCCGAGCTGGAGCGCGGGGCGGCGGGCGATCCGCCCATCGTGGTGGCGGGCGAGGCGGGGTCGGTCGACGAGGCCGTCGCCGGCATCGGGCACCTCAAGCCGGACGTGGTCCTGCTCGACGTGCACATGCCCGACGGCGGCGGCGCGGCCGTGCTCGCCCGGGTGCGGCCTGCGCAGCCGGAGGTCGTGTTCCTCGCGCTCAGCGTCTCCGACGCCGCGGAGGACGTCATCGCCGTGATCCGGGCCGGGGCCCGCGGATACGTCACCAAGACGATCTCCGCACGTGAGCTGGGCGACGCGGTGCGCCGGGTGCGGGCCGGCGACGCCGTGTTCTCGCCCCGCCTCGCCGGCTTCGTGCTCGACGCCTTCTCGGACCGCCCCGGCGCCGCCCCGGCCGTCGACCCCGAGCTCGACCTGCTCACCCGGCGCGAGCGGGACGTGCTGCGGCTCCTCGCCCGCGGCTACGCGTACAAGGAGATCGCCGGCGAGCTGTTCATCTCGGTGAAGACGGTCGAGACGCACGTGTCGAGCGTGCTGCGCAAGACCCAGCTGTCGAACCGCTACGAGCTGTCCCGCTGGGCCTCGGACCGCCGGCTGGTGTGAAGGCTGGGACCGCACCGCGGCGTCGCTCGGATCGCCGGTCGGGGTGAGCGTCGGCGGTGGTGTCGTCGCGTCGTGTGGTTCGCGGGTCGGGGTGAGCGTCGGCGGTGGTGTCGTCGCGTCGTGTGGTTCGCGGGTCGGGGTGAGGGCCGTCGGTCGAGGGGTCGAGGTATCGGCCGTCGGTCGGGGTGGGGCCGTCACGGTGGGGCCGTCACGGTGGGGCGTCGCAGTGGGTCGGGGTGGGGCGACGGTGCGGGTGGGGCGGGGCGGTGGCGCGGACCCGGGCACGGTCTTCCATGCGTATTTGCAGTGCTCGCGGATCCGCGTGCGGCGGGAGCGGCACGCCTGAGCATGCGCGGAGGTGGCTGTTCGGCTCGCGAGCAGGGCAGCGGGGTCGCGGGGAGGGATGCGTCGACGATCTTCGCGCCGTGACCGTCACGCCCCTGAGGTTCATCGCGCCGGCCGTGGGTGTGCCTGGCGCACCTTTGCAATGCTCGCGGATCCGCGTGCGTGCGAGGGGAGCCGGCTCGGCGCTGATGCAGGCGGATCCGCGGGCATTGCACGTGCCGTCAGGAGCGAGCGGGCGGGAACCCGTTGCAGGCGGATCCGCGAGCAGTGCAAAGGTCGCCGAAGGGGAGACCGAGCGGGGACTTGTTGCGGGCGGATCCGCGGGCACTGTACGTGCCGTCAGGAGGGGCCTTGCCGGAACCGCTGCGGGCGGGCCCGCGGCGCTGCAAGTGCCATCAGGAGGGGCCGGGCCGGGACCCGTTGCGGGCGGATCCGCGAGCGTTGCAAAGGTCGCCGGAAGGGATCGGGCGGGGACCCGGTGCAGGCGGACCCGCGGGCATTGCACGTGCCGTCAGAAGGGGCCGAGCCGGGACCCGTTGCAGGCGGATCCGCGAGCAGTGCAAAGGTCGCCGGAAGGGATCGGGCCGGGACCTGGTGCAGGCCGATCCGCGAGCAGTGCAAAGGTCGCCGGGAGGGGCACCCGGGCGGCGGGATCGGGATCAAATGAGGAAGGCCCGCTCCGTGTCGCGGAGCGGGCCCTCGATCGCGGAAGACCTACTAACCGCCGAGCAGTCCGCCGACGGCCTTGGTCGTCCCCTCGAGCCCGCCCGTGACCGTCCTCGCCGCGTCGCCGGCGCCCTCGGAGGTCTCGCGGAGCAGCGAACCGGAGCCGCCCGAGCTGCCGGAGTCCCCGGAACCGGAGTCCGAGCTGCGGGAGCCGGAGGACGAGCCCGAGCCGGCGGAGCCGGAGTCCGAGCTGCGCGTGCCGGTGGAGCCGGAGTCCGAGCTGCGCGTGCCGGAGGACCGCGAGTCGGACCCGCTGGAGTCGTCCGAGCCGGAGTCGGCTGCCGCCTGCGACCCACCGGAGCGCGAGCCGCTCGCACCGGAGCCGCCCGAGTCGCGGGAGCCGCCCGAGTCGGATGCCGACGAACCGGATCCGGACCCGCCGCCGAGCAGGCCGCCGACCGCCTCCTGCACCGGGGCGGCGACGCCGCCGACGGTGTCCACCACGTCCCGCACCGGAGCCGGGGCGGCGCTCGTCGCGGTCTCGGCCGCCCGCGTGACCGGGGTGAGCTTCGCCGTCTCCTCGACCGCCGAGCCGGCTCGCACACCCTGCGCCCCGGGCGTCGGAGCAGCCGAAGCGCCCTGCGTGGCCGCCGACGTGTCGAGCAGGCCGGTGACCGGCGCAGCCGCCTTGAGCAGGGGATCGGTGACCGGGGCCGTCGCCTTCAGCAGCGGCGCGGTGAGCGGGGCCGCCGCGGACAGCACGGGGGTGGTGACCGGCTCGAGGACGTCCGCGAGAGGCGTCACGGCGGGCTTCAGGGCGCCCGTCACGGGGGCGACGACATTCTTCGTCACCGGCGCGACGACGTCCTCGACGACCGGCGTGCTGAGCGGTCCGACCGCCGCGGCGAGCGGTGCGACGGCCGGCGCCGCCGCCGCGGAGACGGCGCCGCCGACCGCACCGACCGTCCCGGTCGCGACCCGCGCGACGGGCTGCACCACCGGGGTCGCGGCTCCGACCACCTGCTGGGCGGTCTGGTGGACCGGCTCGAGCACAGGCGCCGCGGCCCGACCCACGTTCTCGACGGCGCCGGTGACGCCGCGGGTCACGGGGGCCAGCGGGGCGGCCGCCGAGTCGACACCCCGCACGACCCCGCCGACGGACTCGGTCACCGGGCGGACCACACCGCCGCCGACCGCCGAGGTCACCGGCTTCGCGACGCCGCCGCCGACGGCGTCGGTCACCGGGGTGAGCACCTGGCCGACGGGCCGGGTGACCCCGCCGGCGGCCCCGCCGACCGCGCCGCCCACGCCGCCGACGGCGTCGCCCACGATGCTGCCGCCGCCCGAACCGCCCGAACCGCCCGAACCGCCCGAGCCGCCCGAGCCGTTGCCGCCTGACCCGCTGCCGCCGGTGGACCCGCCGCCGGACGTCCCGCCACCGGTCGTGCCGCCACCGCCGAAGATCGGGTCGAGGATGTTCGGGGCCGGCGTGGACACGCCGCCCGTCCCGCCGGTGGCGGGCGCGACACCCGCGCCGGTGCCGCCGACGGTGCCGGCGCCTACCGCGCCGGCACCGACCGTGCCGACCGGTACCGGCCCGACGAACGCCGCCGCGCCGGTACCGGTCGCGCGGGCGTCGGCGGCGGGTGCGCCGCCGAGGGCGGCTGCGGTGGCGGGGTCGACCAGCGCCGACGGGAACGCGACCGTCGTCCACGAGGTCGGTGCGGCCTGACCCGCGTCGAGCCCGCCGACGCCGTCGACCAGGGCGCCCTGGATCCCGTCCCGCAACGACGTGCCGGGGAAGCTGCCGTCCGCGGCGGCCTGCGCCTCGGAGCTGTGGTTCGAGGTCTCGGTGAGGATCGCCGCGGCCAGCACCGAGCCCGTGGCGACGAGCGCGCCCGCGGCGACGGCGGCGCGGCGGGCGCCGGGGTGGCTGCGCCGGCCGAGCTGAGCGGGACGCGGCTGGATGGGCCGGTCCAGCGCGTGTGGAGCGCGGCCCTCACGGCGCAGGAGCGCGCCGACGGAAATGATCTGGCTGGGCCGCGGGTCACCGGGATCGGGCAGCGCGTGCCCGCCCGTGGGGGCGTCGTCGCCCGGGGCCTCGTCGAGGTCGTCGAGGCCGTCGAAGTCCTCGACGTGGGGGACGGCGTCGTGGACGTCCTCGAGCTCGGCCCGCAGGAGCGGGGCGTCCGTCTCGTCGAGGAGGTCCTCGTGCGCGGGCCGCGGGGTGGGGATCCGGGGCAGCGGCCGACGGTCGGCGTCGTGCTCGGCGGGACCCTGCCCGGTCGGCGCGGCCGCCCCGGTCGCCGCGGCGGGCGCGGTGGTCGCGTCGCCGGTGCGCTGGGCGGGGACGCCGCGGCGCAGCAGCTCCGCCACCGTGACGGGGTTCTCCGGCGGCAGCGGGTTGCCGACGCGGTGCTCGAACGTGGCCACGACCGGCCGACCTCCTCAAGGGGCGCGGGGAGCGACCCGGACAGGTCTACCGGAGTCACGCACTGTTCACCAAGTGTCATTCGCCCGCTCGTCGCGGGTCCTGCGTTCGGGTGAACTCCGCTCGCCGAAGGAGGGCTACCGCTGACCGTGCGCCGACCGGTACGCGTGGTCGGACCTTGCCGAATCTCCGCAGCTCGAACGGCATGAAGGCGGTTGTCAGCACCTGCTCACCGGGCGTGACGAGGTGGCCGATGGTCGTGACGTAGCGTCATGTCACGACTCGGACACAGTCGGTGCCCGGTCCCCTCAGCGGGAGGTCGGGTACTTCGCGCGCTCCTGCTGCAGGCCGCGGTAGCCCACGACGCCACCGCCGGCCGCGAGCAGCATGCCGATGACGTCCGCCGTGAGGCTCGGGCCGCTCGTGATGAGCAGGCCGAGCAGCGCGACGCCGGTGGCGCCGGCCGCGACCGGGAGCCGGGTGCGGGTGTAGGCGGCGATCTCGGCGCCCGCCGCGCCCTTCTTCTTGGCGGCGTTGTTCAGCATCGCGACGTAGCCGACGTGGCCGAGAGCGGCCAGCAGCCCGACGAGCGCGATCAGCGAGAAGACGATCCCCATGGACACCACAGTGCCACGGCCGCCCATGTCCGTGCGGGGGATTCGCCCGGCGGCGACGCGCTCCTCAGCATCGCCTCAGCGCGGCCCGGTCCTCGTCGTCTGGCAGGCGCCGGCAGGGGTGCCGCGGGGCAGGCGCCGCAGGGGTGCGGCACCCTGCTCGCCGGGTCGCCGGGGACCCTGTCCTCAGCGCGCGCCGAGCCGCCCGCGCCCGAGACGCAGCAGCAGCATCGCGAGCTCGCGACCCTCCGCGCCGAGCTCGCGGAAGCGGTGCAGCACCGTCATCTCGCGGCTGTAGACGATGCGCGGCCCGCCGGCCGCCATCCGTGCGGAGCCGATCCGCCGCGAGACCTCGGTGCGCCGCTTGACCAGGCGCAGGATCTCGGCGTCGAGATGGTCGATCTCCTTGCGCAGCTCGGTGATCTCGGCGTCGGTCGGGACGTCGGTGGAGACCTCGGCGGTGTGGTCGTCGGTCACGGACATCGGTCTACTCCTCACGGGGGGCGTCCACCGACCCCGGACAGAACGAAGCCCCGGGTCCGTGGACTCCGGGGCGTCGGGTCTGCTGCGTCAGCGGGCGACGGGTGCCGGAATCCGGTACCCGTAGAAAAATCGTCCCGTCGACGCGGTGCGGTGCACGCGGACAGTCTGCCACACGGCGCGCGGTCCCTGCGCCGATTCCGGTTCCGTCGGGGGACGGCGGTACCGTGTTCGACACGATGAGCGCTCTGTTCGAACTTCCCGCCCAGGCTCCCACGGAGCCGAAGACGAAGCGCGGCGCCGCACTGCTGGAGGGCCTCAACCCCAAGCAGCGCGAGGCCGTCACGCACGCGGGGAGCCCGCTGCTCATCGTCGCGGGCGCCGGTTCGGGGAAGACGAGGGTGCTCACGCACCGGATCGGCTGGCTGCTCGCCGAGCGGAGCGTGCACCCCGGCGAGATCATGGCGATCACCTTCACCAACAAGGCCGCCGCCGAGATGAAGGAGCGGGTCGACGGGCTGGTCGGCCGCCGCTCCCAGGCGATGTGGGTGTCGACCTTCCACTCCATGTGCGTGCGGATCCTGCGCCGCGAGGCGAAGCACCTCGGCGTGCGCAGCGCCTTCTCGGTGTACGACGCGGACGACACGCGCCGCCTGATCGGGATCGTCGCGCGGGACCAGGAGCTGGACCCGAAGAAGTTCGCCGCCCGGTCGCTGGCCGCGCAGATCTCGAACCTCAAGAACGAGCTGATCACCGCCGAGGACTTCGCCCAGCGCGCGGGCAACGAGCACGAGCGCCGGGTCGCCCAGGTCTACGCGACCTACCAGGAGCGGCTGCGCCAGGCGAACGCGTTCGACTTCGACGACCTGATCATGGAGACGGTCGCGCTGCTGCAGCGCATGCCGGCTGTCGCCGAGTACTACCGGCGCCGGTTCCGGCACGTGCTGGTCGACGAGTACCAGGACACCAACCACGCCCAGTACGTGCTGGTCCGCGAGCTTGTCGCCCCTGCGACCCCGGGCGCGGTGCCGGCCGAGCTCTGCGTGGTCGGCGACTCGGACCAGTCGATCTACGCGTTCCGCGGCGCCAACATCCGCAACATCGTGGAGTTCGAGCAGGACTTCCCGAACGCGACCACGGTCCTGCTCGAGCAGAACTACCGCTCCACGCAGACCATCCTGTCCGCGGCCAACTCGGTCATCGCGCGGAACCCCAAGCGCCGCGACAAGCGGCTGTGGTCGGAGCAGGGCGACGGCGAGAAGATCGTCGGCTACGTCGCCGACAACGAGCACGACGAGGCGAGCTTCGTCGGGCAGGAGATCGACCGGCTCGTCGACTCCGGCGAGTTCCGCAACTCGGACATCGCGGTCTTCTACCGGACCAACGCGCAGTCCCGCGTGTTCGAGGACGTGTTCCTGCGGATCGGGCTGCCGTACAAGGTCGTCGGCGGCGTGCGGTTCTACGAGCGCCGCGAGATCCGGGATGCGCTGGCCTACCTGCGCGTGCTGTCCAACCCCGAGGACACGGTCAGCCTGCGCCGGATCCTCAACGTGCCCAAGCGCGGCATCGGGGACCGGGCCGAGGGCCTGGTCGCGGACTACGCCGAGCGGCACCGGATCTCGTTCAGCCAGGCCCTGCGGGTCGCCGCGGAGGAGCCGGAGAAGCTCCCCGAGCTCGCCACGAGGAGCCAGCGCAACATCGCGGGCTTCCAGCGGATGCTGGACGAGCTGCGCGAGGGCGTCGAGCGCGGGGACGAGACCGCCGAGATCCTCGAGAACGTCTACGGTCGCACCGGCTACACCGAGGCCCTGGAGGCCAGCGAGGACCCGCAGGACGGGACCCGGCTGGAGAACCTCGCCGAGCTCGTCACGGTCGCGCGCGAGTTCGCCGGGGACGCGGCGGTCGCGGACCTGGACGACTCGGACGTCGAGGTCGGCGCGCCGGAGCCCGGGTCGCTGGCCGCGTTCCTGGAGCGGGTCGCCCTGGTCGCCGACGCGGACTCCATCCCGGACGACGACCAGGGCATGGTCACCCTGATGACCCTGCACACGGCGAAGGGCCTGGAGTTCCCGGTGGTGTTCCTCACCGGCTGGGAGGACGGGATCTTCCCGCACATGCGCACCCTCGGGGACCCGGACGAGATGGCGGAGGAGCGCCGGCTCGCCTACGTCGGGATCACCCGCGCCCAGCACCGGCTCTACCTGTCCCGGGCGATCGTCCGGTCCGCGTTCGGACAGCCCAGCACCAACCCGGCGTCGCGGTTCCTCGACGAGGTGCCGGCCGAGCTCGTCGACTGGGCGCGCTCCGAGCCGGAGCGGCCGTCGGCGCCGGTGGGGCGGTTCGGGTTCGGCCGCCGGTCCACCGCCACCGACCGCGGGGACTGGAAGGTCCCGCAGCGCACCCTGAACTCCGAGCTGAGCCTCGACGTCGGCGACCGGGTCAACCACGACAAGTACGGGCTGGGCACGGTCGTCGCCTCGGACGGAGTGGGGCCGCGCGCCACGGTGACCATCGACTTCGGCAGCGCCGGCACTGTCCGGCTCATGCTGATCGGCGGCGTCCCGATGCAGAAGCTGTGACCGGCCGGGACCTCTGACGGGCTCCCCCGCGTCAGTCGGGGGAGTTCGCCCCGTCGCCCGTGAGCCGCAGGCCCATGGCCTGCAGGATCGGGAGCGGGTTCATCTTGTTCCTCGCCGCGTCCCAGATCTCGAAGTGCAGGTGCGGACCGGTGGACTGGCCGCGGTTGCCGACCTCGGCGATCTCCTCGCCCGCCGACACCGCCTGCCCCACGCTCACCAGCGAACGGTTGATGTGGCCGTACACGGTGCGGGTGCCGTCGGCGTGCCGCAGCACCACCCACATCCCGAAGCCGCTGGCCGGGCCGGACTCCTCCACGACGCCGTCGGTGAAGGCGAAGATCGGCGTGCCGATCGGGGCGGCGAGGTCGATGCCGTAGTGCGTGACGCCCCAACGGGCACCGAACCCGGAGGTGAACCGGCCACTGGTGGGCAGGACGTAGGCCTCGCCGTGCTCCAGCACCGCCTGCGGCGCGCCGCCGGAGAGCGCGGCCTTCATCTGGCGCGCGGTCGCGGCGATCCGGTTGCCGATGTCGACGGCCTTGGTGAGGCTCGCGACGTCCAGCTCGGACTTCTCGTCGAGCACCGGCAGCGCCTGCGGCGACGAGCCGGTCAGCTGGTCGGCACCGATCGCCCGGGTGGTCGGCGTGCTCGATCCGGCCGGGGCCGCGGCCGGCGCGGCGCTCTCGTCCGCGACCGGCAGCATCGCGTTGGCCGCGAGCTTCTCGTAGGGGTCCGCGGCCACGGCGGGGCCGGCGAGGGCCGTGAGCACCGTCTGCCCGGCGGCGACCAGCGCACCGCCCGCACAGGCGGCGACGGTCGCGCGCACGCGCAGCGGCACGGCGGGCGGCGCCGGAAGCCGGTGTCCCGCGCGCACCGTCGCGCGGGGGGTCGCGACGTGCTCGGGGACCGGTCGGGCGCCGCGTGGGGAGCGGTGGCGCAAGACCTGCCCTTCTCTTCGCGCCGTGCCGCCCGAGCGCGTCGGCGTGGGTTCGGGGAAACCCTTCGGCGCCGTTCGGGGTCGGCGCCGCGCCGTCGTGATCGCTCCGTGACACGGACGGATCGAACCTAGCGGGCCGCTCCCGCCACGTCCAACCCGACCCCCGGGTGCGCACCAGGGTGCCGCCGATCGGACGATCCCAGGTCGGGAGGTAGGCGCAGAACGCTCACCCTGCGTCGCGGCGGACGGCCTCGCGGCGCCGCCGGCGCTGACGGAAAGGGTGGATCGGTTGCTCTCCGCGACGGGCGAGTCCGGTGACGACGGCGTGCACGGTGCGCGGGTCGACGGGCAGGGCGAGGTGCCCGACGTCGTCGAGCTCCAGTTCCGAGACGTCGAGGTCGGGGTGGCGCAGCCGGGCGTTGCGCTGCGGGACGACCATCTGGTCCATCCGGCTCCAGACCGCGAGGAACCGGGTCGTGCAGCCCGGGGCGGGCGCGGCGAGCTCGGCCATGACCTCGGAGCCGGGCCGCAGCTGCCGGGCGAGCGGGGTGGGCAGCAGGTAGGCGGTGTTGCTGCCGGCGTGCGGGCTGCCCAGCGTGACGAGCGTGTCGACGAACTCCGAGCCGCCCAGGCGCTGCACGTAGTACCGCGCGATCACCCCGCCCAGCGAGTGCCCCACGATGTGCACCCGGTCGGCCCCGTGGGCCTCGCGGAGCCGCTCGACGTGCTCGCCGACCGCGCGGGCGGCGCTGCGCAGGTCGTCCGTGAGGATGCTGTAGTTGATCGCGTGCACCGCGCCGAAGCCGCGCCTGTGCAGGGCGCGCCGGAACACGGTGAACACCGACCGGTTGTCCATGATCCCGTGGATCAGCAGGACCGGCGTGCCGGCCGCCTCGACGTCGCCGCACACGAAGCTGCGCTGGACCGGATCCAGGTCGTCCGTGCGGTAGAGGTTCCGCGGCCGGATCGTCTCGCCCGCGAGTCCGACGGGATAGAGCAGGACGTGCGCGGCGAGCCAGGCGCTCTCCAGTACCAGCCCCCGCAGCCCGGCCGGGGAGGTGAAGGTCCGCGCGGCGTACCCGGCGGCCTCCCCGGCGTCGACCAGCGTGCGGCCCATGACGGAGCGTGCACCGTCGGCCGTCCTGGCCAGGCGGTGCAGTCCCTCCCGGACCGTCACCATGAGCAGACGATAAGTGGGATTCCGGAGATCCGCCGGGTTACGCGACGGAAATATCCGAACGGCCGCGTGACGACCTACCCCACCGGCGAGGCGGTCGGACGGAGCAGTGCGGCGCGGCGACCGGTCCAGTCCGCGGGACGAACCTGGCCGGAGCGTCGTCGGGGACGGACGCCTGCTGGTCGCCCCGGGTGACCCGGGTCCCGAACGCCACGTGGCGCTCACGCACCGTCATCGCGCCGAGGGGAACGGAACCACCCGGCTGCCGCGCCCTCCGGTCGAGGGAAGGTGCAGGCCGCCGGACGACACGTTGGTCACACACGGCGGCGGGCCCGGGTCCGATCCGCCAGGCACGGCGCGTTCCCGGGAGGTTTACGAGGGCCCCGGTGAGGCAGCTCACCTGGGCGGACGTCATGGAGGAGCAGGGGCGTCGCTAGGGTCCAACGTCGGAGTAGGTCTCTACGTGCGGGCACCTCGCAGGGCGGGCACGGCATCGCCGCGTCCCTGGTCCCTGGCGACGCTTGCCGGCACAGCGACGTGAATCGGGAGAGCCGAGTGGACCTGTACGAGTACCAGGCGAAGGACCTCTTCGCCGCCCACGGAGTCCCGGTGCTTCCGGGCAAGACGGTGGACACGGCCGAGGCCGCCGAGGCCGCAGCCGCCGAGCTGGGCACCGCGGTCGTGGTCAAGGCCCAGGTCAAGACGGGTGGGCGCGGCAAGGCCGGCGGCGTGAAGCTCGCCAAGAGCCCGGCCGAGGCCAAGGAGAAGGCCGGCGCCATCCTCGGGATGGACATCAAGGGCCACACGGTCCACCAGGTGCTGATCACCACGGCGTCGGACATCGCGGAGGAGTACTACTTCTCCTTCCTGCTCGACCGGTCCAACCGCACCTTCCTGGCCATGTGCTCGGCCGAGGGCGGCATGGAGATCGAGCAGCTCGCCGTCGAGCGTCCGGAGGCGCTGGCGCGCATTCCGATCGACGCAATCGCGGGTGTCGACAAGGCGAAGGCGGACGAGATCGTCGCCGCGGGCAAGATCCCGGCCGAGGTGGCCGACCAGGCGTCGGACGTGATCGTCAAGCTCTGGGAGACCTTCGTCGCCGAGGACGCGACCCTGGTCGAGGTCAACCCGCTGGTCCGCGACCCCGAGGACAAGGTCATCGCGCTCGACGGCAAGGTGACCCTGGACGGCAACGCCGACTTCCGCCACCCGCAGCACGCGGAGCTGGTCGACGAGCGCACCGAGAACGCGCTCGAGGCGAAGGCCAAGGCCAAGGGCCTGAACTACGTCAAGCTCGAGGGCGGCTCGGTCGGCATCATCGGCAACGGCGCGGGCCTCGTGATGAGCACGCTCGACGTCGTCGCGTACGCCGGCGAGAAGCACGGCGGCCAGAAGCCCGCCAACTTCCTCGACATCGGCGGCGGCGCCTCGGCGCAGGTCATGGCCAACGGGCTGGACGTCATCCTGCACGACCCGGACGTCAAGAGCGTCTTCGTCAACGTCTTCGGCGGCATCACCGCCTGCGACGCCGTCGCGAACGGCATCGTCGAGGCGCTGAAGATCCTCGGCGACGAGGCCTCCAAGCCGCTGGTCGTCCGGCTGGACGGCAACAACGTCGTCGAGGGCCGGAAGATCCTCGAGGACGCCAACCACCCCCTGGTCACGCAGGTGGCCACCATGGACGACGCGGCCGACAAGGCCGCCGAGCTGGCCGCGGGAGCCTGAGCACAATGTCGATCTTCCTGAACGAGAACTCCAAGGTCATCGTCCAGGGCCTCACCGGCTCCGAGGGGACCAAGCACGCCACGAAGATGCTGGCGGCGGGCACGAACATCGTCGGCGGCGTCAACGCGCGCAAGGCCGGCACCACCGTCTCCATCGGCGGCAAGGAGCTGACGGTGTTCGGCACCGTCGAGGAGGCCATCAAGGAGACCGGCGCGGACGTGTCGGTCATCTTCGTGCCGCCGAAGTTCGCCAAGGACGCCGTGATCGAGGCCGTCGACGCCGCGATCCCGCTGGCCGTCGTCATCACCGAGGGCATCCCGGTGCACGACTCGGCCTACTTCTGGGCGCACGCCGTGGCCAAGGGCAACAAGACGCGCATCATCGGCCCGAACTGCCCCGGCATCATCAGCCCCGGCAAGTCCAACGCCGGCATCATCCCGGCCGACATCGCCGGCCCCGGCAAGATCGGCCTGGTGTCGAAGTCCGGCACGCTGACCTACCAGATGATGTTCGAGCTCAAGGAGTTCGGCTTCTCGACGGCGATCGGCATCGGCGGCGACCCGATCATCGGGACCACGCACATCGACGCCCTCGAGGCCTTCGAGGCCGACCCCGACACCGCCGCGATCGTGATGATCGGCGAGATCGGCGGCGACGCCGAGGAGCGGGCCGCCGCCTACATCAAGGAGAACGTGAGCAAGCCGGTCGTCGGCTACGTCGCGGGCTTCACCGCCCCCGAGGGCAAGACGATGGGCCACGCGGGCGCGATCGTGTCCGGCTCGGCCGGCACCGCGGCCGCCAAGAAGGAGGCCCTCGAGGCCGCCGGTGTCAAGGTCGGCAAGACGCCGTCCGAGACCGCCGCCCTCATGAAGGGGATCATGGAGTCCCTGTGACGTCCTGACCTCGGTTCTTCCGACGCGCGGGTCCCGGGAACCCTCCCGGGGCCCGCGCGTTGTCGTGACGGGGGTCGAGGACGGGCGACGGCCGTGGGCTAGCGTCGCCGCGGTTCCACGAGGACGGGCAAGGGAGTGGTCATGAGCCAGACCGGAGCGAGTCCGGAGCAGGTGACCGGGGACGGACCGGCGCCGCTGCAGGGTTCCGCGCGCACCCTCGTCACGGCGGGGGCCGGGCTGGCGCTCGTCGTCTACCTGCTCGGCTTCTTCTCACCGCTGAGCAGCCTGCTCTACGGGCCGGCGCTGCTGCTGGCGGGCGGTCTGCTCGCCGCCGCCGCGCTGCTGCCCCGCGCGGCGGGGAAGGTGCTCGTCCCGGGCGCGGTGCTCGCCGTCGTCGGGTTCCTGTCGCTGGTCCAGGTCGCCGTGGCGGCGTCGCAGGTCGCGGTGGGCGGCATCGAGATCGTGGCGCTGGTGATCGCGTTCCTCGCCGCCGTGGCCCTGGCCGGGGCGGTCCTGATGGAGGCGGGGCTGCTGAGCATGCCCGCGCGGAGGTCGCAGCAGGCGCCGCAGGCGTACGGCCAGCAGTACGGCTCGTACGGCCACCAGTACGGCGGGTACCCGCCGCCCGGGCAGGGCGGGGGCTACGTCCAGCAGCCGGCGCCGGGCGGTCAGTACGGCTACGGCTGGTCGCCGCAGGGCCCCGGGGCGCAGGGGCCCTACGGCCCCCCGCAGGGCTACGACGGCGGGCCGTGGGGTCAGCCGCAGCCGGGACAGCCCGGCCCGCAGGGCCCGCCGGTCCCCGGCCAGCAGCTTCCTGGTCAGCAGGCGCCCGGTCAGCAGGGCGTCGGGGTGCAGGCCCCGGCGCCCGGGCAGGCGGGGCAGGGGCAGCCCCAGCACGGCGGATGGGCCGGCGCGACCGAGTCGGGCGCGCCGTCGTCGACCCCGGCCGGCGGGCAGCCCACCGAGATGGAGCAGACGCGCATCGAGTCCCCGCGTGGGAGCGACGAGCAGGGCAGCGGCCGGCACGGCCGGCCCGAGTCCGACCAGACGACCCGGATCCCGACGGAGGGCGAGCGCCGCAGCGACGCCTGACCGCCCCGACAGCGGTCGCCCCGCGAGTCGGGCTGTGAGCTTCCGCGAGTCGGGCTGTGAGCTCCCCCGAGTCGGGAGTTTCTGCAGCGCGAGTCGGGAGATCGTGCAGCGCGAGTCGGGAGTTCTGGAAGCGCGAGTCGGGAGTCGCCCCGCGTGGCCTTCCTCCGACTCGCGGCGACCCGGCGTGGCGGCCTGACTCCCGGCGCCCACGCTGCGACGCTGGCCCGGTGACCCGTTCGCTGCGTGCCACGGACCGTGCGGAGGAGGAGCCGGAGGCCGGTCCCGACGCCCCGGACGCGGCCGGCCCGGAGGTCCCGGAGGGCCTCGACCGGCTCCGGATAGTCCTCGCCGCGGCGATGGGCACGGTGCTGGTCAGCTACGCCATGCTCGTGCCCGCGGCACTGCTCGTGGTCCTCGCGGGCGGGGGCGCGGGCGGCTCCGTCGACGGCGCCTTCGCCGCCGCGATCCCGCTCTGGCTGGCGGCTCACCTCATCCCGCTGGCGCTCGAGGGGCAGCCGCTGAGCGTGCTGCCACTGCTCCCGACCCTGGCCGTGGTGGTCGTCGTCGCGTGGGGGGCGCGCTGGGCCGCCCGACGGCTGGGGTGCCGGATCCGGCAGGACGCCGGCGCGGTCGTCGCGTCCGCGGCCGGGGCGCACGCGGCCGTCGCGGTCCTCGGCAGCGCCCTGCTGCCCACCTCCGCCGCGGTCGGTGCGGCGCCCTGGGCGGCGATGCTCGGGGCCGGGCTGATCGCCGGGGTCGGCGCGATGATCGGCGTCTGGCGCGCCTGCGGGCTGCCCGTGGACTGGCGGGAGCGGCTGCAGGGCTGGCCCGCCACCGGGCTGGCGGCCGCGGCGGTCGGCGGGGTCGCGCTCCTGCTCGCCGGGTCGCTCGCGGTGCTGGTGGGGCTGGTCGTCGGGGCGCCGCGGGTGCACGGCCTGTACGAGGTGCTGGCTCCGACCGGCGGCGCCGCGCTCGGGATGACCCTGCTCGCCGTGGCCTACCTGCCCAACGCCGCGATCGCCGGCGCGTCCTGGCTGCTCGGCCCGGGTGTCGACGTCGGGCTCGGCGCCTGGACGCCGTTCGGCGGGGCGCCCGGCCCGCTGCCCCCGTTCCCGCTGCTCGGGGCCCTGCCGACCGTGCCCGCACCGGCCTGGGCGGTCGTCGTGGTGATCGTGCCGGTGGGCATCGGGCTCGTGGTCGGCGGGATCTGCCGCGCCGTGTTGGGCGCCGGGTCCACTGTGCCGGAGCGGATGCGGGCCGTCGGGGTCGCGACCGGGACGCTGGCCCTGGTGGCGGCGCTGGTCGCGGCGCTGGCGGGCGGCCGGTTGGCGGCGGGGCGCTACGACCCGGTCGCGATGCCTCCCTGGCTCGTCCTGCTCGCCGTGGTGGTGTGGATCGGCGGGCCCGCGGCGGTCCTCGGGCTGGTGCAGCGAGGTGGTCCGGGGCCGCAGGAGGTCCGCGACGACGAGGAGCTCGGCTGGTACCGGGACGGGTACGCGGCCGACGACGCCGGGCACGACGTCCTGGTGGACGGGTACGCCGAGGGGAACGAGGAGCTCGACGGGGATGCGTCCCGGGCCGAGGACCTCACCGTCGACGCTCCGGCGGACGCTGCCGACGGCGACACCCCGAAGCGGTCCGAGGAGGACCCCGATCGGTCCGACGAGGACCCGACGGAGCACGCCGGCCCGATGGACCGCCCCGACGGCGGCTCGGTGGACGGCGCCGACGGGCTGGAGCATCGCGTCGACGCCTCGATCGACGGGGGCGAGGACCCGGCCGTCGCCCCGGATCGGGCAGACCCTGCGGACGACGTGGTCGACGCAGGGGCGGACGGGGGTCGCGGCCGGAGCTCGGGCGGCGCACGCAGCCGGGACGGCCGGGCGCGTGCGGGCCGCGGCCGGGCGGTCGAGCGGGCCCGCGCCCTCCGTCAGGAGCGCAGCAACGGCACCCGCAGCCGTCCCGCCCGTTTCCGCCGCGGAGCGGGGGAGTCTCCGGCTCTCCGGGCCGTCGAGGACCTCGCGCCCGAGGTCGACCGCGAGCCCGACCCGCATCGGGAGGAGCCCGTCGCGGACCGGGACGGGTCGTCCGGAAACCCGACCGGGCGTGGTGAGCCCGTCGACCACTCCGGATCCACCGAGCGCCCCGAGCCCGCCGACCGTCCCGAGCCCGGTCAGACCGCTGCGGACCCGGTCGACGCCGAGCGACCCACCGAGCCCGAGCCGCGTCCCCGCACCGTGGGCGAGCTGGTGGCGCTGCGCGCCCGTCAGGCGGAGGAGCGCGCCGCCCGTGAGGCCGAGGGGCGCGACGCCGACCGACCATGATCCACGTCCGGCCGGCGGAACGTTCGATCGTCGGTCGTTCCGCTGCCGAACACGGATCACCGGCTCGGACGACCGCCCGCGGACCGGATCGGGGCAGGTCCCCGCGCTGTGACGACCGTCGCGGCCTAGGCTGGAGGCGTCCGTCAGAGCCGCCCGCCCGAGGAGACCCGTGCCCGCCCCGACGAGCGCACAGCCCCTGTCGCGGGACGGCCTACCCGGGCGCGCCCGCCTCGTGGTGCTCGCCTCGGGCTCCGGCACGCTCCTGCAGGCCCTGCTCGACGCCACGCTCGACCCGGCCTACCCGGCCGAGGTCGCGGCCGTCGGGTCGGACCGGCCCGGCGTCGAGGCACTGGCCCGCGCCGACCGCTCGCACACCCCGACCTTCACGGTCCGGCCCGCGGAGTACCCCGACCGGCAGGCGTGGGACCGGGCCCTGCTGGCGGCCGTCCTCGGGTACCGGCCGGACCTCGTGGTCTGCGCCGGGTTCATGCGGATCCTCGGTGCGCCCTTCCTCGACGGCGTCAACCGCCCGATTCTCAACACCCACCCGGCGCTGCTGCCCGCCTTCCCCGGCGCGCACGCGGTCCGGGACGCCCTCGCGCACGGCGTCCGGATCACCGGGACCACCGTCCACCTGGTCGACGCCGGGGTGGACACCGGGCCGATCCTGGCCCAGGAGGCCGTCCGCGTGCTGCCCGGCGACACCGAGGCCGTGCTGCACGAGCGCATCAAGATCGCGGAGCGCCGGTTGCTGGTGGACACCGTCGCGACGCTGTGTACCGGAGAGACGGCGTGCCACCAGGAGACGCTGTGCAACCGAGAGGCGAGTGTCCAGTGAGTGAACGCAGGCCGGTCAAGCGGGCCCTGATCAGCGTCTACGACAAGGCCGGGCTGCTCGACCTGGCGACGGGCCTGCACGCGGCGGGTGTGGAGATCGTCTCGACCGGGTCCACCGCACAGCGGATCGCCGACGCCGGGGTGCCCGTCACGCCCGTCGAGCAGCTGACCGGGTTCCCCGAGTGCCTCGACGGCCGCGTCAAGACCCTGCACCCGCGCGTGCACGCCGGGCTGCTCGCCGACACCCGCCGGCCTGAGCACCTCGCCCAGCTCGAGGAGCTCGGCATCGCGCCGTTCGACCTGCTCGTGTCGAACCTCTACCCGTTCACCGAGACCGTGGCCTCCGGCGCGACGCCCGACGAGTGCGTCGAGCAGATCGACATCGGCGGGCCCGCGATGGTCCGGGCGTCGGCCAAGAACCACGACAGCATCGCCGTGGTCACCGACCCCGCGAAGTACGACTGGGCGCTGGAGCAGATCGCGGCCGGCGGGTTCGTGCTGGAGGACCGGCGCCGGCTCGCGGCCGAGGCCTTCCGGCACACCGCGGCCTACGACGTCGCCGTCGCCTCCTGGATGGGGTCGGTGCTGGCCGGCGGGGAGTCGGCGTTCCCGGAGTGGGCGGGCGCGACGTGGACCCGCAAGGCCACCCTGCGCTACGGCGAGAACCCGCACCAGGCGGCCGCGATCTACACCTCGGAGGCCGGCGGGTCGGGGCTGGCCCGCGCCGAGCAGCTGCACGGCAAGGAGATGTCCTACAACAACTACGTCGACGCCGACGCCGCCTGGCGGGCCGCACACGACCACGGCGACCGGCCGGCCGTCGCGGTGATCAAGCACGCCAACCCGTGCGGGATCGCCGTGGGCGCCGACGTCGCCGAGGCGCACCGCAAGGCTCACGCCACCGACCCGGTCAGCGCGTACGGCGGCGTGATCGCCACCAACCGCGAGGTCGACGTGGCGATGGCGCAGCAGGTCAAGGACATCTTCACCGAGGTCGTGGTGGCGCCCGCGTTCGCACCGGAGGCCCTGGACATCCTGCGGTCCAAGAAGAACATCCGGCTGCTGCGGATCGACGGCGAGGTCGCCCGGAGCGGCCCGGAGTTCCGACCGATCAGCGGCGGGCTGCTGATGCAGCAGCGGGACGCGGTCGACGCCCCGGGGGACGACCCCTCCTCCTGGAAGCTGGTCGCCGGCGAGGCCGCCGACGAGCAGACCCTCGCCGACCTGGCCTTCGCCTGGCGCGCCTGCCGTGCGGTCAAGTCCAACGCGATCCTGCTGGCCAGCGACGGGGCCGCGGTCGGCGTCGGGATGGGACAGGTCAACCGGGTCGACTCCTGCCGGCTCGCGGTCACCCGGGCCGGGGAGCGGGCGCGCGGCGCGGTCGCCGCGTCCGACGCCTTCTTCCCCTTCCCGGACGGCCTGGAGGTGCTGATCGAGGGCGGCGTCAAGGCCGTCGTGCACCCGGGCGGCTCGATCCGGGACGACCAGGTGACGGCCGCGGCCGCGGAGGCGGGCGTGACGCTGTACCTCACCGGCACCCGGCACTTCGCGCACTGATCCCGGCGGCGGGCGGCCGTGGTGCCGCCCGCCGCGTGATCGTTCCGGGCGCGACGCGGTTGTCGGGACGGCCGCCGTGCGGTGGCGCCCGGATCGATCATGGGGCCGGCGACCGGCCCGAGCGGTACCGAGGCGCTGCCGGCTCCACGGTGAGGGGTCGGCCCGGAACGATCCTCGTGCCCGCCGGCCTCCCGGGTCCACCCGATCGCGGGTTGAGGGGTTCCGGCGACTGGGCTAGAGTTCGAACAAAGGTTCGAACACCGTCTTCCCCGCGGTGTGGCCCGTCGTGCGGGGGAGGTGTGTCGTGAGCTGCCGTCAGGCTGCCCGCGCCGTCCGTGTCTCAGCAAGTCGTGTCCCGGTGGCCCATGCCGGGGCTCGGGTTCCGGTCCGTGTTCCGGCGGCCCGGGCGCGGGCGGCTCGTGTATCGGCGCTCCGGGCGGCGGCCCGTCGGAAGGGGCCGGTGTCGCGGGCGGCGCCGGTGCCGGTGCGCCGGTCGCGGCGATGCCGGCAGCCGATCCGGCCCGCCCTGCACCTCGCACACCCGTTCCGGCCGGCGCGGCCCGGGCCGCACGCCGCACAACGGCCCGCGAGGTCCCGGCGTGCCGTAGACTCGTTCCGGCCCGCTGTGCCCGGGCGGCAGCCCGCTGAGCCCGGGCGGCAGGCGGCACACCTGTTCCGCTCCGCACCACTCGCGCGGCACGCCGCACAACCGCTCGGGCCCGGAGCATTCCGGCAGCAGGCCGCACACCCCTTTCGTCTCCCCACACCCCCTCTGCTCCACCCACACACCCGGGGTGGCGCCGGACAGGTCCTCGACGGGGTGTGCGACTGCCTCATCGGGTGTGCGGAGCGGATGCCCCTGGCGCCTCGACCGGTCGCCCGACCCCGGACGCGCGGTGAGTGAGGCCTGGGCGCTCGACCCCGATCCCTGGCCGGTCGACCGGCCGGAGCACGGGGAGGGTGAGCAGGGCGAGGACCCGGAGGGCGGCATGATCGTGGGAAGCGGCCGCCCGCCCGCCGACCCCCGCCCCGCCCGGAGCCGCCGGGTCCACGGCGCCGGGCGCCCGGTCCGGTCCGGCCGGGCACCGGTGGGGGGCGGGGAGAGCGCCGCCGAGCGGCTCGCGACGGCCCGGAACCTGCTGCGCCGGATGGAGGACCGGGCGTCGGGGGTGGCCCGGCCCGCACCGACCCCGGGCGACGACGGCCGGGTCCTCCCGATCGCGGCCCCACTGGCGCCCCTGCTGCCCGGGGGCGGGTTGCGCCGCGGGTCCACGGTCTCGGTCTCGACCGGCCCCGGCTCGACGTCCCTGCTGTTCGGGCTGCTCGCCGAGGCCTCGGCCGAGGGCGCGTGGGCGGGTGTGATCGGAGCGCCCGGGCTCGGCGCGGTCGCCGCCGCGGAGGCCGGGATCCGGCTCGAGCGGCTCGCGCTCGTGCCCCGGCCCGGCGCGGACCTCGTCGCGGTCACCGCCGCGCTGCTCGACGGGCTGGACCTCGTCGTGGTCGCGGGCGCCGAGCGGGCGGGCGTGCGCGCCGCCGACCGGGAGCGGCTGGCGGCGCGGGCCCGGCAGCGCGGCGCGGTGCTGCTCGCCCTCGGCGCCTGGCCCGGCGCCGATCTCGTCCTCGGCTGCTCGCGGGTGGAGTGGCGGGGCCTCGGGCGCGGCGCGGGGCGGTTGCGCTCGCGGTGCGCGGTGGTGCGGTCGACCGGCCGCGGCACCGGAGCCTCCGGACGCGAGGCCGAACTGCTGCTCCCGGGCCCCGGCGGCGCGGTCGCGGAGCGCGAGGAGATCCGCCGCGCGCCGACGGTCGACGGGCCGGCGGAGGCTCCCGTGGCCCGGGCGGCGGTCTCGTGAGCACCCTGGACCGTTTCCGCAGGTCCACGACCGGCTGGGCTCCCGGAGATCGCCGTCCCGGACCGCTGTCGACCGCTGGCGACCGTGAACGGTCCCGGCTGGTGATCACGGCTCGGCAGGTGCGAGGAGATCGTCGTCCCGGACCGGTGCGGGGCGCTGGTGGCCGTGTGCGGTCCCGGCCGGTGATCTCACCTCGGCAGGCCCGAGGAGATCACTGTCTCGGACCGCTGTCGGCCGCCGGTGGCCGTGAACCGTCCCGGTCGCTGATCACCCCGGTGGGAACCGGGAGGTGGGGTCGTGGCTGAGGCGGGGGAGCGGGTGCTCACGCTGTGGTCCCCGGACTGGCCGGTGACCGCGGCGATGCAGGCCGCGCACGTCCCGGCCCACCGGCCCGCGGCGGTGTTCCTGGCCAACCGCGTGGTGGCGTGCTCGGCGGGTGCGCGGGCCGCCGGGGTGCGGCGCGGGCTGCGCCGACGGGACGCCCAGGCCCGGTGCCCCGAGCTCGCCGTCCTCGCCCCCGACCCGGACCGGGACGCACGGCTGTTCGAGCCGGTGGTCGTCGCCGTCGAGGAGCTGGCCCCGGGGGTGGAGGTGGTCCGGCCGGGCCTGCTGGCGCTCCCGGCCAAGGGCCCGGTCGGGTTCTTCGGCGGCGAGCGCGAGGCGGCCGAGCGGCTGATCGACCAGGTCGCGGCGCGTACCGGGGTGGAGTGCCAGACCGGGTTCGCCGACGGGCTGTTCGCCGCCGTGCTCGCCGCCCGCCGCGGGGTGGGCGTCGAGCCCGGTCGCAGCGCGGAGTTCCTCGCCCCGCTCGGGGTGGAGGAGCTCGACCGCGAGCCGGACGTCGACCGCTCCGAGCTGGTGGACCTGCTGCGCCGGCTGGGGTTGCGCAGCCTCGGCGCGTTCGGCGCGCTGGCCCAGGCCGACGTCGCCTCCCGGTTCGGGGCCGACGCCGTCCTCGCCCACCGGCTCGCCCGCGGCCTGGACCCCCGCCCGCCGGTGCGCCGCCGCCCGCCGGAGGAGCTCGCCGTCGCGATCGAGCTGGATCCACCGGTCACCCGGGTCGACGCGGCCGCGTTCGCCGCCCGCACGCTGGCCGAGCGGCTGCACCGCACGCTGGCCGGGCACGGCCTCTCCTGCACCCGGCTGGGGGTGTGGGCGCGCACCGAGGGCGGGGAGGAACTGCTGCGGGTCTGGCGCTGCGCCGAGCCGCTCACCCCGTCCGGGACGGTCGACCGGGTGCGCTGGCAGCTCGACTCGTGGCTGACCCGGGGTGGCTCCGGCGCCGTCGTCGAGCTGCGGCTCACCCCGGAGGAGACGGTCACCGCGGGGGCGCTGCAGCTCGGCCTCTGGGGCGACGTCGGCGAGGCGGACGAGCGGGCCGGGCGTGCGCTGGTCCGGGTCCAGGCGCTGCTCGGACCGGAGTCCGTGGTCACCGCGGTCCTCACCGGCGGCCGCGACCCGGACGAGCGGGTCCGGTACGTCCCCTGGGGGGACGACCGGGAGCCCGGCTCCCGCGCCGCCGGGCCCCTCGAGGGCCCGCCCGCCGCTCCGCCGGTCGAGGGGTTCGGCCCGTACCCGGACGGACCGTCGGCCGGGCTGCGCGTGGTCGGCGAGGAGCCCGTGCTCGTCCTCGACCCGCTGCCCGAGCCCGCCCCGCTCCCGCGGGAGGCCCCGCGCGGCTTCGCGCCCGACGCCCCCGAGGCCGCGCTCCGGGGGACCGCCCCGACCGCGACGCAGGGCCCGGCCGCCCGCAGGCCCGGGCGCTCGCGGCCGATCCGCACCGGCAAGGCCGCACGCGACCCCGTCCCCGCCTGGCCGGGCCGCCTCCCGGCACCGTCGCCGGCGACCGTCCCGGAGGAGCCGATCCCGGTCGAGCTGCACACCGCCGAGGGCAGGCCCGTCGGTCTGCGCGAGCCCGACCTGCTCGACGCGGACCCGCATCGGCTGCTGCTCGCCGGGCACCCGCCCCGGGAGGTCCGGGACTGGGCGGGGCCCTGGCCGGTCCGCCGGCGCTGGTGGTCGACCGACGGCGTCACGGGGTCGAGGCTGCAGGTCGACCTGGCCGACGGGGTCGCCCTGCTCCTGCTGCACCGGGAGGAGCGGTGGTGGGTCACCGGCATCTACGACTGACCCCGGGCCCGGCGCTCCGCCCGGCGCTACGACTGGCGCCGGGGCACGCCGTCGAGGTCGAGCGCGAACCGGCCGACCGTGCCCGCCAGGGCGTCGACGTTGCGGTCCAGCGCCGTGCGGTCGACGTTGGCGAGGGTGTCGCAGCCCTGGTGGTAGCAGCCGTCGTACGGGCGGTCGGCCTGGCCGCCCCACTGCGCGGCCTGCTGCGCCGACTTCCGCACCTCGGCCCCGGTGAACAGGCCGCCCGCCGGGATGCCGGCCGCGATGAAGGGACCGTAGTCGGAGCGGCCGTCGAAGTCCGTGCCCGCTCCCTGCACGCCCACGGCCGAGAGCTGGTCGAGCAGCACCCGCTCCACGACCGCCGAGCCCTCGGGTCCGGGACCGGCGCCCTGCTTGTCCGAGTCGTCGCCGTCGTAGACGAGGTAGCCGGCGTTCGGCGAGCCGACCATGTCCAGGTTCAGGTACAGCGCGATCCGCTGCGCGTCCGCGGGGGCGAGCCCCTGGACGTACCGGGTGGAGCCGACGAGCCCGACCTCCTCGGCGCCCCACCAGGCGAACCGGACGGCGTTGGCGACCGGCGGCGTCGGGCCGAGAGCGGTGGCGAGCTCCAGCAGTGCGGCCGAGCCCGTGCCGTTGTCGTTGATCCCGGGCCCGGCCGGCACCGAGTCGAGGTGTGCGCCGGCCATCACGACCCGGTCCGAGTCACCGGTCGTGGTCTGCGCGATCACGTTGCGGCTCACGGTGTCCTGTGTCGTGGCCAGCAGCAGCAGCGTGACCGGGGCGCCGCCCCGCGTCGCGAGGTCGGCCCCGGCGGAGGCGGTCACCCCGGTGGTCGGCACGGTGGCCGTGGAGTCGCCGAGCGTGCCGTCGAGCCGCGTGTCCTCGGTGTTCACCACGACCAGTGCCGCGGCGCCGGCCTTCCCCGCGTTCTGCGACTTGGCGCCGAAGGGGCACGTGCCCCGCTTGACCAGCGCGATCGCTCCGGCGGGCATCCCCGCGAAGTCCTCGACCTCGCACCCGGAGGTGGCGTCCTGGGTCACGACGTGCAGCGGCGCGGTCAGCCCGGCCGCCGGTGTGGCGGGCGAGAAGCTCATGGCGGCGGAGTCGACGGTGCGGCCCTCGACGGTCAGCCGCTGGTCCTGCACGCTGAAGGCGCGGACGTCGAAGCTCGGGGTGTCCACCGTGAACCCCGCGTCCCGGAGGGTCTGGGCCACGTAGTCCACGCTGGCGTCGTAGCCCGGGGTGCCGAGCGCGCGGTTGCCGCCGTGGGCGTCGGCGATCTGCTGCAGCCGCTCGAGACGGGTGAAGGCGCCGTCGCCGCTCACGGTCGACATCAGCCGGGCGGGCAGGCCCGGATCGGGCGCCACCTGTGTCGTGGTCTGCGGAGGTGCGGGCGTGGTGGGGGCCGAGGAGCACGCCGCGAGCAGGACCGCCGCCAACCCCGCCACCGCCGCCAGTCGTCGACCCCGCATGGTTCCCCCTCCGTCATGCCGCCGTCGCTCAGTGTCGGGCATCGGCGGGTACGTGCCGACAGCCCCGATCGGGTGGGCCCGCGGGATCGGCCCGGTCCACGGCTGCCGCAGGGGCGCAGCACAGGTGTTTCTCAGGTGGTGGGAGTGGACTGATCTCAGCATCACGGACGTCGTCGGAGCTGGTGACGGAGCCCCGACGACCGCCGGACGCGCGCGACCGGACGCTGGGGAGCCACCGGTACCGCGCCGCCGGCAGGCCCGGATGACGCCGGTCGGGGGCTGGGGAGCGGCCCGGCCGGCGTCATCCGGTGGGCCCGCGTCGGGTCGGGACGTGGGGAGTCTCGCGAGGGTGCCCGCCGTGGCGCCGCCGAAGCGGTCCAGCACGGTGCGGTCGACGGTGGCTGTCGCAGGCGGAGTGGCGGCAGCGGTCGCGACGAGCCGGTCCGAAAGGGGGAGGGCGAGCGGTTGCGCCACTCGGATCGTGGCGTTGACGTCCGCGTCAAGGTCTAGCGTCGCGGGCGGGAGGGGGACGGGAGATGCGGATCGGCGAGCTGGCCGAGCGGGCCGGGGTGAGCACCCGGGCCCTGCGGCACTACGAGGCGCTGGGGCTGCTGCCCGCGCAGCGCCGCGCGAACGGCTACCGCACCTACGGCGAGGAGGACCTGCGGGCGGTCACCGAGATCCGCACGCTGGTGGGGTTGGGCCTGTCCCTCGAGGAGACGCGGCCCTTCGTCGAGTGCCTCCGTGCGGGCCGTCCGAGCGGTGGGAGCTGCGCCGACTCGATCGCGGTGTACCGCCGGAAGCTCGCCGAGGTCGACGCCTCCCTCGCCCGGCTCGGCGCGGTGCGTGCCGAGCTCGAGGCGCAGCTGCACGCCGCGCTGCGCGAACGTGCGCCGGAGCCCCGGTGCGAACTGACCGTGGAGGAAGCGTGATCGAGACCGTCACCGACGAGACCTTCGAGGCCCGGGTGCTGCGCGCGCCGGGGCCGGTGCTGGTCGACTTCACCGCCACGTGGTGCCCGCCCTGCCGGATGATCGGACCCGTGCTGGCGGAGCTCGCGACCGAGCTGGCGGGGCGACTGGAGATCGTCGCGCTCGACGTCGACGACTCGCCGAAGGTCGCGGCCGCCGCGGGGGTGCTGGGCATGCCGACGCTGAGCCTCTACGTCGACGGGCGGGTGGTCACCCAGGTCGTCGGCGCCCGGCCCAAGGCGGCGGTGCGCGCCGCGGTCGAGCCGTTCCTGCCTGTGGACAACTCCGTCGCGGCCGTCCGTTAGAACAGATGTTCGAGTACGCTCCGGGGCATGGGATGGAGCAACCCGGACGTCACCTGGCGGGAGTTGGAGGCCACGCTCTCGGGCCGTGTCGGCTCGAGCCTGCGCGGCGGCCCGGAGGCCGACGGCGGGGACTCGCCCGCCTGGTCCCGCAAGCGTGAGCCGTACGCGCCGCCCCCGCTCGAGCGCGCCGAGCCGACCGTCCCGTACGCGGAGCTGCACTGCCACTCCAACTTCAGCTTCCTCGACGGGGCGAGCCACCCAGAGGAACTGGTCGAACGGGCCCACCAGCTGGGGCTCGAGGCGATCGCCCTCACCGACCACGACGGCATGTACGGCGTGGTCCGCTTCGCTGAGGCCGCGCGCGAGCTGGGCGTGCGCACGGTCTTCGGTGCGGAGCTGAGTCTCGGGCTGGCCGCCCCGCAGAACGGCGTGCCGGACCCGGAGGGCAGTCATCTGCTGCTGCTCGCCCGCGGGCCGGAGGGGTACGGGGCGCTGTGCCGCACGATCAGCGCCGCGCAGTTGCGCGGGGCGGAGAAGGGCCGCCCCGTGTACGACCCGGCGGAGGTCGTCGAGGACACGCGCGGCCGCGTCGTCGCGCTCACCGGGTGCCGCAAGGGCACGGTGCAGCAGGCGCTCGCGGCGGGCGGGCCCGCCGCGGCCGCCGAGGCGCTGCGCGGAGTGGTCGAGCGGTTCGGCCGGGAGAACGTGGCCGTCGAGCTCACCCACCAGGCCCTGCCCACCGACACCGAGCGCAACGACGTGCTGGCCGCTCTGGCGGCCGAGGCCGGCGTCGCGGCCGTGGCCACCACGGCGGCGCACTACGCCACCGCCGACCGGTTCCCGCTGGCGTCGGCGCTGGCGGCGGTGCGCGCCCGGCGCAGCCTCGACGAGGCGGACCCCTGGCTGCCCGCGGCCGGCGGGGCGTACCTGCGCGGCGGCGCGGCCATGGCGGACCGTTTCGAGGGGCGGTACCCGGGCGCGGTGGCGCGGGCGGCGGAGCTGGGCCGGGAGCTGGCCTTCGAGCTGCAGCTGGTGGCACCCGACCTGCCGCCCTTCGACGTGCCGCCGGGGGAGACGGAGGCGACCTGGCTGCGGGCGCTGACCTGGCAGGGCGTCGCGAAGCGGTACGGCAGCCGTGCGGAGAACCGGTTCGCCGCGGACATGGTGGCGCACGAGCTGGCGATCATCGAGGCTAAGAACTTCCCCGGCTACTTCCTGATCGTGGCCGACATCGTGGCCTTCTGCCGCCGGGCCGGGATCCTCTGCCAGGGCCGGGGCTCGGCGGCGAACTCCGCGGTCTGCTACGCCCTGGGCATCACCAACGTCGACGCGGTGCGCCACGGCCTGCTCTTCGAGCGGTTCCTCTCCCCGGACCGGGACGGCTACCCGGACATCGACCTCGACATCGAGTCCGGCCGGCGCGAGGAGGTGATCCAGTACGTCTACCAGCGGTACGCGCGCACGCACGCGGCCCAGGTGTCCAACGTGATCACCTATCGGCCGCGGTCGGCGGTGCGGGACATGGCCAAGGCGCTGGGCTTCTCGCCCGGCCAGCAGGACGCGTGGAGCAAGCGGATCGAGCGCTGGACCGGGCTGGACACCGAGACCGTCCCGGAGGACCTGCCCGTGCCGGTACTGGCGCTGGCCGACCAGCTGCTCGGCTTCCCGCGGCACCTTGGGATCCACTCCGGTGGCATGGTCATCTGCGACCGGCCGGTGTCCGAGGTCGTGCCGGTGGAGTGGGCGCGGATGGAGGACCGGACCGTCGTCCAGTGGGACAAGGACGACTGCGCGGCCGCCGGGCTGGTCAAGTTCGACCTGCTCGGGCTGGGGATGCTCACCGCGCTGCACCTGATGATGGACCTGGTCGAGAAGCACGAGGGCCGGAAGGTCGAGCTGCACGAGCTCGGCGAGAGCGACCCGGCGGTCTACGAGATGCTCCAGCGGGCCGACTCGGTGGGCGTGTTCCAGGTCGAGTCCCGCGCGCAGATGGCCACACTGCCCCGGCTCAAGCCGCGCGAGTTCTACGACCTGGTCGTCGAGGTCGCGCTGATCCGGCCCGGTCCGATCCAGGGCGGGTCGGTGCACCCGTACATCCGCCGGCGCAACGGGCTCGAGACGTGGGAGTACGACCATCCACTGCTGGCGGGCGCGCTGGAGAAGACCCTCGGGGTGCCGCTGTTCCAGGAGCAGCTCATGCAGATCGCGGTCGACGTGGCGGGCTTCTCCGCCGCCGACGCGGACGAGCTGCGCCGCGCCATGGGATCCAAGCGCTCCACGGAGAAGATGGAGCGGCTGCGGGAGCGGTTCTTCGCGGGGATGGCGGCCCGGGAGATCCCGGCGGACGTCGCGGAGACGATCTTCCAGAAGATGCTGGCCTTCTCGAACTTCGGCTTCCCGGAGAGCCACTCGATCAGCTTCGCGTCGCTGGTCTACTACAGCTCCTGGTTCAAGCTCTACCACCCGGCGGCGTTCTGCGCGGCGCTGCTGAACTCCCAGCCGATGGGCTTCTACTCCCCGCAGTCCCTCGTCGCCGACGCCCGCCGGCACGGGGTGCGGGTCCGCGGGCCGGACGTGAACCTCGGCGGCGCGGCCGCGATCCTGGAGCCCGA
Organism: Pseudonocardia yuanmonensis; assembly: GCF_039542425.1. Classification (NCBI taxonomy): domain Bacteria; kingdom Bacillati; phylum Actinomycetota; class Actinomycetes; order Pseudonocardiales; family Pseudonocardiaceae; genus Pseudonocardia; species Pseudonocardia yuanmonensis. The sequence goes on from NZ_BAABIC010000029.1 coordinate 49,452, forward strand.
GGAGGAGAGCGCCGGCGGCTGGGCGGTCCGCACCGGGCTGCGCGAGATCCGCACGGTCGGCACGGAGCTCGCCGAGGAGATCGAGGCGGAGCGGGAGCGCGGCGGCCCGTACCGGGATCTCGCCGACCTGGCCCGCCGCGTGCGGCTGACCGGGCCGCAGGCGGAGGCGCTCGCCACGGCGGGGGCGTTCGGCTGCTTCGGGATCGAGCGGCGGGCCGCACTGTGGGCGGCCGGGGTGGTCGCCGCGGTGCGTCCGGAGCACCTGCCGGGCAGCGCGGTCGGGCTCGCGGCGCCGGCGCTACCCGGGATGACGGAGGTGGAGGAGACCGTCGCGGACGTCTGGGCCACCGGTGTCTCCCCGGACAGCCACCCGCTGCAGCACCTGCGCGAGGAGCTCGACGGCCTGGGCGCGATCCGGATCGACCGGCTGGACGAGCTGGGCCGGAGGGCGGGGGCGGGGGAGCGGGCGAACCTGGCGGACCCGTTCGACCCGGCCCACCCGCCGCCCCGGGTGCTGGTCGGCGGGCTGGTCACGCACCGGCAGCGGCCCGCGACCGCCCGCGGGGTCACGTTCGTGAACCTGGAGGACGAGAGCGGGATGCTCAACGTCACCTGCTCGGAGGGGTTGTGGGCGCGGTACCGCACGGTGGCGCTGGGCAGCGCGGCGCTGCTGGTCCGCGGCCGGCTGGAGCGCAGCCCGGAGGGCGTGCTCAACCTGGTCGCGGACCGGTTGCAGCGGCTGCCGCTGAAGGTCGCGGTGAAGTCGCGGGACTTCCGGTGAGCGGGGCAGGCCCACCGGAAGTCCCGCGGGTGGGGGCGGGCTCAGCGCACCAGCGGCGATCCCATCGGCCGGGCCCGGCCGCCCAGCTCCTGCGTCATGCCGTCCACGAAGATGTAGACCGCGGTGAGGCAGAACAGCGCCGCGGTGATCCCCGCGACGGTGAGCAGGCCGGTCGAGCCGTTGAGCGTCGCCACGAGCACCAGCGCCACGGTGATCGTGACCAGGGCGAACAGCGTGGTGAAGGCCAGCGGCAGGCGCAGCGTGGCCAGGGTGAGCACCGCGAACACCGCGAGCCAGGCGATGAGGAAGGTCCCCTGGGCGGCGGAGGCGTTCTCCGCCGGGATCTTCAGCCAGTCGTTGACCAGCGAGAGCACGAGGTAGCCGTAGCTCAGCCAGAAGGTCGCGAACACGGTGAAGATCGCGCCGACCGCACCCTGCCCGATCCTGATGGCCCAGACGCCGGCCACGAGCAGGCCGAGTCCGGAGACCAGGAGCGTCATCGGCACGAGGGTGCCCACGGCGGCCGCGGGCAGGTAGCCGAACAGGTACAGCGTCAGGCCGATCCCGCCGACGAGGAAGGCGGGCAACCCGAGCAGGGCCGGGTTGCCGGTCGGCGCGGGTGGGGCCGCGGGCGCCGCGGGGCCGGCGGCGCCCGCGGGGTCGAGGGCGGGTTCGGAGAGTCCGTGGTCGGTGCTCATGTCACGCTCCAGACTGGTGGGGCATCCGGGCGCGGAGCGTCCAGCGGCGCGGGCGCGGAGTGTGCTCCGTCACACGTCATTGACGTCCACATCGGTCGGACGTGGTTTCTCAATCTGACACAACAGGCCGTTGACCTGCGGCGAAACGGCGAAACCCGCTGTGCGGGACACGGCCGGGACACGGCGGGGACACGGTCCGGACACGACGGTCGCGACGACGGGGCCCGGACTCCTCGGTGGGAGGCGTCCGAGCCCGGTCGCGCGGCGCGGGCGCGCCGGTGCGGCGCGCGTGTCCTGCGGTGGCTACTTGACCAGTGCGGTGCCCATCGGCAGCGCCCGGCCGCCCAGGTCCTGGGTGAAGCCGTCGAACAGGATGTAGGCGAAGATCGCGCAGAAGACCAGCGTGGTGATGCCCGCGATCGGGAAGAGGCCGGTGTTGCCGGTGCTCACGCCCAGGAACGCCAACACGAAGGTGATGTCCACGAACACGAAGCCCGCGGTGAAGGCCAGCGGCAGGCGCAGCGTCGCCAGCGTGAGCAGGATGAACACCAGGGTGAAGGAGAGCAGGTAGGTCCGCTGCACGCCGGCCACGGCCGCGGCGTCGGTCACGCCCCACCATCCGCTCGTGAGCCCGGTGAGCAGCAGGCCGAAGCTGAGCCAGAACGCGGAGAACACCCCGAAGATCGCCGCCACGGCGTTGGCCGCCACCCGGGCCGCCCACACCGAGGCGATCAGCAGGAAGAGCCCGGCGGAGAGCGAGACGATCGGGATCATGCCGCCGGGGAGGGTGGCGGTGTCCAGGTATCCCAGGAACCAGAGGCCGAGGGTGACGCCGGAGGGCAGGAAGGTGATCAGGCCCAGCAGGGCCGGGTTGGGCGCCGGGGCGGCGGCCGCCGGCGGTTCGGCAGCGGCATGCGCCCCCGCCTGCACGTCGCTTTCCACGCTCATGAAGTCGCTCCTCGTCGAGTGGGCCGGCAGGGGAGTCCGTGGACGCCGGCGAGGGGATTGTGCGCGGCGTCACAGCGGCGGCGGACCCTACGAACGGACGGAACACGACCTCGACCTTCGCGACGCGACGCGGAACCGGCAGGTCAGCTGACCCTCGGTGCGGGCCACGACGGGGTGAGGTGGGTTGCGCCGCAGCGACGGGGTGCGGTTGTGGCCCCGCTCGGGCCCGCAGGTCACCGGCGCGGATGCCGGCCCCCGAGCCCGGGGGCGTCGTCGCGCGGGCCGCCTCTGCGAGGATGGCGGCCGTGAGCGGCGGCGACCATCCCCGGGGCGACCTCCCGGGCGCCCCCCCGCCCGGCGACGAGCCGACCGCCCCGCTCCGCCGTCCCATGCCCGGGCCCCCGCCGTCCCGGTCCGGCCCCGCCCGGGTCGACCCGCTGTCGCCGTCCGTCCCGCCCCGCGGCGCCGCTCCGAGGAGCTCGCCGGGCACCGGCCCGGTCCGGCCGGCACCGCAGCCGGCCCCGGGCACCGGTCCCGGCCCGGCGACCCCGCTGCCGGCTCCGAGCCCCGCTGCACCGCCGGCCCCGGGCACGGGCCAGGTTCCCGAGGCGCCGTCACCCGCGGGCCCGGTCCCCGCTGCACCGTCACCCGCGGGCCCGGTTCCCGGAGCACCGTCACCCGCGGGCCCGCTCCCCGCGGCACCGCCGGCGGCCACGGGCCCGGTCCCGGCGGCAGCACCCCCGGCCGCCCACGAGCGCGGTGGCGTCCGTGGCTGGTTCGAGGTCCACGGTGCGCTGCTGTTGGTGCTGCTGATCGCGCTGACCGGCATGGTGCAGGTGCTCACCGAGCACTGGCGCCAGGGCTCGGCGCTGCTCGGCGGGTCGCTGCTGGTCGCGGCGGTGCTGCGCGGCGTACTGCCGCCACAACGCGCCGGGCTGCTGGCGATCCGCGGCCGGGTGGTCGACGTCATCTGCTACACCGGCTTCGGAATCGCCGTGCTCCTGCTCGCACTCACGATCACCCGGGGATCGCTGACCGTCGGCTAGGTTCGCCGCCATGTCCCGGGACCCGGACCGCAGCGAACGGATCGTCGACACCCTCGTCGACGCGTTCTCCGACCTCATGGCCGCCGACCCGGCGGCGTTCCGCATCAAGTTCCGCAAGATGGCGGCGGACCCGTTCGCGTTCTACCGCGGCAGCGCCTGCCTGTTCTACGCCGACGTCGCCGAGCGCGAGGACCCCTGGGCCGACGAGCGCACCGACCGCGTGTGGATCCAGGGCGACCTGCACGCCGAGAACTTCGGCACCTACATGGACGGCGACGGGCGGCTGATCTTCGACGTCAACGACTTCGACGAGGCCTACCTCGGCCACTTCACCTGGGACGTCACCCGGTTCGCGGCGAGCCTCGCCCTGCTCTGCTGGCGCAAGGCGATCCCCGACGACGACATCACCGCACTGGTCGGCCGCTACGCCCACGCCTACCTCGACCAGGTCCGCACCTTCACCGACGTCGACGACGACCGGAGCTTCTCGCTGCGTCTCGACACCTGCGACGGCCCCGTGCAGGAGGCGCTGCTGCGGGCGAAGCTCAGCACCCGCGTCGCGCTGCTGGACTCCGTCACCGAGACCGAGGGCTACGACCGGATCCTCCGGAACGGCCCGGGACTGCGTCGGCTCGACGACGGCGAACGCGAGCGGGTGTGCGACGCCTTCGAGCGCTACCTGGACACCATCCCCGAGTCCAAGCGCAACGCGGGCGTCACCTACACGATCAAGGACGTCGCGGGCAGGTCCGGTTTCGGGATCGGGTCCGCGGGCCTACCCGCCTACACGGTGCTGGTCGAGGGCTACAACCAGGCGTTGGACAACGACGTCGTGCTGTCGATGAAGCAGGGCAACGTCGCCGCGCCGTCCCGGGTGGTGCCGGATGCGGAGGTCGCCGCGGTGTTCCACCACCACGGCCACCGCACCGTGCTGTCGCAGCGGGCCCTGCAGGCCCACAGCGACCGGCACCTCGGCTGGACCGACCTCGACGACGTGGGCTTCGTCGTCAGCGAGGTCTCGCCCTACGAGGCCGACCTGGACTGGTCGGAGCTGACCGAACCCGACGAGATTGGCCCTGTCGTGGAGTATCTCGGCCGCGCCACGGCCAAGGTGCACTGCGTGGCGGACTCCGACGCCGACGACTCGATCGTCGACTTCCAGACCGAGGAGGCGATCACGCACGTGGTCGACGGCCGGGAGGAGGAGTTCGTCGGCTGGGTCACCGACTTCGCCCACTCCTACGCCGCACGTGTCCGCGAGGACCACGCACTGTTCGTCGACGCCTTCCGCGACGGACGCATCCCGGGCGTTACCAGCACCTGAACGCTCGGCCCGGAATGAACGAACGGCGCTCCCGCTCACTAGATATGAGCGAGAGTGCCGTTCGCGCGGGGGTCAGAACGAGGAAAGCGCCTCGTTCAGCGTCGACGACGGACGCATGACCGAGTCGGTCCTGCCCTTGTCGACGTAGTAGTAGCCGCCGAGGTCGACCGGCCGGCCCTGCACGCCGTTGAGCTCGCCGACGATGGTCTCCTCGGCCGCGGCCAGCTTCTCGGCCAGCGGCGCGAACACCGCGGCCAGCTCGGCGTCCTCGGTCTGCCGCGCCAGCTCCTGCGCCCAGTAGAGCGCGATGTAGAAGTGGCTGCCGCGGTTGTCCAGCTCGCCGACCTTGCGCGAGGGCGACTTGCCGGTCTCGAGCAGGGTGCCCGTGGCCGCGTCGAGCGCCTTGCCGAGCAGCCGGGCCCGCGGGTTGTCCGTGGCGTCGGCCAGGAACTCCAGCGAGACGGCGAGGGCGAGGAACTCGCCGAGGGAGTCCCACCGCAGGTGGTTCTCCTTCACGAGCTGCTGCACGTGCTTCGGGGCGGAGCCGCCGGCACCGGTCTCGAAGAGCCCGCCGCCGTTCATCAGCGGGACGATCGAGAGCATCTTCGCGCTGGTCCCGAGCTCGAGGATCGGGAAGAGGTCGGTGAGGTAGTCCCGCAGCACGTTGCCGGTGACCGAGATCGTGTCCTCGCCCGCCTTGGCCCGCTGGAGGGTGTAGCGGGTGGCCTCGGCGACCGGGAGGATCTCGATCGTCAGGCCGTCCGTGTCCAGCGTCTCCAGCTGGGCGCGAACCTTCTTGATCAGCTCGGCGTCGTGGGCGCGGGTCTCGTCCAGCCAGAACACCGCGGGCCAGCCGGTGGCGCGGGCCCGCCCGACGGCCAGCTCGACCCAGTTGCGGATCGGGGCGTCCTTGGTCTGGCAGGCGCGCCAGATGTCGCCCGCCTCGACCTCGTGCTCGAGCAGCACGGTGCCGTCGGCGTCGACGACGCGGACGGTGCCCGCCGTCTGGACCTCGAAGGTCTTGTCGTGCGAGCCGTACTCCTCGGCCTTCTGCGCCATCAGGCCCACGTTCGGGGTGGTGCCCATGGTCGTCGGGTCGAAGGCGCCGTGCTCCCGGCAGAACTCGACGGTCTCGGCGTAGAGCGGCGCGTAGGAGGAGTCCGGGATGACGAACTTGGTGTCCTGCTGGGCGTCGTCGGCGTTCCACATCTGGCCCGACGACCGGATCGCGGCCGGCATGGACGCGTCGATGATCACGTCCGACGGGACGTGCAGGTTGGTGATGCCGCGCGAGGAGTCGACCATCGCCAGCCGCGGCCCGGAGGAGTAGCCGGCGGTGATGGCGTCCTCGATCGCCTTCCTCTTGTCCGCGGGGAGCTTCTCCAGCGCGGTCAGGATGGAGGCGAGCCCGTCGTTGGGGTTCGCCCCGACCGAGGCCAGGTCCTCGCCGTACTGCGCGAAGACGTCCTTGAAGTAGGCCCGCACGGCGTGCCCGAACAGGATCGGGTCCGACACCTTCATCATCGTGGCCTTGAGGTGCACCGAGAACAGCACGCCCTGGTCGGCGGCGTCGGCGACCTGCTCGGCGAGGAAGGCGTTGAGCGCGGAGGCACTCATCACCGCGGCGTCGACGACCTCGCCCTCGAGGACCTTCAGGCCCTCCTTGAGCACGGTCCGCGTGCCGTCCGCGGCGGTGTGCTCGATCGTCAGGGTGGTCCCGGCGGGGATCGTCACGGACTTCTCGGAGTGCCGGAAGTCCCCGTCCGACATGGTCGCGACGTGCGACTTCGAGTCCTGCGACCAGGCGCCCATCGAGTGCGGGTGCTTCTTGGCGAAGTTCTTGACCGAGGCCGGGGCGCGCCGGTCGGAGTTGCCCTCGCGCAGCACCGGGTTGACCGCGGAGCCCTTGACGGCGTCGTAGGCGGCGCGGGCCGCCTCCTCCTCGTCCGTCTGCGGGTTCTCCGGGTAGTCCGGCACCGCGTAGCCGGCGGCCTGCAGCTCCTTGATCGCGGCCTTGAGCTGCGGGATCGACGCCGAGATGTTCGGCAGCTTGATGATGTTGGCCTCGGGCGTCCTGGCCAGCTCGCCCAGCTCGCCCAGCGCGTCCGGCACCCGCTGCTCGTCCGTCAGCCGGTCCGGGAACTGCGCGAGGATGCGGCCCGCCAGGGAGATGTCGCGGGTCTCGACGCCGATCCCGGCCTTGCCGGCGTAGGCCTCGATGACCGGCAGGAAGGAGTGCGTCGCCAGGGCCGGCGCCTCGTCCGTATAGGTGTAGATGACCTTCATCGCTGCTTCGCGCCTCGCAAACGTGTCGCCTGGTGGGCTCCGTACGACAGGAGCACGCCGCTCCCCGCCCGACACGCTATCCCGTACGCCTGTCCTGGTGCGTGCCGAGGTCCGTGCCGGGGTACCCGACGTCGCACGTCACACCCGCGGAATGTCGGCCTGCTCCGCTACGGTGAGCCCCAGGGTCGTCGCGGGGAGGGGTCATGGCGTTGGGGCCGAAGCTCAAGGTGCCCAAGCTGGAGGCGTCGTCCTTCAAGGGCTGGGCGTTCGTGCTGGTCGCCGGCACCCTCCTCGCGGTCATCGCGCTCGTCCTCCGCGGCACCGGCACCACCGGCGAGACCGGCTGCGTGATGGAGGTGCAGGGCAGCGCCCCGCTCGACGTCTACCGCAGCGCAAGCACCCAGTTCGAACCCGTCGACACCCTCCGTGCCGGCCAGCTGGTCGACGCGGAGCGCGGCGTGATCGAGAACGGCTTCCGCAAGCTCGTCGGCGACAACCGCTGGGCGGTCAACGAGCGGCTCGCGGCGACCGCGGGGAGCACGTGCTGACACCGGTCACGCATGAGGCGGGCCGCAGCGGGAAGCTGTAGTCGTGCCGACCGTCAGCTCCGTGAACGTCAACGGTGTGCGGGCCGCGTCGACGAAGGGGCTCCTGGAGTGGCTCGCCGCCACCGAGGCGGACGTCGTGTGCCTGCAGGAGACGCGCGCCCTGCCCGTCGACCTGCCCTCCGGGTTCCTCGCGGCCACCGCGGGATGGCACCTGACCCTCGAGCCGGCCGCCGCCAAGGGGCGCAACGGCGTGGCCGTGCTCAGCCGGGAGGCCCCCGTCGCCGTGCGGACCGGTATCGGCGCGGCGGAGTTCGCCGGGACGGGCCGCTACGTCGAGGTCGACCTCCCCGAGCTGACCGTCGCCTCGCTCTACCTGCCGAAGGGCAGCGCCGGCACGCCGAAGCAGGAGGAGAAGGACCTCTTCCTCGCCGCGCTCGCCACCCACCTCGCGGAGCGGCGGGAGAAGGCGCTGGCGGACGGCCGGGAGATGGTCGTGGCCGGGGACTTCAACATCGCCCCCGCCGAGGCGGACATCCGCAACTGGAAGGGCAACCTCGCGCACTCCGGGTTCCTCCCGCACGAGCGCGCGTGGATCGCGACCCTGTGCGCGAGTGGCTGGACGGACGTCGTCCGCGCCGTGCACCCGGGTGTCGACGGCCCCTACACCTGGTGGTCCTACCGCGGTCGCGCCTTCGACAACGACGCAGGCTGGCGCATCGACCACGTCCTCGCCACGTCCGGGCTCGCCGCCCGCGCCGAGCACGCCGTCGTCGAGCGTGCCCCGAGCTACGACACGCGCTGGTCCGACCACGCCCCCGTGACCGTCCGGTTCGGTCCGCCGTGATCCCGAGCCGACTGATCGGGGGGCGCTACGTCGTCCTCGACGGGCTGGGCCGGGGGCTGCTCGGCCAGGTCTGGCGTGCCGAGGACCGGCTGACCGGGCGCCTGCTCGCGGTGCAGGAGCTGCACGTCCCCGGCATGACCCCGGCGGAGCACGCGCAGTTCCGGGAGCGGCTCCTGCGGGAGGCCCGGCGCATCGGCGCGCTCGCCGACCCGGGGCTGCTGGCGGTGCACGACGTCCTGTCGGACTGCGGCATCGACCATGTGGTGACCGAGCTCGTCGTCGGGACCCGACTGTCCGAGCACGTCGCCTCCGGCGGCCCGCTCGCCGCGCACGACGCCGCTGACCTGGCCCGCGCGCTGCTCCGCACGCTTCGGGCCGCGCACCAGCGCCAGCTCGTGCACGGCGCCGTCCGGCCCGGGGCGGTCGTCCTCGGCGACGACGGCCGCATCGCCCTCGCCGACGTCGGCCTCGCCCGGGCCGCGGAGGAGGCCGGGGTGCCGGTGCACGAGCAGCTCGGCCCGCACGACGTCGTCGCACCGGAGCGGGCGGCGGGCGGCCCCGCGACCGCCGCCGCGGACATGTGGGGGCTGGGCGCCACGCTGGCCTACGCCGGGGCCACGGAGGAGCCGCTGTCGTCGCTGGTCGCGGCGCTGCGCACGGAGGACCCGGCGGCCCGCCCCACCGCGGACGAGGCGTTGGCGATGCTCGGCCGCAACGGCTCCTCCCGCGGGGGGACGAGCGGGAGGCCGTGGCGGAGGATCTGGGAGCGCCTCCGCCCCTGACCGCCCGCCGAACCCCGCGAGGCGGGAGGTCGTGCAGCGCGACTCGCGCTCTGGGCTTCGCGGAGTCGTCTTCTCAGGCGACGTCCGCGGGCGTGCCACCCGTGACCGCGACGAGCTCGGCGAAGGTCGTCGGGAAGACCGCGTGCGCGATGCCGCCGGCGGCCCAGACCTCCTCGTAGCCTTCGAGCGCACGGTCCACGAGCGTACGAACCGGAGCCGGATGCCCGACGGGTGCGATCCCGCCGATCGCCTGGCCCGTCGCCGCCGACACGAAGTCCGGCTTCGCCCGGCGTACCGCGGCGGCACCGATCAGCGCCGCGACCTTCGCCGTGTCGACCCGGTGCGCGCCGGACGTGAGGACCAGGAGCGGCCGGCCGTCGGCGTCGAACACCAGGGAGTTCGCGATCGCGCCGACCTCGACGCCGAGCGCCTCCGCAGCCGCGGCGGCGGTGGTGACCGCGTCGGGCAGCACCTGCATGCGTTCGACGTGCTCCTCCGCGGCGCCCCCCTCGCGCAGCGCCGCGATCACCTTTTGCACCTTGGGATGGTCCTGGGCGGGCATGGCGGCATTCCAGCACGTGCCGTTCGGACCGGGCATGCGGATTCGGAGTTCCCGACGCAGCCCTGCAGGACGTCGCACTCGCGGAAACCGAGAGCACGACCCGCGAAAGCTCAGGGCGCGCCTTGCGGGAGCTCGGAGCGCGCGACTTGCGGGAGCTGAGGGGCGCGCCTTGCGGGAGCTCGGAGCGCGACTCGCGGGAGCTCAGGGCGCGACTCGCGGGAGCTCAGGGCGCGGCTCGCGGAGGTATCGCGGAGGGTGTGCGGGCCGGGGCCGGGGTACTCGCTCTATTCCCGGGCCCTCCTATGACGATCTCGCCGGTCGACCGGGCGGTGGGCCCGGACATAGTGTGGGCGGATGGCCGAGATGCTCCCCGAGCCCGTGCCCGCCGACGTGCCGGAGATTCCCGCAGCCCCTGCCCAACCCGCCCCGTCGGAGTCCGCCGTCCGCCGCGCCCTGCGCCGGGCCCGGGACGGCGCCGTGCTCGACGTGACCGAGGCCGCGGTCCTCCTGGCCGCGCGCGGCGAGCAGCTCGACGCCCTCCTCGACGCCGCCTCGACCGTCCGCGACGCGGGCCTGGTCGACGCCGGCCGCCCCGGCGTCGTCACGTACTCCCGGAAGGTCTTCATCCCGCTGACGCGGCTGTGTCGGGACCGCTGCCACTACTGCACCTTCGCGACCGTGCCGCACCGGGTGCCCGCGGCGTTCCTGGAGCGCGACGAGGTGCTGGAGATCGCGCGGGCCGGCGCGGCGCAGGGCTGCAAGGAGGCCCTGTTCACGCTCGGGGACCGGCCCGAGGACCGCTGGCCGGCGGCCCGCGAGTGGCTCGACGAGCGCGGCTACGGCTCGACCCTGGACTACGTCCGGGCTTGCGCGATCGCGGTGCTCGAGGAGACCGGCCTGCTGCCGCACCTCAATCCCGGCGTGCTGTCGTGGGAGGAGCTCACGCGGCTCAAGCCGGTGGCCCCCTCCATGGGCATGATGCTCGAGACGACCGCGACCCGGCTGTGGTCGGAGAAGGGCGGCCCGCACTACGGCAGCCCGGACAAGGAGCCCGCGGTCCGGCTCCGCGCACTGACGGACGCCGGACGCGTGGGCGTGCCGTTCACGACCGGCATCCTGATCGGGATCGGGGAGACCCGGACCGAGCGCGCCGAGTCGATCTTCGCGATCCGCTCGGCGGCGCGGGCGCACGGGCACGTCCAGGAGGTGATCGTCCAGAACTTCCGGGCCAAGCCCGACACGGCGATGGCCAACGACCCCGACGCCGACCTTGAGGACCTCGCGGCGACCATCGCGGTCACCCGGCTGGTGCTGGGCCCGAAGATGCGCGTGCAGGCCCCGCCGAACCTGGTCGGCGAGGAGTTCGCGCTGATGCTGCGGGCCGGGATCGACGACTGGGGCGGCGTCTCGCCCGTCACGCCCGACCACGTGAACCCCGAGCGGCCCTGGCCCGTCATCGAGGAGCTCGCGGCCCGCTCGGCCGAGTCCGGCTTCACGCTGCGGGAGCGGCTCACCGCGTACCCGAAGTACGTGCTGGCGGGCTCACCGTGGATCGACACCAGGCTGCACGCGCACGTCGCGGCGCTCGCCGACCCGGAGACCGGGCTGGCGGACGAGCGGGCGGTCGTCGAGGGGCGGCCGTGGCAGGAGCCGGACGGCGGCTTCGAGTCCACCGGCCGCACCGACCTGCACAGCACCATCGACACCACCGGCCGCACGGGGGACCGGCGCGGCGACTTCGCCTCGGTCTACGGCGACTGGGACGAGCTGCGCGACGAGCTCGCGGCCCAGCGCTCCCGGGCTCCCGAGCGGCTGACCGGCGACGTCCGGGCCGGGCTGGACCTGGCCGCGTCGAACCCGGCGGCGCTGCTGGACCCGGCGAACGAGGCGGCCGCGATGGCCGTGCTGACCGCCGAGGGCCCGGCGCTCGGCGAGCTGGCCCGGTTGGCCGACGACGTCCGACGGCAGGTCAACGGCGACGAGGTCACCTACGTCGTCAACCGCAACATCAACTTCTCCAACGTCTGCTATGTCGGCTGCCGGTTCTGCGCCTTCGCCCAGCGGGAGCGCGACGCCGACGCCTACCGGCTCTCCCTGCCCGAGATCGCCTCCCGCGCGGTGGAGGCGGCGCGGGACGGGGCGACCGAGGTGTGCGTGCAGGGTGGGATCGACCCCCAGCTGCCCGTGACCTTCTACGCCGACCTGGTGCGCGCGGTGCGCGAGGCCGTGCCCGGGATGCACGTGCACGCCTTCTCGCCGATGGAGATCGTGTCGGCGGCGTCGAAGGCCGGCGTGTCGATCCGGGAGTGGCTCACCGAGCTGAAGGCCGCCGGGCTGGGCTCGATCCCCGGCACCGCGGCCGAGATCCTCGACGACGAGGTCCGCTGGGTCCTGACGAAGGGCAAGCTGCCCGCGGCGCAGTGGGTCGAGGTCGTGTCCACGGCGCACGAGCTGGGGATCCCGTCGTCGTCGACGATGATGTACGGGCACGTGGACGAGCCGCGGCACTGGCTGGGGCACCTGCGCACGCTGGCCTCGATCCAGGACCGCACGGGCGGGTTCACCGAGTTCGTCCCGCTGCCCTTCGTGCACCACAACGCGCCGATCTACCTGGCCGGGATCGCCCGGCCCGGGCCCACCGAGCGGGACAACCGGGCGGTCCACGCGTTCGCGCGGCTGGCCCTGCACGGCCGCATCGATCACGTGCAGTGCTCGTGGGTCAAGCTCGGCGACGATCTCGCCGCCGACATCCTCCGCGGCGGCGCGGACGACATGGGCGGCACGCTCATGGAGGAGACGATCTCCCGGATGGCCGGCTCGGAGAACGGCTCGGAGCGGTCGGTGGAGGAGCTGACGGCGATCGCTGCGGCCGCCGGGCGTCCGGTACGGCAGCGGAGCACCACCTACCGCGAGCCCGTCGCCCGGCTGACCCCGGCCGCCTCCGCCGGCCCGACCCTCCTGCCGCTCACCCCCGCCTGACGGCCGAAAGACCAGGCCACGCCGGGCGTGGCGCCAACCCCCCGGGTCGGGCGCCGCGCCCACCGATCGTGGAGCAGAGAGGTCGGGACTCGACCTTCCTGCTCCACGATCCGGGATCATGACGCGCCGTCGCCGGTCGGGGTGCTCCAGCCCCGTAGGAGCGGCTCCTGCACCACCAGCGCGGCGGGAGCCCGAAGATCACCGGTCGAGGAGCTGAACGGTCGGAAACCGGCTCGCCCGCTCCACGACGGGCGATCATGGCGCAGCGCGGCGATGCCGATGGCTTCCTGGCGCGTAGCCTGGCGGCATGGGCGTCCTCGGCGAGCTGTTCCCCGGTCCGAAGATCTCCGACGAAGCGGGCGAGTCCGGCACCGGCGAGACCTTCCGGCTGGGCCCGATCGACCTCGAGAACGGTGTGGTCCACGTCGTGCGGGCCGGCGGTGCGGAGGACGCGGGGACGGCCGTCGAGGGAGTGCCGACGGACACCGCCGCGGACGGCGACGGCGACTAGCCCCTACGAGGCCTCGGGCTCCGCGCGCGGTCGCGGGGGCTCGGCGGCCTCCGGCGGGGGGCCGACCTCCGGTGCCTCGTCGAGCAGCGGGGCCGAGTGGTCGGCGATCCGCACGGCGTTGCGCCCCGAATCCTTGGCCCGGTAGAGCGCGCGGTCGGCGAGGGCCATGGCCTGCTCGACGGTCGTACTGGGCGCGGCGGGCACCATCGTGCCGCCCACCGAGATGCTGAGGTTGCGGATCGAGAGCGGCCCGTCCGGCGTGTCGACCGGCACGACCAGCGTGGTCACCCGCTGCCGGATCCGCTCCGCGACGGCGTGCAGCTCGGCCGCCGCCCGCCCCGCCGGCAGCCCGGGCAGCAGGACCACGAACTCCTCGCCGCCGAAGCGGCCCACCAGGTCGTCCCCCCGGACCTCGGCGCGGACCGCGTCCGCCACCGCGGCGAGCACGCGGTCGCCGGCGAGGTGGCCGTGCGTGTCGTTGACCTTCTTGAAGTGGTCGAGGTCCAGCACGAGCATCGCCAGGCTGGTGCGCTCCCGCCGGGCGCGGATCATCGCCTCGCCGGCGCGTGCGTTCCAGGCCGTGGCCGTGAGCAGGCCGGTCTTGCCGTCCGTGGTCGCCGCGTCCGCCAGCTCGCGGAACATGACCGCCCGCTGCAGCACGAGGATCGGCACGAAGGCGAACAGCACGAACCACCAGGACACGGTGAGCGTGAGGGCGAGCATCGCGCCGAGGCAGAGGGTGGCGACCTCGACCGCGACGTCGTCGGGGTGGCCGAACAGGTCCGCCGGCTTGGCGTCCGGGTTGCTCGTGGCCACGGCCAGCGCGATGAGCAGCGAGTTCACCGCGGCGTAGACGAGCGTGGCGCACGCCAGCGCCGCCAGCCCCGCGACCCCCGCCGCCCAGCCCTCCGACCCGCCGGTTCGCTCGACGACCTCCCGTGCGGCGACCGCCGCCAGCAGCACGGTGGACGTGGTGAAGGTGTGCCGGAACAGCGGGAACCGCGCCGGCTTCCACACCCGGAACCACAGGTACGTGTAGATGACCGTGATCGTGGCCGTGGCCAGCGCGGCGGGGAGGAGCAGCGCCGCGGCGAAGGTCCAGATCGTGGACAGGTCGGTGTACGACTTCTCGCCGACACGGCGCCGGGCGCGCTCGACGCCGGTCGCCACCTCGGTGTGCACGATCCCCGACGCTGCCAGCACGAACGCGAGAACGGCGGAACCGACGCTAGGCCGAACGGTGGACCAGGACAGCGCGACCAGCACCAGTGCGGCAGTCTCCACCACGGCGAGCATCGCGATCACCCGGGTGGGCTGAGCCCACACGGCCCAACGGGTGATCCCGCACCTCCGTCGAGGTGACTGCGCCACGACTGAGTCTCCTGTCCAGCCAAACTGGTGATGTCGGACCTGAGCGTAGTCAGACGATCACTCGATCCGGATGCCCCGAAACGGTACCGAATCGCGTGTCTCGACTACTCTGGGTGACACACGCTGCGGGCTCCCCGTGCCCGGGCCGGACGGTGGCGCGCCGCGACCGGGCGTACCCGCCGTCGCCGGCGTTCGTTGCCCGCAGTGTCGGAGCGCACCGGCCGCCGCGGTCCGGACCGCCGGTCACCGGTTGATCGCCGGAGCCGCCGCGGTCGTTACCGCGGGTCGGTGCGTGGGGAGGAGGGCGCCGTGCGCGACCGCGCGAAGGACGACCCCGGACGACCCCGGCTGCCGCATTCCCCCTCGTCCCGGCCGAGCCCCGCCTCCGCGGGCCGCCGCCGCGGTGAACCGTCGCCCCCGCTCACCCGTGACCTCGGCAGGAGGGGGCCGACGCGTGGTCGGTCCGGTGAGAGCCTGCGTCCGAGCGCCCGTCCCCGCAACCCGAGGAGTGCCGATGCGCAATCGCGCCTGGTGAGCAAGAGCACACGAAACGTGCACGGACCGATCCGACGACGAGCCGAGGGAGCCCGCGATGCGCAACCGCGCCTGGTGAGCCACCGCCCCCGTCCGACCCGACCCGAGGAGCCCGCGATGCGCAACCGCGCCTGGTGAGTCCTGGAGAGCCGACCGGAACCCGACGAGCGACGAGGAGGCCTGAAGTGCGTAACCGCGCCTGGTGAGACCGGACAGCCGACCGAGATCCGACGAGCGACGAGGAGCCCGAGATGCGCAACCGCGCCTGGTGAGACGCCCAGCCCGACCGCGATCCGACGAGCGACGAGGAGCCCGAGATGCGCAACCGCGCCTGGTGAAACGCCCAGTCCTGACCGAGACCCGATTGGCGACGAGGAGGCCCGAAGTGCGTAACCGCGCCTGGTGAGACCCCCAGCCCGACCGCGATCCGACGAGCGACGAGGAGCCCGAGATGCGCAACCGCGCCTGGTGAGACGCCCAGCCCTGACCGAGATCCGACGAGCGACGAGGAGCCCGAGATGCGCAACCGCGCCTGGTGAGACGCCCAGCTCTGACCGAGACCCGACCAGCGACGAGGAGGCCCGAAGTGCGTAACCGCGCCTGGTGAGCGGCCAGTCCTGACCGAGACCCGATGAGCGACGAGGAGGCCCGAAGTGCGTAACCGCGCCTGGTGAGCCGGACAGCCCGACCGCGATCCGACGAGCGACGAGGAGCCCGAGATGCGCAACCGCGCCTGGTGAGACGCCCAGTCCTGACCGAGACCCGACGAGCGACGAGGAGCCCGAGATGCGCAACCGCGCCTGGTGAGACCACCCAGCCCCTGCAGAGCTGACGACCGACGAGGAGCCCGAGATGCGCAACCGCGCCTGGTGAGACCGGACAGACCCGACGACCGATGAGGAGGCCCCAAGTGCGCAACCGCGCCTGGTGACGCCCCGGACAGCCCTCGACAGAGCCCGACCGAGAGAGAGCCGCAGATGCGCAACCGCGCCTGGTGAGACCTGGACAGCCGAGACCGGACGACCGACGAGGAGGCCTGACATGCGCAACCGCGCCTGGTGACGCCCCGGACAGCCCCCGACAGAGCCCGACCGAGAGAGAGCCGCAGATGCGCAACCGCGCCTGGTGAGACCTGGACAGCCGAGACCGGACGACCGACGAGGAGCCCGACGTGCGCAACCGCGCCTGGTGACGCCCCGGACAGCCCCCGACAGAGCCCGACCGAGAGAGAGCCGCAGATGCGCAACCGCGCCTGGTGAAAACCGCACACCCGACCGACCGTCCGCGCCCGCTCCGCAGCGAGCCCGTCGAGACCCACGAACCTGCCGACCCGCGCCGCCCGCTCCCACTTCCGGGAGGCGCTCCGGGCCGGCTCCGCACCACCCGTCCGCGTGGATGGGGATGCGCGGTCCGACGTCGTGGAGCACGCTGAGGCGACCGGTCACCGCCGAACGACGACCGCCCGCCGAGTGAGCCGCTGGGACTCTCCGGCTCCGACCGGTGACGTTCAGTATCGATCTACGGGCCCGGTGCGCCGGGCGGTACGGACGGCCGTCACGGCGGGGGGATCGTGCGTCGGAGTGTCACGCGACCGAGCGTGTTCCGCAGTGGGGAGTTCCGTGCCCTCTGGGCGGCGGAGCTCGTGTCGATCTGCGGGGACCAGCTGGCGCGCGTCGCGTTCTCCGTCCTGGTCTACGGCCGGACCGGCTCCGCGGCCTGGGCCGCGGCCGTCTACGCGCTGACCTTCCTGCCGGCCCTGCTCGGCGGGGTGCTGCTCGGCTGGGTGGCCGACCGCTTCCGCCGCCGCGAGGTCATGGTGCTGGCCGACCTCGCCCGCGCGCTGCTCGTCGTGCCCCTGGCGATCCCCGGGATCCCGCTCGCGCTGCTCTGTCCGCTCCTGGTGCTGGTGGTGGTGCTGGCCTCGCCGCACACCGCGGCCCAGGGTGCCCTCCTGCCCGACGTGCTCGACTCCGAGGAGCTGCTCGAACGCGGCTTCGCCGTCCGGCAGATCACGAACCAGACCGCGCAGATCGCCGGGTTCGCCGTCGGCGGCGCACTGCTGGTGCTGATCAGCCCGAGCGTCGCGATCCTGCTGAACTCCGGGACCTTCCTGCTCTCGGCGCTGTTCGTGCGGTTCGGGGTGCGGCGGCGTCCCGCGCCCGTCTCGGTGGCCGACGGTGCCGGGCCCGCCGCGGTCTCGTGGCTCGCCGACATCCGCGAGGGGGCACGCACGGTCTTCGCGCACCCGCGGCTGCGCACGCTCGCCCTCGCCGTGTGGCTGGTGGGCGGCTACGTCGCGCCCGAGGCGCTGGCCGTCCCGCTGGCCGACGAGCTCGGTGCCGGGCCCTGGGCGGTCGGGCTGCTGATGGCGGCCGACCCGGCGGGCAGCGTGCTGGGCGCGCTCGTGGTCAGCCGGTGGGTGCCCGAACGCCTGCGGGAGCGGGTGATCCTTCCGTGCACCGCCCTGGCCGGGGTGCCTCTGGTGGCGTCGATGTTCGTGCCGCACGTGGCGGCGGTCGTGGTGCTGTGGGGGATCACGGGGGCGCTGTGCACCGCAGCGCTGGTGCCGGCCCAGGCCGTCTTCGTGCGCCGCACGCCGGACGAGATGCGTGGCCGGGCGACGGGCCTCGCGGCATCGGGCCTGATCGCGGCGCAGGGGCTGGCGATCCTGGTCTGCGGGCTGTTCGCCGAGCGGTGGGGCGCGCCCCTGGCCGTCGGGATCTGCGGGGCGGCGGGTGCAGTGCTCGCCTTCGCTCTCATGGTCACGCGGGGGGCGCGCGCCGAGGGCGCACTCCACCGGGTGCGCGCGGTGCAGGAAGGCTAGGCCCCCCGACGCCCGGGGGTGCGGGCCGCCGGGGCCCGCACCCCACACGGTCGTTCACCAAGAGCGGTTGCGCTTCACGGTGATCTCCCCTGGGCGTGGCGTCGAGCGCCCTCGATTCTCGGCCCGGGCGTGCTCCACCCGCGGGTGAAAAACTGCGACCGCACTGTCGCTCAGCGTGTGTCTCCGCAGGTGGTAGTTGGTCCGTCAGGGTCGGTTGCACCTGTCACCGGCTCGTCGGCGGGCGACCGGAAGGCCCTGCGGCGGCCACTCCGCCTCACTCGACCCCTGGTCGTCGGGCTCCCGTCGGGCGGGAGTCCGCATCTCGATCGACGGCGCCAGGACGACGCCGATTGGCCACCGGGACCGTGCTGTCCACGGACGTCGTCCCCGGTGGCGGGCGAAACGGCGTCGACGGCGGTTGAGAGACTGGTCCCATGACCGGGACCGACACGACCGCGCGACGTCCCCGGGTGCTCTCCGGGATCCAGCCGACCGCCGACTCCTTCCACCTCGGGAACTACCTCGGCGCCGTGCGGCAGTGGGTCGCCCTGCAGGAGGACCACGACGCGTTCTACTTCATCCCGGACCTGCACGCGATCACCGTCGACCACGACCCGGCGACGCTGGCCGCGCGCACCCGCAACGCCGCCGCGCAGCTGCTCGCGCTGGGTCTGGACCCGGACCGCTGCACGATCTTCGTGCAGTCCCACCTGCCCCAGCACTCCCAGCTGACGTGGGTCCTCGACTGCTACACCGGGTTCGGCGAGGCCTCCCGGATGACGCAGTTCAAGGACAAGGCCGCGAAGCAGGGTGCGGACCGGGCCACCGTCGGGCTGTTCAGCTACCCGGTCTTGATGGCCGCGGACATCCTGCTCTACCAGGCCGACCGCGTCCCGGTGGGCGAGGACCAGCGCCAGCACCTGGAGCTGACCCGTAACCTCGCGCAGCGCTTCAACCAGCGCTTCGGCGCGACGTTCACGGTGCCGGAGCCGTTCATCCCGGCGGGCGCGGCGAAGATCCAGGACCTGCAGGACCCGACGGTGAAGATGAGCAAGTCGGCGTCGACGCCCGGCGGCATCGTCGAGCTGCTCGACGACCCGAAGCGGATCGCCAAGAAGATCCGCTCGGCCGTCACGGACAACGAGCGCGAGATCCGCTACGACCCGGAGGCGAAGCCGGGGATCGCGAACCTGCTGACCATCTACTCGGCGCTCACCGACCGCAAGATCGCCGAGATCGAGGCCGAGTACGCGGGCAGGGGGTACGGCGACCTGAAGAAGGACCTGGCGGAGGTCGTGGCGGATTTCGTTGCTCCGCTGCGCGAACGGGTACAGGGATACCTGGGGGACCCGGCCGAGCTCGATCGGGTGCTCGCCCGCGGAGCCACCCGGGCGGGTGAGGTCGCCGGCGCGACGCTGGCGACCGTCCACGAGAGGATCGGGTTCCTGCCGCCGACGAGCTGATGGGGTGAGGGCGTGGCCGGGCCGACGACGGACGAGAAGGACCCCGAGAAGGACGCCAAGGGCGCCGACGACGGTCCGAGCGCGATCGAGAAGGCCCGGCAGCGTATGCCCTGGCTGGACCACGTCATGCGTGCGGGCACGCGCTACACGGACCGCCACGGCGACCACTACGCCGCGGCCATCACCTACTTCAGCGTGCTGGCGCTGGTGCCGATCCTGATGGTCGCGTTCGCGATCGCCGGGTTCGTGCTCCAGAGCCAGCCCGAGCTGCTGCAGCAGATCCAGGACGGCATCACCCAGCAGGTCCCCGGCCAGCTCGGTGACACGATCAACCAGGTCATCGACCAGGCGATCAGCTCGGCGGGCGCGGTCGGGATCCTCGGCCTCATCGGCGCGCTCTACTCCGGCATCGGCTGGATGGGCAACCTGCGCGAGGCGCTGTCCGAGCAGTGGGCGCAGCCGCCGGAGACGCCCAACGTCGTCAAGAAGACGCTGTTCGACCTCGTCGCCCTCGTCGGCCTCGGGCTGGCGCTGGTGCTCTCCTTCGCGATCTCGGCGGTGGGCAGCGCCTTCGGCCGTCTGCTGCTGGACCTCGTGGGTCTCGGCGGCCAGGGCTGGGCGCGGTTCCTGCTCGGGGTGTTCACCGTGCTCCTCGGCCTGGCCGCGAACTGGCTGGTCTTCCTCTGGGTGATCGCGCGGCTGCCGCGCGCCCCGGTCGCCGTGAAGAGCGCGATGCGGGCGGCGGTGATCGGGGCGGTCGGCTTCGAGGTGCTCAAGCAGGTCATGACGATCTACCTGTCGTCGGTCACCCAGTCGCCCGCCGGCGTCGCGTTCGGTCCGATCATCGGTCTGCTGGTGTTCGCCTTCTTCACCTCGCGGTTCATCCTGTTCGTGACCGCCTGGGCGGCCACGGCCAAGGAGAACGAGCAGGAGGAGCCGGTCGAGGTGCCGGCGCCCGCGGTCATCCGGCCCGAGGTCGTCGTCCGCTCCGGTCCCAGCCCCGCCGCCGCGGCGGGCCTGCTCGGCGCCGGCGCGGTCACCGCCGTCACCGGGCTCCTGGGCCTGCGCGCCCTGCGTCCCCGCCGCTGACCCCGTGAGCGCCCACTCCCAGTAGGCGCTCGGTGAGCCACCGGAACGTGCCCGGGTCAGGATCGGCGACGGCGGACGACGACGAGCCCCGTGCCGGCGACTCCCAGGACCGCCAGCACCCCTGCCGCGGCGACCCACGGCAGCAGCGGGTGCGCCGGGGGCGCGGGGGCGATCGCCACGGGCGAGGGGACGGGAGCGGGCGCGGGCCGCGGCTCGACGGGGCGGGAGTCGACGAGGGTGCCGACGGACGCCGTCGCGGGCATCCCGAAGCCGTAGTCGAGCAACGCCCCGGCCTGGGCGACCATCCGCACCGGCCGCTGCTCCCCGCGGACCATCGCGACCACGAGCCGGCGCCCGTTCCGCTCGGCGGCACCGACGAAGGTGTGCCGGGCGGCGTCGGTGAACCCCGTCTTGCCCGCGAAGGCCCCCGGGTAGGTGTGGAGCAGCGGGTCGTCGTTGGACAGGGCGAAGCCGGGGCGGTCGGCGAAACCCGGGAACGGCACGGTCGGCGCCGCGAGCGTCTCCCGGACCAGCGGGTCCCGCAACGCCACCCGGAACAGGACGGCCAGGTCGTAGGCCGAGCTGGACATGCCCGGCCCGTCGAGGCCCGACGGCGTGGCGGGGCGGGTGTCGAGCGCCCCGAGCTGTTCGGCGCGGGCCTGCATCGCCTGCAGGGTCGCCGGAACGCCGCCCATCGTGCGGGCCAGGGCCATCGCGGTGTCGTTGCCCGAGTTGAGCAGGAGCCCGGCCAGGAGCTGCCGCACGCTGTAGTGGCCGCCCGGGCCGATGCCGGCCTTGCTGCCGTCGACCTGCACGTCCTCGGGCACGACGACGACGTCGGCGTCCGGGTCGAGCTGCGCCCGCACCACCAGCGTGGTCAGGATCTTCAGCGTCGACGCGGGCCGTTGCCGCCCGTGCGGGTCGTGCGCGGCGAGGACGGTGCCGGAGTCGAGGTCGGCGACCACCCAGCCGACGGCGCTGACCGCGGGGGGCGGTGCGGCGCCGTCGGGCAGGACGTCCCCGCAGGCGCCGAGCCGCGGGCCGCCCACCGGCAGCGGGGGGACCGCCACCGGCACGACCGCGACCGTCTCCTCGTGGGCCGGTGGGCCGGACGGGGCCTCGTGACCCGGGCAGACACCGGCGGGCGCCGGTGCGGCGAGTGCGGGCGGAGTCGCGGGGCCGGTGGGGATCGCGACCGACGGCCCGGACGCGGCGACGGCAGGGGTGGTGGCGGAGACCGTGGCGAGAGCGGCGGTGGCCGGGCTCGTGGTGAGGGGCAGGGTCACGATCGCGGCGACCAGCGCACCGACCGTCGCCCGCACCCACCGGCCCACCAGGAGACTTTATGGCGCGTACGCGCGCCCGCCCATCCGCCGTTCGCGCGGCGCCGCCGCCCGTGAGCGGGATGTGGGGCCGGAACGCCACTCCCCGCGCACGGGTGCGTCGGCGTTCAGACCGCGGACCTCTCGAGCGTCGCCTTCATCCGCTCGAGGGTGCGCTCCATGCCGTCGACCATCATCGTCTCGCGGTCGCGACCGAGCAGGCCCGTGGCGGCGAACAGCTTCGCCGGGACCGCGAGGGCACCGGTGCGCTCGCGCCACTCGGTGAGCCGGGTGCCGCCCTCGACCGGCTCGATCCGGAAGCCCCAGGTCATCGCGCTCTCCAGCACCGAGAAGGCGAACGCCACGCCGGGCACGCTCTCGGTGACGCGGCAGTGCGTGCGCCAGCGGACCCGCCCACGCCGGTTGAAGCCCACGAAGCGCGCCCCGACCGTGGGGCCCGTCGCGCCGCCGCGCCAGGCCCCGCCGGTGCACTCCGGGCTCCACTCGCCCATGCGCGTGATGTCGCTGACCAGGGCCCACACCTCGTCCGGGGTCGCGTCCACCACGACGCTCGTCTCGTCCACGATCACATCCTGCACGGGGTCCGGCAGGATCGATCGGGTGACCACGGGTGATCGGAATCGCGACCGGGATCAGGACTGGGACCGGCTGCGCAGCGCCGCGGTCGAGGCCGCGGCCGCGGCGTACGCGCCCTACTCCGGCCTGCACGTCGGCGCCGCCGCCCTGTGCGACGACGGCCGGCTCGTGACCGGCTGCAACGTCGAGAACGCCTCCTACGGCCTGACCCTCTGCGCCGAGTGCACCCTCGCCGGGCAGCTGCGGATCACCGGCGGCGGCCGCTTCGTGGCGGTCGCGGTCCGGTCGGGCACCGGCGAGCTGCTCATGCCCTGTGGTCGCTGCCGCCAGCTGCTGTTCGAACTGGGCGGGCCGGACTGCGCGCTCGACACCCCGCGCGGCGTCCGGACCCTCGCCGAGGTCCTGCCCGACGCATTCACACTGTGAGCGCCGACTGCCGCGAGAAGGGCAGATGTCGCTCACGACCCCGTCCGACCTGGGAGGACAGCGCGTGACCCACTCCGCCGTCGACGTCATCGCCGCCAAGCGGGACCGCCACCGCCTCACGGACGAGCAGATCGACTGGGTCGTCGCCGCGTACACCCGCGGCGAGGTCGCCGACGAGCAGATGGCCGCCCTCGCCATGGCGATCCTGCTCAACGGCATGGACGACGCCGAGACGGCCCGCTGGACCCTCGCCATGATCGAGTCCGGCGAGCGGCTGGCGCTGCCGGACGTCGGCCGTCCGCTCGTCGACAAGCACTCCACCGGCGGGGTGGGGGACAAGCTCACCCTCCCGCTCGCGCCCCTGGTCGCGGCGTGCGGCGCCGCGGTCCCGCAGCTGTCCGGACGGGGGCTCGGCCACACCGGCGGCACGCTGGACAAGCTGGAGGCGATCCCGGGCTGGCGGGCCGAGCTGTCCCCGGACGAGATCGCGGCCCAGCTCGCCGAGGTCGGCGCCGTCGTCTGCGCGACCACGCCCTCCCTCGCCCCGGCCGACCGCAAGCTCTACGCCCTGCGCGACGTCACCGGCACCGTCGCCTCGATCCCGCTCATCGCCAGCTCGATCATGAGCAAGAAGATCGCCGAGGGGACCGGCGGACTGGTCCTCGACGTCAAGGTCGGCAGCGGCGCCTTCATGCGGACCCGCGACTCGGCGGAGGAGCTCGCGCGGCGCATGGTCGCGATCGGCGCGGCCCACGGCCTGCCGACGCGCGCGCTGCTCACCGACATGTCCGTGCCGCTCGGCCGTACCGTCGGCAACGCCCTGGAGGTCGCCGAGGCGGTCGAGGTCCTGCGCGGGGGCGGGCCGCGGGACGTCGTGGAGCTCACCCTGGCCCTCGCCCGCGCCATGCTCGGGCTCGCCGGGATCGACACCGACCCCGCGGAGGTCCTGGCCTCGGGCCGGGCGCTCGAGACGTGGGAGCGGATGATCGCGGCGCAGGGCGGCGATCCGGCGGCTCCGCTGCCGGCCGCGACGCATGTCGAGATCGTCGAGGCACCGGCCTCCGGCGTGCTGACCAGGCTCGACGCCCTCGCAGTGGGCACCGCGGCCTGGCGGTTGGGGGCCGGCCGGGCCCGCAAGGAGCACCCGGTCCACGCCGCGGCCGGGATACGCCTGCTCGTCGGGATCGGCGACCAGGCGCGGGCCGGGGAACCACTGCTCGAGCTGCACACCGACACCCCCGACGCGGTGCCGGGTGCCCGGGCCGCGCTCGCCGGCGGCGTCGCGATCGGGGACGAACCGGTCGACCGGGGCCCGCTGCTGCTCGGCGAGGTCGGTGACTGAGGTCCTTCGCGGGCAGCTTCCGGCCGTTTCCGCAGCTCACCGGGTCCCGGCGGCGCGGCGCGCCCGGGCGGGCCCGGCAGGAGGGATCGACGTCCGTCGGGCACCATGAGAGGGATGCGCGAGTACCGGAGCCCCAGCACGCAGGCTGGCACCCGTCCCGAGGACGTGCCCGGGGCTCCCGCGCGCGCGGAGCACGCCGCAGGGGAGCGGGAGGGCGAGGAGCCGCGCGGCACGCGGCCGCCCGCCCCCGAACCCGCACCGACCGGCCGCCTCCCGGACGGCCCGTCCGCTCCGGCCGAGCCGAACGGCCGCGGTCCCGACAATCCGCCGCCCGCTCCGACCGAGCCGAACGGCCTGCGCACGGGCGTCGTGACACATGACCGGTCCAGTGCGACGCCGCTCGACGACCCGGGCCGGCCCTCTGTGGGCTGGTTCGACAACCACCGCCTCGGCGATCCCCGCACCGGTACACGGCAGCCGGGCCCCGGCCGCCCGGAGAACGCCCTTCCGGGAGCTGCCGGCGCGCCGCATCCCGGAGCCGCCGGCGCGGGGCATCCCGGAGCCGCCGACGCGGCCCATCCCGGAGCCGCCGACGCGGCCCATCCCGGAGCCGCCGACGCGGCCCATCCCGGAGCCGCCGACGCGGCCCATCCCGGAGCGGCCGGCGCGGCGCATCCAGGAGCTGCCGGCGCGGCGCAACCCGGCCCGGGCCACGCCACCCCCGGCCGACCCGGCGGACGGTCGAGCTCGGGACGTCCCAGCGCGAGCCGGCCCGGCCTGCAGCGTCCGGGCGCCGCTCGACCCGGCGCGGCCCAACCCGGCCCCACCCAGCAGGATTCTGCCCAGCAGGGTTCTGCCCAGCAGGGTTCTGCTCCGGGGCCTGCTCAGCAGGGTTCTGCCCAGCAGGGTTCTGCCCAGCCCGGCCCTACCCAGCCCGGCGCCGCCCAGCCCGTCCCTCCTCGGTCCGGTTCTGGACCCTCCGGCCCTGCACGGTCCGGTCCCGCGCAGGCCGGCCCTGCTCAGCCCGGATCGGGCCAGCCCGCCCCGACCCCGCCCGGTCCACCCCTGCCCGGCCCGCCGGCGGCGGGTCCCCGTCCCGACCACTCGGCAGGACCGCCGCCCGGTGCCCCGCCTGCGCCGTGGCCGAACGCCCGCGAGCGGGCGGCGCGGCGCGAGGCCGCCCGGCGCGCCCCCGGCCGACCGGGCCCGGGGCCGCTCCCTCCGAACCCTCATGCGGACCCCCACCGCGCCGGCCCGCCGCCGCGGCCGGCGGGACCCGGACCCTGGCCGAACGCGGGCCCCGGGGGACCCCACCCACCCGACCTGGACGCGACCGCACCGGTTCACGGCGGCCCGGCCGGCGGCGGACCCGCTCATCCGGCCCGCCCCGGCGCGGTGATCCGCGGCCCGCAGCGCCGACCCGTCCCGCCGCCGTGGCAGCGGGTGCCCGGCGGCAACTTCGACGACCCCACCGAGCTGATGGCCCCGCTCGACCGGCCGACGGACGTGATCGCACCCGTCGACGGCGCCGGCAAGCCCAAACCGGAGCCCGGCCCGCCGAAGGGCCAGTCGCTCGCGCGGTCGAGCTCGATGATGGCGGTCGCGAACCTGGCCAGCCGGGTCACCGGCTTCCTGCGCCAGATCGCCCTGGCCGCGGTGCTGTCGTTCGGCCTGGTCAACAGCTCCTACACGATCGCGAACACGCTGCCGAACATCGTCTACGAGCTGCTCCTCGGCGGCGTGCTGACCAGCGTGATGATCCCGCTGCTGGTCCGCGCCCAGAAGGAGGACCCGGACGGCGGCGAGGCCTACACGCGTCGCCTGCTCACCATGGCCGGCGCGGCGTTGCTGGTCGCCACGGTGATCGCGATGCTCGCCGCGAAACCGCTGGTCGCGCTGTACATGGGCAGCCAGACCACGGAGAACGCGAATCCCGAGCTCGCGACGGCGCTGGCCGTCCTGCTGCTGCCGGAGATCTTCTTCTACGGCATCGGCGCGCTGTTCGGCGCGATCCTCAACAGCCGCGGGCGGTTCGGCGCGTTCGCGTGGGCACCCGTGCTGAACAACGTCGTCATGCTGGCGGTGCTCGTCGTCTACGCCCTGGTGCCCGGGGAGATCAGCCTCGACCCCGTGCGCATGGGCGACACGAAGCTGCTGGTGCTCGGCATCGGCACGACGCTGGGGATCGCGGTGCAGGCGCTCGTGATGCTGCCCGCGGTGCGGCGCGTGGGCATCCCGCTCAAGCCGCTGTGGGGTTGGGACCGGCGGCTCTCGTCGGCCGGCGGGCTGGCGCTGTGGGTGATCGGGTACGTGCTGGTCGGCCAGGCCGGCCTGATCGTCACCACCCGCGTCGCCACCGCCTCGGACCCCGGCGCCTACGCGATCTACTCCAACGCCTGGCTGCTGCTGCAGGTGCCGTACGGCGTGCTCGGGGTCTCGCTGCTCACCGCGCTGATGCCGCGGATGAGCCGGGCCGCGGCGGAGAACCGGTTCGACGACGTGGTGTCCGACCTCTCCCTCGGCAGCCGGCTGTCCACGGTCTTCCTGGTCCCGATCTCGGTGCTGCTGACCTTCTTCGGCACGGAGGTCGGGCTGGCGCTGTTCTCCCTCGGCGCCGGCAACGCGGGCGGCGGCGCGGCCCGGCTCGGCACGGCGCTGGCGTGGTCGGCGTTCGGCCTGCTCCCGTACGCCATCACGCTGCTGCAGCTGCGCGTGTTCTACGCGATGACGGACAGCCGCACGCCCACGTTGATCATGCTGGGGATCGTCGTCGTGAAGATCCCGCTGCTGCTGCTCTGCCCGGTGGTCCTGGCACCGGAGGATGTGGTGCTCGGCCTGGCCGCGGCCAACAGCTTCTCGTTCGTGGTCGGCGCGGTGATCGGGCAGTTCGTGATCGCTCGCCGACTCGGGCACGTCCGCAGCCGCGAGGTGCTCTCGACGCTCTGGCGGACCCTCGCGGCCTCCCTGGCCGCCGGGGTGGTGGCCTGGCTGGTCGGCCGGGCCGTCCAGGCCGGCGTCGGGAGCGGGTCCGCCGGCTCGGCCTGGCTGGTGCTGGCCGTGGCGCTCGTGGTCGCGACGCCGATCATGCTCGTCGGGATGAAGCTGCTGAAGCTGACCGAGCTCGACCCGCTCTGGCGCCGCCTCCCCGCCCGGCTCCGCCGCTGACCCCTCCGACGGCCCGACTGCAGTGCACGAACGGCGCTCTCGCTCATCAGGCCTGAGCGAGAGCGCCGTTCGTGCGTTCGGGGCCGGAAGGAGCGAGCGGCACCTTCGCTCCTAGGTGTGAGCGAGAGTGCCGTTCGCCTTCTCGTGCGTCCCGGGTCAGACCATCGGCTGCCGTGCGCGGTGCCGGGTGACGGGTTCGAAGTGCGACGGCGCGGCGACCTTCGGCAGCGGCCGCGTCTCGTCCTCGGCCGCCGCGCGCGGGGCACCCGCCCCGGTCAGCGCCCGCACCTCCATCTCGGCGTAGAGCCGGGCGTCGTCGGGGTCGCGCGGGCCGAACCAGGTGCCGAGCGCGCCCAGCAGGAACGACAGCGGGATGGAGACGATGCCCGGGTTGGCCAGCGGGAAGAACGCGAAGTCCGCGTCGGGCAGCATGGACGCCGGCGTCCCGGACACGGCCGGCGAGAACACGACCAGGACGACGGCCACCGCCATGCCGCCGTACATGCTCCACAGCGCGCCGGTGGTGGTGAACCGCCTCCAGAACAGCGAGTAGACCAGCGACGGCATGTTGGCCGAGGCGCCGACGGCGAACGCCAGCGCGACCAGCACCGCCACGTTCTGCCCGATCGCCACGATGCCGCCCAGGATGCCCAGCACGCCGACGACCAGCGCGGTCCGCCGCGCGACGCGCACCTCCTGCGCCGGCGCGGCCTTCCCGCGCTTGAGGATGTTGGCGTACACGTCGTGGGCGAAGGAGGCCGACGCGGTGATGGTCAGGCCCGCCACCACCGCGAGGATGGTCGCGAAGGCGACGGCGGCCACGAGGCCCAGGAGCAGCTCGCCGCCGAGCCGGAACGCGAGCAGCGGCGCCGCGGCGTTCGACGCCCCGGGCGCCTTCACGATCGTCTCCGGACCGACCAGCGCGGTGGCCGCGGTGCCGATGACCAGCACCATCAGGAAGAAGATGCCGATCAGCCAGATCGCCCACACGACCGACTTCCGCGCCTGCCTCGCGTCGGGGACGGTGTAGAAGCGCATCAGGATGTGCGGCAGGCTCGCCGGCCCGAGGACCGCGGCCAGCGACAGCGAGATGAAATCGATCTTCGACAGCTCGGTGCGGCCGTACTGCAGGCCCGGCCCGAGCACCTTGTCGCCCTGCGGGCTCGTCCCGGCCGCCTGGCCGAGGAGCGCGGAGACGTCGAAGCCGTGCCGGCCCAGCGCCCAGAAGGACAGCACGAGGCCGGTGACCATGAGGGCGCACGCCTTGAGGATCTGCACCCAGGTCGTGCCCTTCATGCCGCCGACCAGCACGTAGACGATCATCAGGCCGCCGACGACCGCGATCACCAGCGCCTGCCCGCCCTGGCCGGTGATCCCCAGCAACAGGGCGACGAGCCCGCCCGCGCCGGCGATCTGGGCGATCAGGTAGAGCACCGAGACCAGCAGCGTCGAGGTGGCGGCCGCGGCCCGGACCGGACGCCGGCGCAGCCGGAAGCTCAGGACGTCGCCCATCGTGAAGCGGCCGGTGTTGCGCAGCCACTCCGCGATCAGCAGCAGAGCGAACAGCCAGCCGACGAACGAGCCGATCGCGTAGAGCATGCCGTCGTAGCCGAAGACGGCGACCGTGCCGGCGATCCCGAGGAAGGCCGCCGCGGACAGGTAGTCGCCGGCCAGGGCCACGCCGTTCTGCGCGCCCGTGAAGGCGCGACCGCCGGTGTAGTAGTCCGCCGCCGTGCGGTTCGCGCGGCCGGCCCGGAAGACGACGACGAGGGTCAGCAGTACGAACGCACCGAACACCGTGACCGTGACCGTGGGACTGCCGAGGCCGCTCGGGACGGCGGCCTGGGCGAGTGGATTCGACACCATTGGCTCCTCCTGGGCCATATGGTGGATCAGCTTCGGGCGTCGAGTGTGCCCCGAATGGCTGTATGGCCCCGGGCTTCCAACGACGAGGTCACCGGGAGGTCACGCCGGGCTGTCGAAAGGGGGTAGCGGTCGCCCTCGATCGCGTACGCGATGTGCACGAACGGCGCTCTCGCTCAGTAGGTGTGAACGAACGGGCCGCTCGCCGGGCCGGAAACGCGAGGAGCCCCCGCCGCGGTGCGCGGCGGGGGCTGCCCGGGTGTCGAGGGTGGGCGCGACTCAGTCGTCCGGGTCGTCCGAGACGTCCGTGGCGGTGGCGTGGCCGTTGGAGGCGCTCTTCACCGTGGCGCGGCTGCGGGTCGACCGGCGCTGGGCCGGGCGCGGGGGCGGCGGCGGGGTCGGTGCCGGAGCACCGTGGCCGCGGCCGAGGATCAGCTCGGCGAAGGTGGCCATGGCCTCGTCGAGCTGGCCGGCGTTGCGCCGCTCGGACTCCTCGTTGGCCTTCGTGACGAGCGCGGTGACCGAGGTCGTGTCGGGGCGGGCCCGCAGCACGGAGTCGAGGTCGCCCAGCTTCCCGTCGACCGAGCTGCCCAGGGCGGCGATCTTCTCGTCGACCGCGCCGGTGAGCTCGCCGAGCCGCTCGCCCAGGCCCGTCTCGACGGCGTCGACCCGGCCGGCCACCGCCTCCAGCCGGCCCGCGAGGATCTCGAGCCGCTCGGCCAGCGAGTCGAGCGCCTCCGTCGGGTCGACGGCGGGCCGCCCGGCCAGGTCCTCGAGCCGGCGGTGCAGCCCGACACTGGTGTCGCCGAGCAGGTTGCGCACGCCCTCGTTGGACTCGTCCATCGCGCGCAGGGCGCCGTCGAGCTGCTCGCGGACCATCTTCTCGACGCCGTCGACGCGCTCCTTGATCGGCGTCGCGACCGCGTTGGGCATCGCGTCGAGGCGCATCTCGTGCCGGTCGAGGCGGTTGTCCAGGTCGTCGAGCCGCTTGTGCAGCCCGCCGAGCCGGTCGTCGAGCCCGTCCATCCGGCCGGAGACACCCTCGAGGCGCCCGGCCATGCCGTCGAGCCGGCCGTCGAGCTGGGCGAAGGGCTTGGCGAGCTTGTCCGGCAGGGCCTCGATGGCCCGGAGCACGGAGGCGAGCACTGCCTCCTGCGCGTCGACCTTCTGCACCGTCTCGTCGAGGCGCTCGGCAAGCACGCCGACCTCGGTCCGGTCCGGCAGCTCGGTGAGCCGCTTGCGGACGGTGCCCAGCGCGTCGAGGGCGGAGAGCCGCGCGTGGATCTCGTCGAGGGAGTCGAAGACCTGCTGCTGCTCGGAGTCGCGGATCTCGGCCGCGCGCATGAGCATGCCGCGCATCCGGTCGAACGACATCGTCGAGTTATCGCTCATTGGCGCCTGGTGCTTCCTGTGATCCGGATGGGGGAGCGGGGATCGCTGCCGTGAGGGTAGCGAGCCCGCGGACGCGCCTGACAGGGAGTCACCACTAGGCCGACCGGGTGGCACCCGACCGGCCTTGTTCGCCCGATCCGGCCTGGTCGCCGGCAGGTATACGGTGCGCGGGTGGTCGCCCCCCTGACACCGGACACCATCCGCACCGCGCCGAAGGTCCTGCTGCACGACCATCTCGACGGCGGCCTGCGGGCCGGGACCGTCGTGGACCTGGCCGACGCCGTCGACTACGACAGTCTGCCCACCCGCGATCCCGAGGAGCTCGCCGGGTGGTTCCTCGGCGCCGCCCACTCCGGCTCGCTGGAGCGCTACCTGGAGACCTTCGGGCACACGGTGGCCGTGATGCAGACCCGCGAGGCGTTGGTGCGGGTCGCGCAGGAGGCCGCGGAGGACCTGGCCGCGGACGGGGTGGTGTACGCGGAGGTCCGGTTCGCCCCCGAGCTGCACGTGGAGCGGGGCCTCGACCTCGACGGCGTCGTGCAGGCCGTGCTCGAGGGCTTCGAGCGGGGCTCGGCGGGCAGCGGGATCACGGTGCGCTGCCTGCTCACCGCGATGCGGCACGCCGCCCGCTCGCAGGAGATCGCCGAGCTCGCCGTGCGGTACCGGGACGCCGGCGTGGTCGGCTTCGACATCGCCGGCGCGGAGAAGGGCTTCCCGCCCACCCGGCACCTCGACGCGTTCGACTACGTCCGGCAGCAGAACGCGCACGTCACCATCCACGCCGGCGAGGCCTTCGGGCTGCCGTCGATCTGGGAGGCGCTGCAGTTCTGCGGGGCGGACCGGCTGGGCCACGGCGTCCGGATCGTCGACGACATCACCGTCCGGTCGGACGGGACCGCCGAGCTCGGCCGGCTCGCCGCCTGGGTGCGGGACATGCGGATCCCGCTGGAGATGTGCCCGACGTCGAACGTCCACACCGGCGCCGCGACGAGCCTCGCCGACCACCCCATCGGCCTGCTCCGCGACCTCCGCTTCCGCGTCACGGTGAACACGGACAACAGGCTGATGTCCGGCTGCTCCATGACGTCCGAGATGGGTGCGCTCGTCGACACCTTCGGCTGGGGGTGGGAGGACCTGCGCTGGCTCACGATCAACGCCATGAAGAGCGCGTTCCTGCACTTCGACAAGCGCCTGGCGATCATCGACGAGGTGATCAAGCCGGGCTACGACGCGCTCGTGGCATGAGCGCCGTGCCGATGGCATGAGCGAACGGCGCTCTCGCTCACTAGGAATGAGCGAGAGCGCCGTTCGTTCAGGTGTCAGCGGTGGTGGAGGCGGGCCTCGGTGGCGTGCACCAGCTCCCGCCAGCGCGCGGCCTCGGTGTCGAAGGGCGGGCTGGGCGCGAGCCGGGTCGGGTTGGGCCGGATCACGAAGGACACCAGCCAGCCCAGGCTCTCGGAGTCGGCCAGCGCGCGGGCCGGCTCGGGGTCGCCGGCCCACTCGCCGACGTCGAGGATCAGCTCGGTGGCCAGCTCCAGCTGGGTCGGATCGACCTGCAGGGTGCCCTCGGCGATGTCCTCGTCGATCCCGACCAGCACGTAGTCGTTGAGGTCGTCGACCACGACCTCGAGCTCGCCGACCGCGGCCTTGTCCAGGACCTCCTGCCACGTGGAGGCGGCGACCAGGTCGTTGTCGTCCTTGCCGCCGTCGGCCAGCCAGCGGGCGAGGGCCCGCTCGGAGTCGAACACGTCGACGCGCCCGCCCGAGCCGAGGAAGACCGGCTTGTCGTCGAGGTAGCAGCGCAGGGTGACCCACTGGCCCGCGGACGTGGTGATCCGGATCGGGTCGATCCCGATCTCCTCCCAGAACCCGACCGGGCCGTCCTCGGAGAGCGCGGCCTCGTCCTCGGCGACCTGCTCGGTGATCGCCTCCTCGTCGGCGCGCTCGCGGGCGGCCGCCTCGAGGGTCTCCTCGTCCGTGTCGTCGTCGGCGTCCGCGTCCAGGTCGAGCGCGTCCTCCGCCTCGGCGATCCGCGCGGCGAGGGCGGCCGCCTCCTTCTCGGCGCCGGCGAGCGCCCGGGCGTCGACCTGCGGGGTGGCGATCAGGGCGTCGAGCGCGTCGACGACCTCGTCCCAGTGGTCCTGCACGGTCTGGGCGAGCTGGGTCCACAGCCGCCGGCCCTCGCGCCCGGCGAACGGCAGGGTGCCCTGGTCGAGCAGCCCGAAGCCGGGGGCGGAGTCGAGGACGGCCGTGACCTCCTCGAGGTCGCAGACGTCGGCGAAGGACCGGACCATCGCGGTGATCTCGGCGAGCTCGCCGATCGTCCAGGTGTCCGGCTCCTCGGCGACCAGCTCGGGGACGCCGATCACGTCGTAGCGGCGGGTCTCCTCGGGGGTCAGCTCGGCGACGGTCAGCGTCGGCACGGCCGACCAGGCCGGGTGGTCGGCGAGGTCGTGCCCGGTCTCCGTACGGACGTACGCGGCGAGCTGCGCGACCTCCGGGAACGCGAAGACCGCGTCGTCGTCGCCCAGGAAGGCCTCCCACTCCTCGCCGTCCTCGCGCCACCGGGGCGCCCACAAGGTGACGAGGTCGCCCTCGGTGAGGGACAGCTGGATCGGGACGATGTCGCTTGCCACGCAGCGATGCTAGCGGCGTCGGCCGGGCGGGCGGACCGTGCGGGCCGACCGTCCGGGGCGGCCGCGCGGGCGGACCGCGGACCGGCCGGAGGGCGCCACGCGGGGAGGGATCGCCGACGGTCGGGTCCTTGGGGGAGCGCACCCGGTACGGGGCCGGGTCGTCGTCGCGGGGAGCGTCGGGGAGCGTGGTGCCGTGTCCGGCACGGCCGGCGTCGTGGCGACGGCCGGCGGGGCCGGGGACCGGGTGTGCCCGCCCGCGGGGCGGGCGGGCTGCCGGTGCCGGCCGGGGACGTCAGGTCGAGCTGTGCAGACGGACGACGCCCACCGTGACGTCCTCCAGACCGCCGCGGTCGAAGTCCCGACGCAGCTGGTCGGCCTTCACCGTCGCGGTCAGCCCGTCGAACGGCCCGTGCGCGTCCACCTCCCCGGTCTGCGGGTCGACGGCGAGCACCACGTACCCGTCGCACTGGGTGAGCTTCTCGGCGGCAGCCACCAGGGTCTGCTCGTCCGAAGTCGTGTTCTCCGGCACCGGATCACCTCCTTGTCACCTAGTACAGCGTCGGCGGTGGCTCCGGCGTGACAGTGTTCGTGCCATACCACCCGTTCGGGTCAGATAAATGGCACCTGTGGTCACGGCCGGTGCGGAGACCGGTGCGCTGGGCGCACGACTCAGTTGATCACTGGTGTCACCTCCGAGGGCCGGGCACGCGCCGTGACGGAGATCGGGCCGGAGAAATCGATCATGGTGTCTCGTGTGCCCACGGTGCCCGGGGGACCGGATCGGGGGTCGTCCGCGCGGTGCACCCGCGGTACCGCGGACGGCCGCAGGGGGCACCCGCGCGGGGACGCAGCGTGACGAAACCCGGGTTGTCCCCACCCGGTCCGGCGGGTGGTCGACGGGAACGGTGCGCCGGGCGTCTCTCGGCCGGGCCGGCCGCGCCGACCCCTCGACGCATCCTGGCACGGTGACCGCCGCCGATCCGGGAGGCGCGCGGTCGCCGGGGCCGCGGCCCCCGCCGCTACTGTCCGGCCCATGGACGTGCGGGTCGTCGACCATCCCCTGGCCAGGGCTCGGCTCACCACGATGCGCGACGCGCGCACGGACAACGCCGCCTTCCGGGCCGCGCTGCGCGACCTCACCCTGCTGCTGGTGGTCGAGGCGACCCGCGGGTTCGAGGTCGCGGACTTCCCGCTGCACACCCCCGTCGCCCGCACGACCGGGTACCGGCTGGCGAACCCGCCCGTGCTCGTGCCGGTGCTCCGCGCGGGGCTGGGCATGGTCGACGCCGCGCAGAGTCTGATCCCCGAGGCACAGATGGGGTTCGTCGGCGTGGCGCGGGACGAGCAGACCCACCGGCCCACCCCGTACATGGAGTCGCTGCCGGCCTCGCTCGTCGGCCGGCCGGTGTTCGTGCTCGACCCGATGCTCGCCACCGGCGGGTCGATGGTGCACACCGTGGAGCTGCTCACCGCCCGCGGCGCCGACGACGTCACCGCCGTCTGCGTGCTCGCCGCGCCGGAGGGCGTGCGCAGGCTGGAGGAGAGCGGACTGCCGGTCCGGCTGATCACGGCGGCGATCGACGAGCGGCTCAACGACTCGGCGTTCATCGTCCCGGGCCTCGGCGACGCCGGGGACCGCCAGTTCGGCGCGGTCTGACCCGGCTCAGGGCACGACGTTCTGGTTGGCGCGGAACACGTTGTCGGGGTCGAGGCGTCGCTTGAGCCCGACGAGCCGGGCGTGGTTGTCGCCGTAGGCGGCGCGGACCCGGTCGGGGCCCTCGGACCCGAGGTTGTTGACGTACACCCCCGCCTCGAGATGCGGTCGCATCGCCTCGGAGGCGGCGCGCGCCCAGGCGATGTTGCGGGGTGTGTCGGCGGGGTCGGGCCACTGCGCGAGGACAAGGAAGTCGTACTGCGGCGCCCGGTGCGGGAAGGCGGTCGCCCGCGGGGCGACCCGCGCCGCGGCACCGCGCAGCCCCTGCAGGCCGATCCCGCTGTCGCCGGGCGGCATCGCCTCGGCGACCTGGAGCAGGGTGCCGATCGCGGCGTCGGTGAGGTGCCGGAGGTAGGCCGAGCGCCAGTAGTGCCGCCGGCCAGGCGGGTATCCGGCGTCGGGCACCCGCTGCCAGTCGGCGAAGGGCTGCTCGGCGACGGTGTCGAGGTCGGGCCGCAGCCGGCGCAGCGGGCGCAGGACGGGACCGGCCGCCTCGGGCGCACCGCACCAGCACAGCGCGATCGTCAGCACCGGGCGGCCGGACGGTCCCCGGGCCAGGGACACCGCCGTCGCGAGCTCGTCGGGTGCGCCGGCGACGAGGTCGTCGTGCGCGCGCAGGACCTCGCCCGCCGCCTCCCACGGGAAGCCGAGCGCTCCGGCCGTCACGGTGTCCACCGGGTGCAGCCGGTAGGTGAAGGTGGTGACCACACCGAAGTTGCCGCCGCCGCCCCGCAGTCCCCACAGCAGGTCGTCGTCGACGCCCTCGAACACCGTGCCGTCCGCGGTGACCATCTCGGCGTCGATCAGGTTGTCGCAGCTCAGGCCGTACTTGCCGGCCAGCCAGCCGAGGCCGCCGCCGAGCGTGAGGCCCGCGATCCCGGTCCCGGACATCACACCGAGGGGCGTCGCGAGGCCGAAGGCCCGCGTGGCGCCGTCGAGGTCGCCGAGGAGCGCCCCGCCCCGGGCGCGGGCTCTGCGCGCCGCGGGGTCGACCTCCACCGAGCGCATCGGGGACAGGTCGAGCATCAGCCCGCCCTCGCACACGGCGGTGCCCGCGACGTTGTGTCCGCCGCCGCGCACGGACAGGGCGAGCCCGTGCTCGCGCGCGTGGAGGACGCCGCGGGCGACGTCGCCCGGTTCCCGGCATCGGACGATCGCCGCCGGCCGCCGGTCGATCATGCCGTTGAACACCGTGCGGGCCCGGTCGTAGCCCGCGTCGCCGGGCCACAGCACCGTGCCCGTCAGAGCGTCCGTCCTCGTCATCGCCCCTCCCCGTCCTGGTCGACCGAGAGTGGCGGCCCCGGCTAATCGCCGGCTCACTCCGCGATCGCGGCCCGTAGTGCGGCGGCCTCCGCGACCAGGCGCGCTCCCCGCTCCGGGTCCAGGCCCGCCAGACCCTCGAGCGCCGCGGCCCGGCCGGCCCGGTGCCCGATGCGGCCGAACAGCTCCAGCGCCGTGCCGAAGGCGTCCCGGGCCCGTCCGGGATCCGTCGCGACGCGGCCGGCCAGGAGTGCAGCCGACGCCTCGCCCTCCCGGTAGCCGACCGTGCGGTACTCCGCGAGCGCCGCGTCGACGAGCCGCGCCGCCTCCGCCGGCGATCCCCAGCGGTGCTCCACGGAGGCGAGGACGTCGAGCGCGAGGCCGCGGGCCAGGGGCTCGCCGAGACCGTCGGCGCGGGCCAGGGCGCGCAGGGCGAGCGTGCGCGCGTCGTCCTCCGCGCCGCGGTCGCGGTGCAGCCGCGCCAGCTGCGCCTCCTCCAACGCCGCCCGCCACCCGTCGCCGCCGCGCAGGGACGCCGCGACGGCCACCTCGTACAGCCCGCGCGCCTCGCCGAGCCGCCCGTGCGCCCACGCCACGGTGGCGGCCATCGCGAGCGCATCGCCCTCCCACCCCGGCTCTCCGCAGGCGCGGGCCAGGTCCCGCTGCTCCGCGACGAGGGGCACGGCCCGGCCGAACTCGGCGCGGCCGACGTGGAAGAGGACGGCGGCCGAGAGGAGCGGGAGACGACGCCGCGGCGCCGTCACGGCGGCGAGACCGGCGTACGCCCGGCGCAGGCCCTCCTCCCGTGTCCCGCGCAGGTCCCAGTAGTGCCACAGACCTGCCACGAGACGCGCCCCCGTGTCCGGGTCCGCCTCGAACGCCAGGTCGAGCGCCGCCCGCCAGTTCTCCCGCTCGCGGTGCAGGCGGTCCAGCCACGCGGCGGCGTCCGGCCCGAAGAGATGCTCCGACGCCTCCTCGACGAGCCCCAGGTAGTACCCGGCGTGGCGGCGGCGCAGCGCCTCGGGTTCCCCGCAGCCGTCGAGGCGCTGGGCGGCGAATGCCCGGGTCGTGGCCAGCAGCCGGTACCGCCCGCCCTCCAGCTGGACGGTGCTGGCCGTGACGAGCCGGTCGAGCAGCGCGGCCACCTCCGCGGCCGCGGGGGCCCCGGATCCGGCGACGGCCTCCGCCGCGGGCAGGTCGAAGCCGGCGGGGAAGACCGTGAGCCGGGCGAGCAGCCGCCGTGCGGGCGGGGCGAGCAGGTCGTGACTCCAGGCGAGGGTCGCGGCGAGGCTGCGATGGCGCGGGTCCGTGCTGCGGCCCGTGAGCAGGGCCGACGACGCGGCCAGCCGGGCGGCGAGGTCGGGCAGGGCGAACGAGCGCGTGCGCGCCGCGGCGAGCTCGAGCGCCAGCGGCAGGCCGTCGAGCCGGCGACAGACGTCGAGCACGAGCCCGCTGTCGGTCGCGGTGCCGGGCCGGGCCCGGGCGGTGAACAGCCGCACCGCCTCGCAGTCCGCCGCGGCCCGTGGGTCCGCGTCCTGCGCGGCCAGCCCCATGGGCGGCAGGACGTAGACCTGCTCGCCCGGCACGCGCAGCGCCTCCCGGCTGGTCAGCAGGAGGCGGGCACCGGTCCGTTCGACCAGGCCCAGGCAGCCGTCGAGCACGTGCTCGCAGTCGTCGAGCAGCACGAGGTCGTCCCGGCCGTCGAGTGCGTCGCGAAGTGCGGTGAGTGGGGTCGAGCCCGGGCCGCCCCGCACACCGAGGGCGTCCGCCACACGCTCGGGCACCTCGGCCGGGTCGGTGACGGGGAGGAGGTCGACGAGGTGGACCGGCACGCCCAGCCCGCGCGCGACCTCCGCGGCCAGGCGGGTCTTGCCGACCCCGCCAGGGCCGGTCACGGTGACCACCCGGTGCGCCGCCAGGAGGGTGGCCAGCTCCCGCCGCTCCCGGTCGCGGCCCACGAAGCTGCTCATCGGCGCGGGCAGGGTGCCCCGGACCGGGGAGCGCAGCTCGAGCTCCGCGGCCTGCCCCAGGATCGCCGCCTCCAGCCGGGCGATCTGCCGCCCGGGCTCCAGGCCGAGTTCCTCGCAGAGCAGGGCACGCAGTCGGCGGGCGGCGGCCAGCGCGTCGGCCTGCCGGCCGCTGCGGTACAGCGCGAGCATCAGCAGCGCGGTCGTCCCCTCGCGGAGCGGGTCCTCGGCGACCCGGCGTTCCAGCGCGGCGAGGATCTCGCGGTGTCGGCCCAGCGCGAGCTCGGCCTCGTCCCGCAGGTCGGCGCAGTCGATGCGGAGCCGGTCGAGGCGGGCGGCGGCGTCGCGGGCGAACGGGCGGCCCACGTCGTGCAGCGCCGGGCCGCGCCAGAGCGCGAGCGCGGTGGTCAGGGCCGCCGCGGCGCGCGCGGGCGGGGCACGGTGGCCCTCGGCGAGCAGCCGTTCGAAGCGGTCCGCGTCGATGCGGCCGGGTCCGCGGACGTACCCGTCGCCACGGCTCAGGATCGCCCCGCGCCCCAGGCTCGTACGAATGCCCGAGACGGCGGAGTGCACCATCGTCGCGGCGGTCGGCGGCGGGACGTCGTCCCAGATCCGGTCGGCGAGCTCGGCGACGGTCAACGGGAGACCGTCGGCGAGCAGGAGGGCCGCGAGGACGGCCCGGCGGCGTGGCGAGCCGAGCGGCCGCGGCACACCGGCCCCGTCGAGGACGCGGACCGGCCCGAGGATGCCGAACTCGGCCGTGCCGTCGGCCGTGCACCCGTCCATCCGCTCACCTCGCCCGCGGGCCGTCCGGAGAGGGTCCCGTCCGGGAGGGGGCGGGGCAAGGTCGGGGCCCGCCTCCTACGCCCGCCAGCCGTCGACGACCGCGCGCAGCACCGCCGGGAACCCCTTGGCCGGGTCGTCGACCGCGTCGGGCGTGTGCGCGTGCAGCTGGATCGTCACCAGCCCGTGCAGTGCCGACCACAGTCCGAGCGCGACGGTGGGCGGGTGGGCGTCGTGCCGCAGCACCTTCGCGTCGACGGCCCGCTCGACGGCCTCCACGAGCGGGGTGAAGGCGGCCTCCTGCAGCTCGCGGGACTCGGCGTCGAGCCGGCCGCGGTCGAACATCGCGTCGTAGAGGTGCGGGTCGTGCAGGGCGTCGGACCGGTAGGCCTCGCCGAGCGCGACGAGCTGCTCGGCGGGGTCGTCCACGGGCGGGACCGCCGCGAGGGTCCGGCGCAGCCGCCGGAACGCGTCGTCGACCAGGGACTTGACCAGGCCGGGCTTGCCGCCGAAGAGCGCGTACACCGCCGTGGTCGACGTGCCGACGTCGGCGGCCAGGGTGCGCAGCGACAGCCCGCTCACCCCGTGTGCGCTCAGCAGCTCCCCCGCGCGGGCGCGCAGCTTGGCGCGCAACACGTCGTCGTGGACCTTCGGGCGGGGCACCGGCGGAGGCTACCTCCGATCCCGGGGGGTACGCCCGCTCGCGCGAGGGTCACGGCCCGGACACGGGCACGTGACGAATCCATGACGGCGGGTACGTAACGCCGGACACCGCTCGGGAGATCTCCACGTGGGTCCCGCGCCGGAGGGCGGCGCGTGTCCGGTCGGGAGGACGGCATGCGCGCCAGGGTCGGGGGGCTCCGGTGGCGGCGGGTTCCGCTGCAGCTCAGCGCACTGCTCGTCGCGGGCCTGGTGGTGGCCGGGATCCCGGCCGACGACGGCGCCCCGGCGGCCGGTGTGCGCACCGCCGGCGAGGGCGCCGGGCCGACCGCGACGCTGCGGGTGATGCCGCTGGGCGCGTCGAGCACCGAGGGCGTCGGCAGCCCCGCCACCGCCGGGTACCGCGCGCCGCTGTTCGCCGAGCTGACCGCGGACGGCATCCGCGTCGACTACGTGGGATCGCGGCGCACCGGCCCGGCCGGGATGGCCGACCCGGACAACGAGGGCCACTCGGGCTGGACGCTGGAGCAGATGATCCCGCAGGTCGGGGCGTGGGTCGCCGAGGCGGACCCGGACGTCGTGCTGCTGCACATGGGCACCAACGACGTGAACTCCGGCGCCAGGGGGACCGTCGCCGCCGCCCGGCTGGACCGGCTGCTCGACGAGGTCTTCGTCGCCGCGCCGCAGACGCACGTGATCGTCGCGGGGGTCTGGGCACCGCTGACCGCCCGTGCCAAGGAGCGGGCGGAGCTGGCCCGGCTGACGCCCGGCGTCGTCGCGCGCCACCGGGAGCTCGGCCGGTCCGTGGAGTTCGTGGACACCTCGGCGCTGCTGGCGCCCGGCGACTTCGTCGACGGGCTGCACGCCAACGCCGGCGGCTACCGCAAGATCGCCGCGATGTGGACCACGGAGGTCGAGGGCTGGCTGGCGCAGCGGCGGGCCGCCCCGATCCGGCCCGTGTCCGCGCTCGCTCGCTGAGCCCGGGCACCCCTCACCCGCCGTGGCCGCTCACTCCATGAGCCCGGCGGCGACCGTCGCGCCGAGCTCCCAGCACGCCTCCAGCGCCGCCTTGTCGGGTGCCCCCATGACCTCCACCGGCGCGGCCACCTGCTCCCAGCCCATGCCCGCGGCGATCGCGCCGACGGCCTTCACCGCACCCTCCACACCCTGGTTGCCGTGCACGTACAGGCCGTACGGGAGCTTGCGGGTGTCGTCGGCGCAGACGTAGTAGACCTGGTCGAAGAAGTGCTTCAGCGCCCCGGACATGTAGCCGATGTTCGCGGGCGTGCCGAGCACCACGCCGTCGGCCTCGAGCAGGTCCGAGGCGGTCGCGGCCAGCGCCGCCCGGCGGCGCACCTCCACCCCGGTGATCTCGGGGTCGCTCGCGCCGCGCACCACCGCGTCGAGCAGCTCCTGGGTGGCGGGCGAGGGCGTGTGGTGGACGATCAGCAGGACTGCCACGCCGACCGTCCTACCCGATGAGCGCCGTGATCTCCTCCCGGAGTGCCGCCATCCGCTCGTCGGCGCGGGCGCGGGCGGCGTCCAGGTCCGCCGTGGGCGGCTCGACGACCTCCAGATAGGCCTTCAGCTTCGGCTCGGTGCCCGAGGGGCGCACGACGACCCGCGCCGCCGCGCCCAAGGCCGCCTCGGCACGCCCCGCCTCCGGCCGCCGCAGCCGCAGGACGTCCGGGGCGGGCCGGTCGGCGGCCCAGCCCGCCGGCGGCGAACCGGCCAGCCGGGCCATCACGGCGTCGCGCTCCTGGGGCGCCATTCGCAGCGAGATCCCCACCGTGCGGTGCACGCCGTGGGCGCGGGAGAGCTCGTCGAGCCGGTCGAGCAGGGTCTGCCCGGTCGCCTTCAGGCGAGCCGCGAGATCGGCGGCGACCACGGCCGCGGCGATGCCGTCCTTGTCCCGCACGGCCTCCGGGTCCACGCAGTACCCGAGGGCCTCCTCGTAGCCGTAGACGAGGCCGGGACCGGCCCGGACGATCCACTTGAAACCGGTCAGCGTCTCGGCGGCCGGGGCGCCGTGCGCGGCGGCGACCTTCGCCAGCATCGAGCTCGACACCACGGTCGTCGCGACGAGGCCGGTCCGGCGGCGCAGCAGGTGGTCGCCGAGCAGCACGCCCGTCTCGTCGCCGGTGAGCATGCGCCAGCCGGCCGGGGTGGGGACGCCGAGGGCGCACCGGTCCGCGTCGGGGTCCAGGGCGACCGCGAGGTCGGCGCCCTCCCGCTCGGCCAGGGCCAGCAGCAGGTCCGTGGCGCCGGGCTCCTCCGGGTTCGGGAAGTCCACGGTCGGGAAGTCCGGGTCCGGCGCGGCCTGCTCGGGCACCACGTGGACGTCAGCGAACCCGCTGCGCGCCAGCGCGTGCACCGCCGTGGCGCCGCCGACGCCGTGCATCGGGGTGAGCGCGATCCGGAGGGCCGTCGTCGCCGTGCCCGGCCCGGCGACCCGGTCGAGGTACTCCTCGCCGACGTCGTCGACGGTCGTCGGGCCGTCCGCCGGGATCGCGACGGCGGCGGGAGCGGCGCCGATCGCGGCCTCGATCTCGGCGTCGGCCGGCGAGACGAGCTGGGCCCCGGCGGCGTCGCCGACGCCCTCGCCGAGGTAGACCTTGTAGCCGTTGTCCTGAGGCGGGTTGTGCGACGCGGTGATCTGCACCCCGGCCGCCGCGCCCCGCCGCTGCACGGCGAACGCGAGCAGTGGGGTCGGGGTTGGCCCCGGCAGGACGTGCACGGTGAACCCGGCGGCGGCCAGCACCCCGGCGGCCTCGCGGGCGAACGCCGCGGACCCGTGCCGTGCGTCCCGCCCGACGACGACCGTGCGGCCCAGCGCGCCGTGCGCGACCAGCCAGGCGGCCAGGCCGGCGGTGGCGCGGCGGACCACGGCGACGTTCATGCCCGCCGGGCCCGCCCGGACCGGGCCGCGCAGCCCCGCGGTGCCGAAACGCAGGGGCCCCGAGAGTGCCTCGGCCAACGGGGCGCTGTCGCCGCCGGCCATCGCGTCGACCAGGAGTTCCTGCAGCTCGGCGCGGGTGGCGGGGTCGGGGTCGTCGGCGATCCAACGCATCGCCGCGTCCCGCAGCGCGGGGTCGAGGCCCATGTCAGGCGCGCGCGACCAGCTCGCGCAGCAGCTCGCCCATCCGGGTCGCCGAGGCGCGGCCCGCCTCGAGGACCTCCTCGTGGTCGAGCGGCCGGCCGGTCATCCCGGCGGCGAGGTTCGTGACGAGCGACAGACCGAACACCTCGACGCCCTCGGCCCGCGCCGCGATGGCCTCCAGCACCGTCGACATGCCCACGAGGTCGGCGCCGAGCGTGCGCAGCATCCGGATCTCCGCGGGCGTCTCGAAGTGCGGGCCGGGCAGCCCGGCGTACACGCCCTCCTCGAGCGACGGGTCGATCTCGCGCGCGAGCTTGCGCAGCCGGACCGAGTACAGATCGGTGAGGTCGGTGAACCGCGGCCCGACCAGGGGCGAGCGGGCCGTGAGGTTGAGGTGGTCGCTGATCAGGACCGGCTGCCCCACCGACATGCCCTCGCGGATCCCGCCGGCCGCGTTGGTCAGCACCACCGTGTGGCACCCGGCGGCGGCCGCCGTCCGGACCCCGTGCACCACGGCCTCGACCGGGTGCCCCTCGTACCCGTGGGTGCGGCCGAGCAGCACCAGGACCTTGCGGTCGCCGAGGGTCAGCGTGCGGACCGTGCCGCCGTGCCCCTCGACGGCGGGCGGGACGAAGCCCGGCAGCCCGGCCATCGGCACGTCCGGGCCGGTGCCGATCACGTCCGCGGCCGGGCGCCAGCCGGAGCCGAGGACCACCGCGACGTCGTGCCGCTCCACCCCGGTCGCGTTCGCCAGCGCCTGCGCCGCCTCGCTCGCGATGCTCATGCGCGCAGACTACGGGCGATCATCCGGCGGCCGGTGCCGCGAAGGTCGTGGCGAGCGCGGTGAACAGCGCGTCGGACCGCTCGCCCGCGCGGTCCGCCGGCACGGTCAGCGACAGGGCCCACAGGCCGCCGTCGGCCGCGGGCAGCGTGCGCAGGACGGTCGCGCGCTCCTGGGGGCCCTGGGTGGTCGTGTACCGGATCTCGTCGACGCCGGCGGCGGCCCCGGCGACGGGCTCGGCCGGGCCCGCGTCGACGGCGTCCACCCCGAGGTGCGCGGGCGTGAGACCTGCGGTGATCTCCTCCTCGGACCCGGCCCGCCACACCGCGAGCGCCTCGGAGCCGTCGGCCGAGACGAAGCGCACGACGGGATCGGACCGGTACTGCGCCCAGTTCGACGGCACCGCGAGGCTCCAGCCGGCCGGGTCGGTGTGCACGGTCGTGGGGCTGCGGTCGGTCGTGACCGTGACGGTCGAGGCCGGGGACTGCCCGGCGAGCGAGCGGACGACCGAGTACCCGCCGGCGGCGCCGAGCAGCACGAGCAGCGCGCCGGCGACGGCCAGGGGCAGGGCCCAGCGGGTCGGCAGGGCGGCCGTCGCGCCCCCGACCGGCGCGTCCGAGCCCGTCGCGGACCGGACCGGTGGCCGGACCGGGGCGTGCGCGCCCGTCGGGGTGGGCAGCGGGCCGAGCGCCGCGCCCAGGCCGCCGAGCGC
>NZ_BAABIC010000030.1:0-91979 GCF_039542425.1 Pseudonocardia yuanmonensis
CCCGCTCCCGAGGCGCCGCCGGCCCGGCCCGCCGAGCGCACGACCACGGCCCCGCCCGCGGAGCCCACCGCGCCGCCGTCCGACGCGGCGCCCGCCGCCCCGGCCGCGCCCACCACGTCCACCGCCCCGGCCGCACCCACCGAGGAGATCGCTCCGGCGAAGGGCCGGCTCGAGCGGCTGCGCGGCAACCTCTCCCGCTCGCGCTCCGCGTTCGGCCAGAGCCTGCTCGGCCTGCTCGGCGGCGGCGAGCTCGACGAGGAGTCGTGGGAGGACGTCGAGGCCACCCTCCTGCAGGCCGACCTGGGCCCGGAGATGACCGCCGAGCTCGTCGAGACGCTGCGC
The DNA here is from genome assembly GCF_039542425.1 of Pseudonocardia yuanmonensis. Lineage (NCBI taxonomy): Bacteria > Bacillati > Actinomycetota > Actinomycetes > Pseudonocardiales > Pseudonocardiaceae > Pseudonocardia > Pseudonocardia yuanmonensis. The sequence continues at coordinate 343 of NZ_BAABIC010000030.1, forward strand.
ACCGAGCTGGCCCGCCGGGCCGTCCGCACCCCGGACCAGGCCCGCCAGCTGCTCCGCGAGGTCCTCACCGAGGCCCTCGAGTCCGACGCGAACCGCTCGATCCGCGCGCTGCCGCACGACGGCCGCCCGGGCGTCCTGCTCGTCGTCGGCGTCAACGGCACGGGCAAGACCACCACCACCGGCAAGCTGGCGCGGGTGCTCGTCGCGAGCGGCCGGCACGTCGTGCTGGGCGCGGCCGACACCTTCCGTGCGGCTGCCGCCGAGCAGCTCGCGACATGGGGCGAGCGGGCCGGCGCCGCCGTCGTCCGGGGAGCAGAGGGGGCCGACCCGGCCGCTGTCGCCTTCGACGCCGTCAAGCGCGGCACCGCCGACGGGGCCGACGCGGTCATCCTCGACACCGCGGGCCGGCTGCACACCAAGACCGGCCTGATGGACGAGCTGGGCAAGGTCAAGCGCGTCGTCGAGCGGCAGGCGGAGGTCGACGAGGTGATCCTCGTGCTCGACGCCACGACCGGCCAGAACGGCCTGATCCAGGCCCGGGTGTTCGGCGAGGTCGTGAAGGTCACCGGCATCGCGCTGACCAAGCTCGACGGCACCGCCAAGGGCGGCATCGTCTTCCGGGTGCAGCGCGAGCTCGGCGTGCCCGTGAAGCTCGTGGGCCTCGGCGAGGGCCCGGACGACCTCGCGCCCTTCGAGCCGAAGGCCTTCGTCGACGCCCTCCTGGGCTGAGACTCCCGCGCGGACCCACCCCGCCGACGTGCGTCGGGATGATCACGAGCCGTGACGTCCCCGGCGTGGAGGGCACGAAACGGTCACAGATCCCGTCACGCTGCGCGCACGAACGGCGACTGCCGGGATGGGAAACGTGGATGTAACCCGGCGGGGAGCGGGGTTCATCCCCCGGAAACATAGTGCGATCTTCCCGGAAACATCCCGCTCCGATTATTCCGGCACCTGCCGCACGAGGGTGCGGACACGAACGGGAGGGAGATCCGTGGACGCGTTCAGCAGCGGCGATACCGCGTGGATGCTCACCAGTACCGCGCTGGTGCTCTTCATGACGCCTGGGCTCGCGTTCTTCTACGGCGGAATGGTCCGTAGCAAGAGCGTGCTCAACATGATGATGATGAGCCTGTCCTCGATGGGGCTCGTCGGCGTCCTGTGGGTGCTCTACGGCTACTCGATGGCCTTCGGCAACGACATCGGCGGCGGCCTGCTCGGCAGCCCGACCGACCACTGGGGCCTGAAGGGCCTCTTCGTCGGCAACTACGTCGCCACCGACTCGGCGCCGGACGTGAGCTTCCCGCTCGTCGGCTCGATCCCGGCGCTCGTGTTCGTCGGCTTCCAGGCCACCTTCGCGATCATCACCGTCGCCCTGATCTCGGGCGCGGTGGCCGACCGCATGAAGTTCGGCGCCTGGCTGCTCTTCGCCGGCATCTGGGCGACCGTCGTCTACTTCCCGGTCGCGCACTGGGTGTTCTCCTTCGACGGCATCACCGCCGAGACCGGCGGCTGGATCGCCAACCAGCTCAAGGCGATCGACTTCGCGGGTGGTACCGCGGTCCACATCAACGCCGGTGTCGCCGCCCTGGCGCTGGCGATCGTCGTCGGCAAGCGCCGCGGCTGGCCGCGCGAGCCCATGCGCCCGCACAACCTGACCCTGGTCATGCTCGGCGCCGGCATCCTGTGGTTCGGCTGGTTCGGCTTCAACGCCGGTTCGGCCGTCGGCTCCTCGGGCCTCGCCGCCTACGCGATGATCAACACCCTCGTCGCCACCTGCGCCGCGATGCTCGCCTGGCTGCTCGTCGAGCGGATCCGGGACGGCAAGGCCACCAGCCTCGGCGCCGCGTCCGGTGTCGTCGCCGGTCTGGTCGCGATCACCCCGGCCTGTTCCTCGGTCTCGCCGATGGGCGCGATCGCGGTCGGTGCCATCGCCTCGGCGCTGTGCGCCCTGGCCGTCGGCCTGAAGTTCCGCTTCGGCTACGACGACTCGCTCGACGTCGTCGGCGTCCACCTCGTCGGTGGTCTCGCCGGCACCGTGCTCATCGGCTTCTTCGCCGACCCGGGCTCGGGCGCGGCGGTGGCCGGCCTGTTCTACGGCGGCGGTGTCGACCAGCTCTGGCGCCAGGTCGTGGGCGCGGTCGCGGTGCTCCTGTACTCGGGCATCCTGACCTTCGTCATCGCCCTGATCGTCAAGGCGATCTTCGGCGGCAAGATCCGGATCAGCCCGGAGGACGAGGCGACCGGCATCGACGAGACCGAGCACGCCGAGACCAGCTACGACTTCTCCAGCCACCGCGGGCTGGCCGGGACCGCGGGCACCCCGCGCCCCGACGCCGCCACCCCGCAGGCCGCCGCGCACGTCGCCGCAGGCAAGGAGAGCTGAGCCATGAAGCTGATCACCGCCATCGTGAAGCCGTTCGTGCTGGAGGACGTCAAGGGCGCCCTCGAGCAGATCGGGGTCCTCGGGATGACCGTCTCCGAGGTCCAGGGCTACGGCCGGCAGAAGGGCCACACCGAGGTCTACCGGGGTGCGGAGTACTCCGTGGACTTCGTGCCGAAGGTCCGGGTGGAGGTCGTCGCGGACGACGCCCTCGCGGACAAGGTGGTCGACGCGGTCGTCGAGGCCGCCCGCACCGGCAAGATCGGCGACGGCAAGGTCTGGGTCGCCCCGGTCGAGACCGTCGTCCGCGTCCGCACGGGCGAGCGCGGGACCGACGCGATCTGACGGACCCCTCGACGGCACTCGCCCGAGCGGCCGGGGCCCGTCGTGCCAGTCGGCACGGCGGGCCCCGCCGTCTCGCGACGAGGCCGGATTCCTCCCGTTCCGTCCCGTTCGGTCCCGAGGCACTGCTCGCGGGGCCGGGCGGGGGCCGTCGGTCCGCCCCGACCCACCACCGATCGGAGAACCGTGATGATGCTCGTGACCGCGATCGTCAAACCCTTCGCGCTCGACGACGTCCGGGCCGGCCTGGAGCGGCTGGAGGTGGCGGGGATGACCGTCAGCGAGGTGACCGGCTACGGCCGGCAACGGGGACACACCGAGGTCTACCGGGGCGCGGACTACCGGATGGACTTCGTGCCGAAGGTGCGGATCGAGATCGTCGTGGACGACTCGGTCGTCGAGAAGACCGTCGACGCGGTCGTCCAGGCCTCCCGCACGGGGAAGATCGGTGACGGGAAGGTGTGGGTCGTGCCGCTGGAGACGGTGGTCCGGGTCCGGACCGGGGAGCGGGGCCCGGACGCGCTGTGAGGCTCGTGGCGGTGACGCTTCTGTCGGGGTGGAGCGGTGCCGGCCGGGGGCCGGCGGACGTGAGGGCGAGTCGGTGACGGCAGTGGGATCGGGTCCGGGATCGGGTTCCGGATCGGGGGCGGGGGCCGCCTCCGGATCGGCGGAGGACCTCGTCCGGGCCAAGGCCGTGCTGCTGGACCGGCAGGGCGGGCGGCGGCGGCTGGCCCCGGACGCCCTGCGGACCGCGCTGGTCGACCTGCACGACTTCTGGCTGTCGTCGCGGTGCGCCGCGATCGGCATCACCGATCGCGCGGCACTGGTCGCGGTCGGGGGGCTGGGGCGGCGCGAGCTCGCGCCGTACTCGGACCTCGACCTCGTGCTGCTGCACGACGGGCGCAAGGACGTCGACCGGCTCGCCGGGCAGCTGTGGTACCCGCTGTGGGACGCCGGCATCGGGCTGGACCACTCGGTCCGCACCCCGGGCCAGGCCGTCCAGGTCGCGGCGACCGACCTGCGCGCCGCGTACGGACTGCTCGAGCTGCGCCACATCGCGGGCGACCCGGCCCTGTCGGAGAAGGTCAAGCAGGCCGTCCGGCAGGCGTGGCGGGCCGGGATGCGCAACCGCTTCGACGAGATCGCCGACTCCGCGCGGGAGCGCTGGGCCAAGGTCGGCGAGGTCGCGCACCGCATCGAGCCGGACCTCAAGTCCGGGCACGGCGGGCTGCGGGACGTCCAGCTCCTGGACCACCTCGCCGCCGCGCAGCTGGTCGACCGGCCCTCCGGCGAGGTCGTCGAGGCGCGGATGCTGCTGCTCGACGTCCGCACCGAGCTGCACCGGATCGCCGGCCGCGCGCGGGACGTGCTGCGCGCCCAGGACGCCGACGAGATCGCCTCGACCCTCGAGCTCGGCGACCGCTTCGACCTGGCCCGCGCGATCTCCGGAGCCGCGCGTGCCGTGGCCTTCTCCGCCGAGGTCGGGCTGCGCGCCGCCAAGGCCGCGCTGCCGCGCCGCGGGCTCTCCGCGCTGCGCCGCGCGCCCGTCCGGCGACCGCTGGACTCCGGCGTCGTCGAGCACGCCGGCGAGGTCACCCTCGCCCGGGACGCCGCCGCCAACCGCGACCCCGCCCTCGTGCTGCGGGTCGCGGCCACCGCCGCGCGCACCGGGCTGCCGGTCGCCGCCGGCACCCTGCACCGCCTGGCCGAGACCGCGCCCGAGCTGCGCGAACCCTGGCCGCGGGCCGCCCTCGGCGAGCTGCTCTCCCTGCTCGGCACGGGCGAGGGCATGATCGACGTGATCGAGGCGCTGGACCGGACCGGCCTGTGGGGGCGGCTGTTCCCCGAGTGGGGCGCGGTGCGCGACCTGCCGCCGCGGGACCGGGCGCACATGTGGACCGTGGACCGGCACCTGGTCGAGACCTGCGCGCAGGCCGGCAGGCTGACCACCCGCGTCTCCCGTCCCGACCTGCTGCTGGTCGGCGCGCTGCTGCACGACATCGGCAAGGGCCGGGGCGGCGACCACTCCGAGGTGGGGGAGTCGCTCGCGCTGCAGATCGGGCGGCGGCTCGGCTTCGGCGAGCACGACGTCGAGACGCTCGGCGCGATGGTCCGCCACCACCTGCTCCTGCCGCACACCGCAACCCGCCGGGACCTCGACGACACGGCGACGCTCAGCAGGATCGTCGAGACGCTCGACGGCAACCCGCTGCTGCTCGACCTGCTCGACGCCCTCGCCGAGGCGGACTCGCTGGCCACCGGGCCGGGGGTGTGGAGCCCCTGGAAGCGCGCGCTCATCCGGGACCTCAGCGGCCGGGTCCGCGCGCTGATGATCGGCGAGCCGCCGCCGGGCCCGGTGCCGATCGCGGACACCGCCGAGCAGGCCGCGGCCGAGGTGGTCGCCGGCGTGGAGAAGGAGGGCAAGCCGCAACTGCGGCTGATCTCCGAGCAGGACCTCGCGACGGTCGTCATCGGGATGCCGGACCAGCCCGGTTCGCTGTCCGCCGCCGCCGGTGTGCTGGCGCTGCACTCGCTCGAGGTGCACGCGGCCAGCGTCACGACCGAGGGCGAGGTCACGGTCTCGGGCTTCGCCGTGTCGCCGCGCTTCGGCGGGCTGCCGGACCCGGCGGTCGTGCGGCACGACCTGGGCCGCGTGCTCGACGGCACGCTCGGGCTGGCCGAGGCGCTGGCGCGCAAGGAACGCGACTACGCGCCGACCACCGAGGCGGTCGAGCGGACCGCCCCGCCCCGCGTGCTGTGGTTCGACGACGAGGCGACCGGCGCCGTCGTCGTCGAGCTGCGGGGGCAGGACCGGATCGGGCTGCTGCACCGCGTCGCCGCGGCGCTCGAGGACTCCGGGCTCGACATCCGCTGGGCCCGGGTGGCAACCCTCGGCGCGTCCGTCGTCGACTCCTTCGGGGTGTCCGGCCCGGGCCCGGACGGCCAGGTGCCGCGGACCGACCGGCGCCGCATCGAGCAGGCGGTCCTCGCCGCGGCCGGCAAGGCGCGGGCGACCTCGACGACACGGTGAGGCCCGGGACCGGGCAGGATCCGGGCATGAGACTGGTGACGGGGATCGTCAAGCCCTTCGCGCTCGGCGACGTCAAGGAAGCGCTGGAGGAGCTCGGCGTCCTCGGCATGACGGTGACCGAGGTGCAGGGCTTCGGCCGGCAGAAGGGCCACACCGAGGTCTACCGCGGCGCGGAGTACGCCGTCGACTTCGTGCCGAAGATCCGGGTCGAGGTCGTGGTCGACGACGCCGTGGCCGACCGGGTCGTCGACGCCCTGGTCGCCGCCGCCCGGACCGGCAAGATCGGCGACGGCAAGGTGTGGGTCACCCCGGTCGAGACGATCGTCCGGGTCCGCACGGGCGAACGCGGCACGGACGCCCTGTAGCCGGACGGGGAGGTGGACGGACGGGGGCGGGGGCGCGAGTCGCGCTCTGGGCTCCCGCGAGTCGGGCCGTGGGCTTCCGCGAGTCGCGAGTTGTGACAGCTCGAGTCGGGAGTTGTGACAGCGCGAGTCGCGAGCGCCGGCTGTGGCGTGGCTGTGAGGAACCCGGGTGGCCGGAACGAACGGGCGGAACCGGACGTTGGGTGCCCATGACCCTCGCGACCGTGCCCGGCGACACCCCGCCCCGCCCGTTGCCCGTCCCGCCGGGGCCCGGGCTCGCCGCCGGAGGCGCCGCGGCGCCGACGCGGCTGTCGATGCCGGGCCGCGCGCTGGTGCTGGTCGCCGGTGTGCCGGGCGCCGGCAAGAGCACGCTGCTGCGGCGCATGCCGGAGCTGCCGGGGCTGCGGGTGCTCGATTCCGAGACCCAGCGCGACGTGGTGGCACGCGTCCTGCCCGGCGTCCCGTACGCGCGGATCCGGCCGCTGGTCCACCTCCTGCACCGGCTCGCCGCGGTGCTGGCGGCGATCGGCCCGGCGCGCGTCGTCGTCGTGCACCTGCCGGCGACCTCGCCGCGGCTGCGGCGCCTGGTCCGGGGGCTGGCCCGGGTGACCGGCCGCTCCGCCTACCTCGTGTGGATCGACGCGGCGCCCGAGGAGGCGCTGCGCGGACAGGCCGACCGCGGCCGGTTGATCGAGAGCGGCTCGTTCGCCCGGCACGTGAGGAGGGCGGACGGCGTCGCCGCCCGGATCTCCGCCGGGACGCTGGGTGAGCGCTGGACACGCGCGATCGCCCTCGACCGACCCGCCGCCGCGCGGGGCCTCGCCGTCACCTCCTGATCGGACCGCGACCGCCCGTCGGGCGCCATGCCGGAGCTCACGACCCGGGATGTGTCGGAGCTCGCGACTCGCGCTGCAGGAACTCGCGACTGGCGGGAGCCCAGGGCGCGACTCGCGGAAGCTCAGGGCGCGACCCGCGGAGGTCGGGCGCGATCCGCGGCGGTGCGGGGTCCGGGAGCAGGGGTCTGCGTCGCCGCACCGCGGCCACGTAGACTCGCTGGGGTGTTCGACACCCTGAGCGACCGCCTGTCCGGAGCGCTGCGCGACCTGCGCGGCAAGGGCCGGCTGTCCGACGCCGACATCGACACCACGGCGCGCGAGATCCGCATCGCGCTGCTCGAGGCCGACGTCGCGCTGCCGGTGGTGCGGTCCTTCATCGCCCGGATCAAGGAGCGGGCGAAGGGTGTCGAGGTCTCGCAGGCGCTGAACCCGGCGCAGCAGGTCGTCAAGATCGTCAACGAGGAGCTGATCGCGATCCTCGGCGGCGAGACCCGCCGGATCGCGCTGGCCAAGGAGCCGCCGAGCGTCGTCATGCTCGCCGGTCTGCAGGGTTCCGGCAAGACCACCCTCGCCGGCAAGCTGGCCCGGCACCTCAAGGTCCAGGGCCACACGCCGCTGCTGGTCGCCTGTGACCTCCAGCGGCCCAACGCGGTGAACCAGCTGCAGATCGTCGGCGAGCGCGCCGGGGTGCCGACCTTCGCCCCCGAGACGGGCAACGGCGTCGGCGACCCGGTCGACGTCGCGCGGCGCGGTGTCGCGTTCGCCCGTGAGAAGCAGTACGACATCGTCATCGTCGACACCGCGGGCCGCCTGGGTGTCGACGCGGAGCTGATGCAGCAGGCCAGCGACATCAAGGCCGCCGTGCAGCCGGACGAGACGCTGTTCGTGGTCGACGCGATGATCGGTCAGGACGCGGTGGCCACGGCCGAGGCGTTCCGCGACGGGGTCGGCTTCACCGGTGTCGTCCTCACGAAGCTGGACGGCGACGCCCGCGGTGGTGCCGCGCTGAGCGTCCGCGAGGTCACCGGCCAGCCGATCCTCTTCGCGTCGAACGGCGAGAAGCTCGAGGACTTCGACGTCTTCCACCCGGACCGGATGGCCAGCCGGATCCTGGGCATGGGCGACCTGCTCACCCTGATCGAGCAGGCCGAGCGGGTCTTCGACGAGGAGCAGTCGCAGAAGGCCGCGCAGAAGATCTCCACGGGCGAGCTCACCCTGGAGGACTTCCTCGAGCAGATGCTCGCGATCCGCAAGATGGGCCCCATCGGCAACATCCTGAACATGCTTCCCGGCGCCAACTCGGCGCAGATGAAGGAGGCGCTGGCCCAGGTCGACGACAGGCAGCTGGACAAGCTGCAGGCCATCATCCGCGGCATGACGCCGGCCGAACGGGCCGACCCGAAGATCATCAACGGCTCGCGGCGGCTGCGCATCGCGAACGGCTCGGGCGTCACCGTCTCGGACGTGAACGACCTGGTCAACCGCTTCTTCGAGGCCCGCAAGCAGATGAAGATGATGGCGGGCCAGTTCGGCTTCGGCGGCGGCCGCTCGGCCACCCGGAAGCAGACGAAGAACAAGCGCAAGGCGAAGCAGGCGAAGAAGAACAGCCGGCCGAACCGGCAGCCCGCCAGCGCGAACCCGTTCGGCGCCGACCTCTCGCAGCTGCCGCCGAGCCTGCAGCAGCTGCCGCCCGGGCTGGACCAGCTCCCGCCCGGGTTCGACCCGTCGAAGCTGAACTTCGGGAACAAGAAGGGCAAGTAGTGCTGCACCTGCGCGGCACCGTCCTCCCGGACGGCGGCACGGACCTGTACGTCGACGACGCCGGCCGGGTCAGCGCAGAGCCCCTGGCCGGCGCCGAGGTCGTCGACGCACCGTTCATCCTCCCCGGGCTGGTCGACGCCCACTGCCACGTCGGCATCGCGGCCGGTGGCACGCCCGCCGACCTGGCGGAGTGCGAGGAGCAGGCCGTCACCGAGCGCGGGGCGGGCGCCCTGCTGCTGCGCGACTGCGGCTCGCCCACGGACACCACGCCGCTGCGCGGTCGCGTGGACCTGCCGGAGATCATCCGCGCGGCGCGGCACCTGGCCCGGCCGAAGCGCTACATCCCCGGCCTGTCGATCGACCTCGACGACCCGGCCCTGCTGCCCGACGCCGTCGCCGAGCAGGCCGCCGCGGGCGACGGCTGGGTGAAGCTCGTCGGGGACTGGATCGACCGGGGCATGGGGGCCGACGCGGACCTCACCCCGCTCTGGCCGGACGAGGTCCTGAAGGCCGCGATCGACGCCGCCCACGCCGCCGGCGCCCGCGTCACCGCCCACGTCTTCGGCACGGAAGCCCTGCACGGGCTGATCGGCGCCGGGATCGACTGCATCGAGCACGGCACCGGCCTGACGGACGAGCTGATCGCCGAGATGGCCGCCCGCGGGACCGCGCTGGTCCCGACGTTGATCAACGTCGACACCTTCCCCGGGATCGCCGACAAGGCCGGCAAGTACCCGGCCTACGCCGAGCACATGCGCGAGCTGCACCGCACCGCCCGGGACACCGTCGGGCGGGCGATCGACGCCGGCGTCGCGGTCTTCGCGGGCACGGACGCCGGGGGCGGCATCCGCCACGGCTGGATCGCCGACGAGGTGGAGGCGCTGAGGCAGGCCGGCCACCCCGACCCGGTCGGCGCCGCCTCCTGGACCGCCCGGAGCTGGCTGGGACGGCCTGGGCTCGAGCCCGGCGCACCCGCGGACCTGGTCGTGTACCGGGAGGACCCGCGGCGGACCCCGGCGGTCCTGCGCGACCCCGCGCTGGTCCTGCTCCGCGGCCGCCGCTACTGAGCGCCCCCCGGCCGACGCCGGCCGGAACCGAACCGCGGAAGGGCCCGCCGTGACCCGGCGCGCCGGGTAGCGTCGTGATCGTGGGCCAGCCCGACTCGACCCCGGACCCGCCGTCCGCGCCGCCGCCGTCCGGCCCGTCCCCCTACGCGACGCCGCCGTACCCGCAGCCGCCCTACCCCCCGGCCGGCTTCCCGCCGGCGGGCGCGGCCACGGGTGCGCCGGAACCGCCGGCAGCGGACGGCCCGCCCCCGCACCGGTGGGGGATCGGGGCGTACGTGCTGGTCGAGATCCTGTTCCTCGGCTCGTCGTTCCTGATCGCCGCGCTGCTGGCGGACCCCGAGCGCCCGTCGGTCGTCGCGGTGATCCTCGGGCTGTCCGTGCCGACCCTGCTGGCCGCCGCGACCGCGGTGCTCATCACCCGGGTGCGCGGCAACGGGCCGCGGATCGACCTGGGCCTGCGGTGGAACGCCCGGGACGTCGGGACCGGCCTGATGTGGGGTCTCGCCGGCCTCGTCGTGAGCGTCCCCGCGGCGCTGGTGTTCGTGGCGATCGTCGGGCCGGACAACGCGACCACGGCCGTCGGGCAGGCGTTCGACGGCATCCGGGTCGGCTGGCCGGTCGCGCTCGGCGTGTTCGTGCTGGTCGCGTTCGTGGCGCCGGTCTGTGAGGAGATCGTCTACCGCGGGCTGCTCTGGGGCGCGGTGACCAAGCACGGCGCGAACCGGTGGGTGGCCTTCGCCATCACCACCCTGCTGTTCGCCATGGCGCACTTCGAGCTGACCCGCACCCCGTTGCTGCTGGTCGTGGCGCTGCCGATCGGGCTGGCCCGGGTGTTCACGGGGCGGCTGCCGGCCAGCATCGTGGCCCACCAGGTCAACAACCTGCTGCCCGCGCTGGGTCTGGCCCTCGCACTGACCGGAGGGGTGCCCGCGGGGCTGTAGGCGTCTGGCAGAATGGCGTGTCAGGTCCGTGGCCGGCCCTCTACCGATGCCGCGGCCGGGAGCAGTCGAGTGAGCGAGCCGTACCCCCACGCGGTCCTGCGCTGACTCACGAGCAGCACACACGATCCGCGAGGAGCACCGAGAAGCGTGGCCGTCAAGATCAAGCTGATGCGTCTGGGCAAGATCCGCCAGCCGTACTACCGCGTCGTCGTCGCCGACGCGCGCTCCCGCCGCAGCGGGCGCGCCATCGAGACGATCGGCAAGTACCACCCGAAGAGCGAGCCGAGCCTGATCGAGATCGACTCGGAGCGCGCGCAGTACTGGCTGGGTGTCGGCGCGCAGCCGACCGAGCCGGTGCAGCACCTGCTCGAGGTCACCGGTGACTGGCAGAAGTTCAAGGGCCTGCCGGGCGCCGAGGGCACCCTCAAGCCGCAGCCGGAGAAGGTCGACAAGCTGGCCCGGTTCAACGCCGCCCTGGCCGCCGCGGGCGAGGAGCCGACGACCGAGGCCACCACGCCGAGGAAGAAGGCCGCCAAGGCCGACAAGGAGGCCGGCACCGACGAGCCGGCCGCGGAGTCGACCGAGTCGTGAGCGTCCTGGCGGACGCCCTGGAACACCTGGTCCGGGGCATCGTCGACCACCCGGACGACGTGCGGGTGGAACTGGTCACCAACCGCCGGGGCCGCACGCTCGAGGTCCGGGTGCACCCGGACGACCTGGGCAAGGTCATCGGTCGCGGCGGGCGCACCGCCACCGCGCTGCGCACCGTGATGGGGGGCATCGGCGGGCGGGGTGTGCGGGTCGATGTCGTCGACACCGACCGGTAACACCGAACTGCTCGTCGGCGTCGTCGCGCGGGCCCACGGCCTGCGCGGCGAGCTGGCGATCGACGTCCGCACGGACTCGCCGGAGGTGCGCTTCGCCACCGGGTCCGTGCTGCGCGCCCGCCGCCGCGGCGCCCCGGACACGACGCTGACCGTGGAGAGCAGCCGTCCCCACTCGGGTCGGCTGCTCGTCCGGTTCGCGGAGGCACCGGACCGCACGGCGGCCGAGGCGCTCCGCGGCACCCAGCTGCTGGTGCCGACCGCGGAGCTGGCGCCGCCGGAGGACCCCGAGGAGTTCCACGTCCACCAGCTCGAGGGCCTGCGCGCCGAGCTGACGGACGGCACCGTGATCGGGACCGTGCGCGAGGTCGTCCTCGGCCCGGGCGGAGACCTGCTGGCCGTGGTTCGAGAGGGCCGGCCGGACGCGCTTGTCCCGTTCGTCGCCGAGATCGTCCCGACGATCGACCTCGAGGGCGGGCGCGTGGTCGTCGACCCGCCCGAGGGTCTGCTGGACCTCGACACCCCCTGAGTCACCCCTGACCGGCCCCGAAAGGCCCCGTCGCTGCTGCGGCGGGGCCTTTTTCCGTCAGCGTTCGTCAACCAAGGTTGACGACCGGACGCCGTCAACGTAGGTTGACGTCATGACAGATGCGACGGCGGTGGCCGCGGCGGCGTCCAGCAAGGACCCGCACGTCGGGCTGGCGGCGGTGGCGGCGCTCCGGGCGCTGCAGGAGTCGCTGGAGGAGCTGCAGGTGGGCAACGCGCGGGCCCAGGGCTGGTCCTGGGCGCAGATCGCGGGCGTGCTGCAGGTGAGCAAGCAGGCCGTGCACAAGAAGTACCGGCGGCTCGGGTACTAGGGGGACGACGATGTTCGAACGGTTCACGCAGGCGGCCCGCCGCGCGGTGGTGCTGGCCCAGGAGGACGCCCGGGAGCGCCGGCAGGCGCAGATCCGGACCGAGAACCTGCTCCTCGCGCTGTACGACGCGCCCGGGACGCCGGCGTCGACGGCCGCCGCGCTGCTCCGCCGGGCCGGGGTGGAACGGGCCGACGTCGCGGCCGGGGTCAAGCGGCTCGCACGCGAGGAGGCGGCGCCGGACGCGGAGAAGCTGGCCCTCCTCGGCATCGACCTGGACGAGGTGCGCCGGCAGGCCGAGGAGACCTTCGGGCCCGGGGCGCTCGAGCGGACCCGGGCGGGCAAGCGGCGCCGGATGTTCGGGCACATCCCGTTCGACGCGGCCTCGAAGAAGGCGCTCGAGCTGTCGCTGCGCGAGGCGCTGCGGCTCAAGCACTCGGAGATCGGCAGCGAGCACGTCCTGCTCGGCCTGCTGCACGCCGAGGGCGGGGCGCGGGACCTGCTGGCGGCCCGCGGCGTCACGCTCGAGGCCATGCGCACCGCGGTCGAGGAGCTCGGCCGCGGCCAGGCGAGCGGCTGATCGGACTCGCAGGCAGCACCGGGTGCACGAGCGCCCGCAGCCCGACGGAGGACCACGGCGAGGAGCGGGCCGGTGGGCACCTCGCCACCTTCGCTTTGGCAGGATCCGCCCGGTGCGGATCGACGTCGTGACCATCTTCCCGGGCTACCTCGCCCCGCTGCGCGAGGCGCTGCTGGGCCGGGCGGTCGAGAAGGGCCTGGTGGACGTCCGGGTGCACGACCTGCGGCACTGGACGCACGACGTCCACCAGGCCGTCGACGACGCCCCCTACGGCGGCGGCCCGGGCATGGTCATGAAGCCCCAGGTCTGGGGCGAGGCGCTCGACGAGGTGCTCGGCGAGGAGCCGGGCCGGCTCGTGGTGCCGACCCCGGCCGGGCGGCCGTTCACGCAGGCCACGGCGCGCGCGTGGGCGGGGGAGGAGCGGCTGGTGTTCGCCTGCGGCCGCTACGAGGGCATCGACCAGCGCGTGGTCGACCACTACGCGGCGCGGATGCCCGTCGACGAGGTCAGCATCGGGGACTACGTGCTGGTCGGCGGCGAGGTGGCGGTCCTGGTGATGGTCGAGGCGGTCGCGCGGCTGCTGCCCGGCGTGCTCGGCAATCCGCGCTCGGCGGCCGAGGACTCCTTCTCGGACGGTCTGCTGGAAGGGCCCTCCTACACGCGGCCCGAGGTGTGGCGGGACCTGCCGGTGCCGGCCGTGCTGCGCAGCGGCAACCACGCCGCCGTCGACCGCTGGCGGCGCGACCGCGCCCTCGAACGCACGGCCCGGCGGCGCCCCGACCTGCTGGCCGCGCTGCCCGAGGGGGCCCTGGACGCGGCCGACCGCGCGGTCCTCGATACCCTGGGGGCAGCGGAGCGGGGCTGACCGGCCCCACCGGTGTCACCCGCTCGGAACCCGTCTGGCACTATGGACGGGTTGCCATGGGCCGACGCACGTGTGTCGGCGCCTCCCATCGGGGACTGGTGCCCCTGCCCGAGCCCCGGCACGCACGCACGACGATCATTGGACGAGGACGGACCGCGCGATGAACACCCTGGACGACCTGGACGCACAGATCCTGCGCTCCGACATCCCCAGCTTCCGGCCGGGTGACACGCTCAAGGTTCACGTGAAGGTCATCGAGGGCAACCGCTCCCGGGTCCAGGTGTTCCAGGGCGTCGTCATCCGTCGCCAGGGCGCCGGCGCCCGCGAGACCTTCACGGTCCGCAAGGTGTCGTTCGGCGTGGGCGTCGAGCGCACCTTCCCGGTGCACACCCCGAACATCGAGAAGATCGAGGTGGCGACGCGGGGTGACGTGCGTCGCGCCAAGCTCTACTACCTCCGCGACCTGCGCGGCAAGGCCGCCAAGATCAAGGAGAAGCGCGAGACCCCGACCGCGTCCTGAGCCCGTCACCCCTCCGAGACGCGGCCCTGACGTAGCCTCACCACGTGGCGTCACCCGAGCTCCCCGACGACCGCCGCGGCCCGCCGCGGCGGTACGGGTCCGCGGACCCGTCCGACCCCCGGTCAGGCGGCGCGGCTCCCGTCGGTGAGGTGCCCGCGCGGCACGTGCCCGGGACCGGACCCGCCGGCGCCCCCTTCCCGGGGCCGCACGGCGGGTTCGACGGGCGCGCGCCGGGCGGGAACGGGTACGCGCCCGGCCAGGCCGCCGGATCGCAGGGCGACGGACCGCCGGTCAACGGCTCTCGGACCGGCGGTGTCCAGGGCGGCCCTCAGGTCGACGGGCAGGGCGCGTGGAACGGGCAGGGTCGGTTCCCGGCTCAGGCCCAGCAGGGTCCGCACAGCGGTGGGCACCCTGTCTCGTACGGCGGCCCGCACAGCGGCCCGCCGAACAGCGGCCCGCCGAACGGTCTGCCCCCGCGCACCGGCGTCCCGGCCAACGGCGAGCGGCCGTTTCGCCCCGCAGGCCCGCCGCCCGCGCACAGCAGTCCGGGCTTCCGGCCGGTCGGCCCCCCGCTGAACGGATCCGGCCCGCACCCCCGCCGCGGATCCCCGCGTCGCCCCCTCGACGACGACCGCCCCACGGACGTCGTCGGCCTGCCGCCGGTTCCCGCCGAGGCGGACCCCGAGATCACCGAGGAGACCGCCGACGCCGCCGCGATCGAGCCGCAGCGCCGGGTCGACCCCTCCGCCGCCGAGTCGGACGGCGTCCCCGGCCGGCACCGCCGCCGCGCGGGCGCCTCGTCCGGCAGCCACCCCGCGTCGGACTACGTGCCCAAGCGCGGGCCCGGCGGCAAGAAGCTCCGCTCGGGGCGGCGCCGGCGCAACACCTTCTGGAAAGAGCTCCCGCTCCTCGTCGGCGTGGCGCTGGTCCTCACCATCCTCATCCAGGCGTTCCTGGCGAAGGTGTACGTGATCCCGTCGGGCTCGATGGAGACCACGCTGCACGGCTGCACCGGCTGCACCAACGACCGGGTGCTCGTCGACAAGGTCACCTACCGGTTCGGCGACCCGCAGCCCGGGGACGTCGTGGTGTTCCGCGGGCCGGACTCGTGGGTCAACACCGAGTTCTCCGTCGAGGAGCCGACCAGCACGTTCGGCGAGGTCGTCCAGCAGTTCCTGTCCCTGATCGGGCTCGCGCCGCCGGACGAGAAGGACTTCGTCAAGCGCGTGATCGCCGTCGGCGGTCAGACCGTGTCCTGCTGCGACTCCCGCAACCGGGTCATGGTCGACAACCAGCCGCTCGACGAGCCCTACATCTACTACCTGCCCGAGGCCGGGCCGGCGCGGCAGATCCCGTTCGGGCCCATCACCGTGCCGCAGGGCGAGCTGTGGGTGATGGGCGACAGCCGCAACAACTCCTCGGACTCCCGGGTGGACGGCCACGGGCCGATCCCCGTCGAGAACGTCATCGGCAAGGCCCGCATGAAGGTGCTGCCGATCAGCCGGTTCGGCTTCATCGACAGCACGAACCCGCAGCAGTCGCAGGCGACCGCCCTCGGGGTCGCCGAGGACGGCGCGCCGCTCGCCCTGGGGGTGCTGGGCGTGGTCCCGTTCTGGCTGCTCCGCAGGCGATCCCTGCTCGCGGCCGAGGAGGAGTTCCTGCCCCGCCGACGTCGAACCTGAGGTGGCTGCACCCGTCCAGCGGCCCGCCCGCCGCCCCCGGAGGAAGCGTCCCGCCGAGCTCCTGCCGCCGGAGTGGAGGCCCGGCCGGGCGACCGTGCGCGCCTCCGCAGGCACCTGGACCCTGCAGAGCACGCTGCAGCGGCACGGCCTCGGCCCCGTCGCGGGCGTCGACGAGGCCGGCCGCGGGGCGTGCGCCGGTCCGCTCGTCGTCGCGGCCTGCGTGCTGCGCGCCGGGGACGCCAAGCGGCTCGAGGGCCTGACGGACTCGAAGATGCTCACCCACGCGGTGCGCGAGGAGTTCTACTACCGGATCCTCCGCCGGGCGGAGGACTTCTCGGTGATCGTGATCCCGCCCACCGAGGTGGATCGCAGGGGCGTGCACGTCGCCAACATCGAGGGGATGCGCCGGGCCGTCGCGGGGCTGAGCCGCCCGCCGGGCTACGTGCTCACGGACGGCTTCCCCGTCCGCGGGTTCGGCAGGCCGACCCTGGCAGTGCCCAAGGGCGACCTGACGGCGGCGTGCGTGGCGGCGGCGTCCGTGCTGGCCAAGGTGACCCGGGACCGGCTGATGGTCGAGCTCGACGGGCGCTACCCGCAGTACGGCTTCGCCGAGCACAAGGGGTACTGCACGCCGGTGCACGACGCCGCGCTGGCCGAGCACGGGCCGTGTCCCGAGCACCGGTTCTCGTTCGTCAACGTCGCGTCGGTGGCCCGCGTCGGCGACCGGGTGGCGTTGGTCCAGAATGGGGCGGCCGGCGAGGAGACCGAGGACGCGGACGACGTGGAGTTCGTCGCGGCGGACGAGGACCTCCTCGTCGGGGACGCGGGCGAGGACAGGGTCGCAGGGGGAGTGGAGTCGTGAGCGCCGAGGATCTCGAGAAGTACGAGACCGAGATGGAGCTCACGCTCTACAAGGAGTACCGCGACATCGTCTCGCAGTTCTCGTACGTCGTGGAGACGGAGCGGCGCTTCTACCTGGCCAACTCCGTCGACGTCGCGCCGCGCAACGCGGACGGCGAGGTCTACTTCGAGGTCCGGATGTCCGACGCGTGGGTCTGGGACATGTACCGGCCGGCGCGGTTCGTGAAGAACGTCCGGGTGGTGACGTTCAAGGACGTCAACATCGAGGAGCTCGACAAGCCCGACCTGCGGCTGCCCGAGGGCGACCAGTTCGGCCACTAGACGCCCCCTTTAGCACCTCCCCCCGACGGTTCCGGTCCGTCCGGGGGCCTGCACCGGTGGTTGTCCACCGTCCGCGGTTCCTGTGGAGCACTTTCCGCGTTCCGCCCCACGGGTCGGTGCGGGCGGAGATCGTGTCCGGCATGGCAGCCAAGGACGAGCTCGGCCGCCGCGGCGAGGACGTCGCGGTCGAGTACCTCGAACGCAAGGGCCTCGTCGTGCTGTCCCGGAACTGGCGGTGCCGGGAGGGCGAGATCGACGTGGTGGCCACCCAGCGGCAGCGGGACGGCACCCGGCTGGTGGTCTGCGAGATCAAGACCCGCTCCGGCACGCGGTACGGCGAGCCGGCCGAGGCCGTCACGGGGCTCAAGGCCCAGCGCATCCGGCGGGTGACCAAGGCGTGGCTCGCGGCCCACCACGTGCCGTGGTGCGAGATCCGGTTCGACGTCGTCGCGGTGCTGATGCGCCCCGGCCGACCGGTCACCCTCGAGCACTACGAGGGAGCGTTCTGATGGCGCTCGCGCGGGGCTGGTCCGTGGCGCTGCACGGCGTCGAGGGTGTGCCCGTGGAGATCGAGGCGCTCGTGGGCGGCGGGATCCCCGGCGTCCAGATCGTGGGGCTGGCCGACACCGCCCTGCAGGAGTCGGTGCACCGGATGCGGTCGGCCGTGGTGAACTCCGGCCGCGAGTGGCCGTCGGTGCGCATCCTGCTGGCGCTCTCCCCGGCGACGCTGCGCAAGACCGGGTCGCGCTTCGACCTGGCCCTGGCCTGTTGTGTGCTGGCGGGGGCGGGGGTCGTCGACCCCGACCGGCTGGCGGGCACCGTGCTGCTCGGCGAGCTGGCCCTCGACGGCCGGGTGCGGCCCGTCCGCGGGGTGCTGCCGAGCGTCCTCGCGGCCCGGTCGGCCGGGCTGCGGCGGATGGTGGTGCCCGTGGCCGCGCTGGAGGAGGCCGGGCTGGTCGACGACGTCGAGATCTTCGGGGCCACCACGCTGGAGCAGGTCGTGGGCTGGTTCGCCGGCGAGCGCGAGCTCGACCGTCCGATGGGCCCGCAGCCCGGGCCGGCGGCCCCGGTGCCCGACCTGGCGGACGTCGTGGGCCAGCCGGACGCGCGGCGCGCTCTCGAGGTCGCCGCCGCGGGCGGGCACCATTTGCTGCTGGTCGGCCCGCCGGGCACGGGCAAGACGATGCTCGCCCGGCGGATCGTCGGGCTGCTTCCCGAGCTGAGTCGCGACGAGGCCCTGCAGCTCGCGTCGGTGCGCTCCGTGCTCGGCGAGGCGGGCGGCGATCCGCTCAGCCGGGTCGCCCCGTTCGTCGCGCCGCACCACTCCTCCTCGATGGCCGCGCTGCTCGGCGGCGGCGCCGGGCTCGCCCGGCCCGGCGCGGTGTCGCTCGCCCACCGGGGGGTCCTGTTCCTCGACGAGTGCGCCGAGTTCCAGCCGCACGTGCTCGACGCCCTGCGCACGCCGCTCGAGGAGGGCGAGATCCGGCTGGCCCGGGCGGACGGGAGCGTGCGGTACCCCGCGCGGTTCCAGCTGGTCCTCGCGGCCAACCCGTGCCCGTGCGCGCCGGCGCGGGACCGCGACTGCATCTGCACCTCGATCGTGCGGCGCCGGTACCTCGGCCGGCTGTCCGGCCCGCTGCTCGACCGCGTGGACCTGCGGGCGCGGATGGCCCCGGTCACCGAGATCGGCAGCACCGGGACCGTGGAGGAGGACACCGCGACGGTCCGCGAGCGGGTGCTCGCCGCACGGGCGGCGGCGGCCGAGCGATGGTCGGCGCACGGCTGGCGGACCAACGCCGAGGTTCCCGGCCCGGCCCTGCGGCGCACCTTCGGCCTGCCCCGGTCCGTCGTCCGGCCGCTGGAGGAGCGGATGCGGGCCGGGGAGCTGTCGGCGCGCGGCGCGGACCGGGCGTTGCGCGTGGCGTGGACGCTGGCCGACCTGGCCGGGGCGTCGTCGCCGGACCGGGAGGCCGTCGACAACGCGCTGTACTACCGCGAGCGGGGTGCGGCGTGATCGCGGCGGCGCCGCCCGCCGTGGTGGGCGAGGAGATCCTGCGGGCCCGCGCCTACCTGCTGCGGGTCGCCGAGCCGCCCGCACGTGCCACCGGTCGCCTCGCCGACCTGATGGGGGCGGTGGCGGCGGCCGACGCGATCCGGCGGGGCGACGTTCCCGAGGCCGTCGCGGACGAGACCTCCGCGCGGAGCGGGGCCGAGCGCGTCGACGCCGATCTCGAGGCCGCCGCGGCCTGCGGGGCACGGTTGCTCGTCCCCGAGGATCCGGAGTGGCCGCAGTGGCCGTTCGCGTGCTTCGGGCTGACCGAGCGCAAGGACCTGGCGCCGCCGCTGGCGCTGTGGGTCCGCGGTACCGGCTCGCTCGGCGGGCTCACCGACCGGGCGGTGGCGATGGTCGGCGCCCGTGCCGCCACCGGCTACGGCACCCACACCGCCGCCGAGCTCGGCGCCGGGCTGGCCGCGGCCGGGCAGACGGTGGTGTCGGGGGCGGCGATCGGCATCGACGGGGCCGCGCATCGCGGCGCGCTCGCCGGCGGCGGGCCCACGGTCGCGGTGCTGGCGTGCGGGCTCGATCGCGCCTACCCGACCTCGCACGCCGGGCTGATCGACCGAATCGCCCGTCAGGGCCTGGTCGTGTCGGAGTACCCACCGGGCGCGGTGCCGGCGCGGCACCGGTTCCTGGTGCGGAACCGGCTCATCGCGGCGCTGTCGGCGGGCACGGTGGTGGTCGAGGCGGCGCTGCGGAGCGGAGCCCAGCGCACGGCGTCCGACGCGCGGGAGCTCGGCACGGTCCTCATGGCGGTTCCCGGCCCGGTGACCTCGGCGGCGTCGGCGGGCTGTCACGAGCTGATCCGGCAGGGCGCCCTGCTGGTCACGCGGGCCGAGGAGATCACCGAGGCCACGGGGCGGCTGGGCGTCGAACTGGCGCGGGAGCCGGACCGGCCGCAGCGCGGCACGGACGCGCTCGACGAGGTGCAGGCGCGGGTGCACGACGCGCTACCCCCGCGCGCGGCCCGCGACATCGCCTGGCTCGCGGTCGAGGCCGGCATGGACCGGGACACGGTCCGCTCCGCGCTGATGGAGCTCGAGCGCCGCGGGCTCGCCTCGTTCCACGAGGGCCGGTGGCAGCGCAGGACGAGGCGGAGGAACCGGTGAGCGCTGCGGCCTGCCGAGCGCGACGCGCTCAGCGGGTGCACATGACCTCCGGTCGTGCCGGCGGGTCTGCGTGATCACCGAGATCGCCACGAGCGGTGCAGCGCGGCCGGCGGGTTCGCCGGGCACCCACAGGAGGCGATCACGAGCGGGCCGCCGGGTCTGCTTCCTCCAGCCAGATCACGGTGGACAGGGAGCCCCGCGACGGGCGGGGCGGGGACGGGGCGTCCTGGTTCAGCGCCGTTGTCGGTCCGGGCCGAGGCCGGAGAGCCGAGTGCTCGACCCGCTGGGCGGCCCCGCGTCGGCCATCGGCGGCGACCCACGCAGGCGGGTGAGCTGCCGGCACCCGCGCCGATGCCTCCGGCGTGGATCGTTGACCGGGGCGGGGACGACCCGCACCGTCGGGGGATGGCGCCGCCCGAACCCGCGAACCCGCCGGAAGATCGGTCCGAGAGCGAGCACGCCGGATGCACGCCCGGCGGTTCCGCCGACCCGCGCGCCGATCCGTCCCACCGCACACTCGCGGCCGACGTCGGGGCCGCGGTGGAGCGCTTCGTCCGACACCTCGAGCTGGAGCGGGGCCGGTCCACCCACACCGTGCGGGCGTACCGCTCGGACCTCGCCGGGATGCTCGGGGGGCTGCCGTCCCTGGCGTCGCTCGACCTCGCGCACCTGCGGCGGCGGCTCGGGGAGGCGCACGCGGCCGGGACCAGCCGCGCCACGCTCGCCCGCCGCGCGGCCGCGGTCCGGACCTTCACGGCGTGGGCGGCGCGCGCCGGGCTGATCACGAGCGATCCCGGGGCCCGGTTGAGCTCGCCGAGCTCGCGCGGAGCCCTGCCCGAGGTGCTGCGGGAGGACCAGGCCGCCGCGGTGCTCGACGCGGCCGTCTCCGGCGCGGCCGAGGAGCACCCCGAGGCGCTCCGCGACCTCGCGCTGCTCGAGGTCCTGTACGCGACCGGCATCCGGGTGGGCGAGGCCTGCGGGCTCGACGTCGACGACGTCGACGACGAGCGGCGGACCCTCCGCGTGCTGGGCAAGGGCAACCGGGAGCGGACGGTGGTGTTCGGCGTGCCCGCGGCCGACGCGCTGCGGCGCTGGCGTGCCCTCGGCCGCCCGGCGCTGGCCCGTCCGGGCTCTCCGCCCGCGCTCTTCCTCGGGGTCCGCGGCGGACGCCTCGACGCCCGCGTCGCACGCACGATCGTGCACCGCGTGATGGCGGCGCTGCCCGACGCGCCGGACATCGGACCACACGGCTTCCGGCACGCCGCGGCGACACACCTGCTCGACGGCGGCGCCGACCTTCGTCACGTACAGGAGTTGCTTGGTCACGCTACGCTGTCGACCACTCAGCTGTACACGCACGTGACCGTCGACCGTCTGAAGGTGGTCCATGACCAGGCTCATCCCCGGGCATGACGTTCCGGACGTCGAGTCTGCGCAGGTCACGCACACGATCGGCATGCTGGCCGGAGCCCTGGCCAGGGCCCTGACCACCGCGGACGAGCCGCCGGTCGCCGAACGCAGGGTGTCACTGCGGGCGGTCCCGGCCGAGTGCGGGGTGACACCGGACGTGGCGGGCCCGGAATCGAACCTCGGCGGGCCGCACCGCGCCGCCGAACACGTCGCCCTCGTCGCCCCGCTCCGGCCCGACACGCCCGACGCCCTCGCGGTTCCCCCGATCGCGCACCGCCCGTCGGTGAACGGCACGCCCTCCCCGAAGACCCCGGTCGCCGACGCGGTCGGCACGCCTGGCGCCGCTGCGGCCCCGACGCGCATCGAGCCGGCGACGGCCGGTGCGGACAGGGACGAGGTAGCCGAGGACCGCGGTGCCGGAGACCGGACCGGCGGGGATCGCGTCGCCGGAGATCGCGTCGCCGAGGGTCGAGCCGCCGGGGACCGCGCCGCCGCCGACATCACCTCGACGCTGTGGGCGGACTTCCTCGCGAACCGCACCCCGGCTTCCCGCGACCGGCTCGTGATCCACTACCGCGCGCTCGTGCGGGGGGTCGCGGGCAAGATGGTCAGCGGCCTGCCCGTGCACGTCGACGCCGCCGATCTGGTGCAGGTCGGCATGTTCGGCCTGATCGACGCGGTCGAGCGCTTCGAGCCCGAGCGCGAGGTGCGTTTCGAGAGCTACGCGGCGCAGCGCATCCGCGGGGCGATGCTCGACGAGCTGCGCGCACAGGACTGGGTCCCGCGCACGGCCCGCGCGCGGCGTCGCGAGGCCGAGCGGGCGCGGGAGCGGCTGGAGACGCGGCTCGGGCGCACGGTCGAGGACCGGGAGCTCGCCGAGGAGCTGGGCGTGGGGCTCCGGGAGCTGCGCGGGATGCTGCAGCACCGCCAGCTGGTGAGCGTGGAGGCGCTCGAGGCCGGCGGCGAGAGCCAGGTGCCCGTCGCCGAGCTGGTGCCGGACGAGTCGGCGCCGAGCCCGGCCGAGATCGTGGAGCACGGCGAGACGGTGCGCGAGCTCGCCCTCGCGGTCGGCGCGCTGGGGGAGCGGGACCGGGAGGTCGTGCGCCTCTACTACCTGGAGAACCGGACCCTCGCCGAGATCGGCCGCCTGCTCGGGGTCACCGAGTCGCGGGTGTGCCAGCTGCACTCCCGCCTGGTCACGCGGCTGCGCACCCGCCTGACCGAGCCCGCCTGAGCGGGTCGGCCCGGCGCGGCAGTCGACGGCGGCGCCCGCTCATCCCGGCCACGGATCGGGCAGCGGCAGCAGCCGGACGTGCCGTGGCCGCAGCAGCACCAGCGGATCCATGTACTCGGACGTCGACCGCACACCCCGGCGCACGCCCCAGTGCAGGCAGGCCTCCGCCGGGCACCCGGCGTGCCCGGCCTCGAGCACGCCGATCGGGTCGCCCCGCGCCACCCGCACGCCGACGGCGACGGTGCCGGTGACCGGCTCGTAGGTCGTCCGCAGCCCGTCGGCGTGCTCGACCGACACCACACCGCGCCCCGCCACCGGCCCCGCGAACACGACGACCCCGTTCCGGGCCGCGAGCACCGCCTGCCCCACGGCGCCGACCAGGTCGGCGCCGCGATGCCCGCGGCCGTAGCGGAAGGGCGGCCGGTCGAACGGCCGCGCGACCGCCGGCGTCGGCGACAAGGGCCACCCGTACTCCACTCCCGGCGCGAGCGTCTCGGCGGTCGGCTCCTGGGGCGCTGGCATGGCCGACGCCTGTTCGGGCGCCGGCTGCCCGGGTGCGGGCTCCTCGGGCCTGGACGTCTCGAGCGTGGGCTCCACGGGCGCGGGCGCGGAATCGACCTGTGCGGCGAAGGCGACTCGCGCCACCCCACCCCCGCCCCCCACCCCGATCCCCGTCCCGAGCAGCTGCCCGCTCAGCACGAGGCCCACCACGACCCGCCGCCCCACCGCCCGTCCGGTCCGCCGAACCCGCTCAGCCGCCTGCCCGGCCGCCCGCACAGCCCTCTGGTCAACCCACCGCACCCGCCCCGCCCGCCGACCCACCGTCCGTCCCGCCCGCCCCATGCCGTCACCCTGCCCATGAGCAGGGGGGACCGGGCGTCGTGGGGACGATCGATCCACAGGCCTCCGAGCCTGGGGACGGATCGGTCCGGCGGGGCCGTCCCGGGTGAGGTCGATCGGCGGCCGGGCGTACACTCGACCACGCACCTCGACCGCTCGAGGTGACTTCGCGCGCTCGCGTGCCCTGCGGAAGCGGGGTCGGCGACCGGGCGGTCCCGCATCCCCGCCGAGCGGCCGGGTGCGGGTCCGGGAGCCGGCGCGGCGCCAGGGCGGGGCCCCTCCGCGGGGGTCCCGCGACAACCGCCACGCGCGGACCGGCCGGTGGTGATCGGTGATCACCCGCCGCCGCCCGCGCCCGACCGAGAGGTGAACATCGGCCATGGCCGTCGTCACCATGAAGCAGCTGCTCGACAGCGGCGTGCACTTCGGGCACCAGACCCGGCGCTGGAACCCGAAGATGAAGCGCTACATCCTGACCGAGCGCAACGGCATCTACATCATCGACCTGCAGCAGACGCTGTCGTACATCGACCGCGCCTACGAGTTCGTCCGCGAGACCGTGGCCCACGGCGGCACGATCATGTTCGTCGGGACGAAGAAGCAGGCCCAGGAGGCCATCGCCGAGGAGGCGGGCCGGGTCAACATGCCGTTCGTCAACCAGCGCTGGCTGGGCGGCATGCTCACCAACTTCCAGACCGTGCACAAGCGCCTCCAGCGGCTCAAGGAGCTGGAGTCGATGGAGCAGACGGGTGGCTTCGAGGGTCGCACCAAGAAGGAGATCCTCATGCTCACCCGCGAGAAGGACAAGCTCGAGAAGACCCTCGGCGGCATCCGCGACATGTCGAAGGTGCCGAGCGCGGTGTGGGTGGTCGACACCAAGAAGGAGCACATCGCCGTCGGCGAGGCCCGCAAGCTGGGCATCCCGGTCGTGTCGATCCTCGACACCAACTGCGACCCGGACGAGGTCGACTACCCGATCCCGGGCAACGACGACGCGATCCGCTCCGCGGCGCTGCTCACCCGGGTGATCGCCAAGGCGGCGGCGGACGGCCTCATGGCCCGCTCCGCGCGCGCCCGCGGCGAGGGCGAGAAGGCCGAGGGCGCCGAGGAGCCGCTGGCCGAGTGGGAGCAGGAGCTCCTGACCGGCGGCGGGTCGGACGGCGCGAGCCTGGGCGGCGAGCCGGCCGCGGCGAACGCGGGCTCGGTCCCGGCCAGCACCAGCAACGGCACCCAGCAGACCGCCGGCTGAGCACCACCCGATCACGGCGGCCGGGGCGCACCCCCGCCCCGGCCGCCGGTCGGACCCGACCCACCCGCAGCGCGAAGGACGAGAAGACACCGAGATGGCGAACTACACCGCCGCCGACGTCAAGCGGCTCCGTGAGCTCACCGGCTCCGGGATGATGGACTGCAAGAAGGCGCTCGAGGAGGCCGAGGGCGACTTCGACAAGGCCGTCGAGCTCCTCCGCATCAAGGGCGCGAAGGACGTCGGCAAGCGCGCCGAGCGCTCCACCTCCAACGGCCTGGTCGTCGCCGAGGGCGGCACCATGGTCGAGCTGAACTGCGAGACCGACTTCGTCGCCAAGAGCGACGACTTCGTCGACCTCGCCACCAAGATCCTCGCCGTCGCCGTCGAGCAGAAGCCGGCCGACGTCGAGGCGCTGGCCAAGGCCCCGCTCGAGGGCGGCACCGTGGCCGACGCGATCCAGGCGCTCTCCGCCCGCATCGGCGAGAAGCTCGAGCTCAAGCGGTACATCCACGTCGACGGCCCCGTCGCCGTGTACCTGCACCGCCGCGCCAGCGACCTGCCGCCGGCCATCGGCGCGCTCGTCGCCTACGAGGGCGAGGACGCCGAGGCCGCCCGGAACGTCGCGATGCACATCGCCGCCGCGCGCCCGCAGTTCACCACCCGCGACCAGGTCCCGACCGAGGTCGTGGAGAACGAGAAGCGGATCGCCGAGGCGACCGCCCGCGAGGAGGGCAAGCCGGAGAAGATCCTCGACCGGATCGTCGAGGGCCGGATCACCGGGTTCTACAAGGACGTCGTGCTCCTCGAGCAGGCCTCCGTGCTGGACTCGAAGAAGACCGTGAAGGCGCTGCTGGACGAGGCGGGCGTGACCGTCAAGGACTTCGTCCGCTTCGAGGTCGGCCAGGCCTGATCGCATGAACGACCACGGGATCGACGCCGAGACCACCCGCCCCGGGTACCGCCGCGTGCTGCTCAAGCTCGGCGGCGAGATGTTCGGCGGCGGCGGGCTCGGCGTCGATCCCAAGGTCGTGGAGACCGTCTCCCGACAGATCGCGGAGGTCGTCGCGAGCGGCGCCCAGATCGCGGTCGTGATCGGGGGCGGCAACTTCTTCCGCGGCAGCGAGCTGCAGCAGCGCGGGATGGACCGCGCCCGCGCCGACTACATGGGCATGCTCGCCACCGTGATGAACTGTCTCGCGCTGCAGGACTTCCTCGAGCGCGAGCACCACCTCGACACCCGCGTGCAGACCGCGATCACGATGGGGCAGGTCGCCGAGGCCTACATCCCCCGGCGGGCCATCCGGCACCTCGAGAAGGGCCGGGTCGTGATCTTCGGGGCGGGCGTCGGGATGCCCTTCTTCTCCACCGACACGGCCGGGGCCCAGCGCGCGCTGGAGATCGGCTGCGAGGCGTTGCTGCTGGCCAAGGGCGTCGACGGGGTCTACACCGCGGACCCGAAGATCGACCCGACGGCCGAGATGTTCCACGAGATCACCCATCGCGAGGTGCTCGAGCGGGGCCTCAAGGTCGCCGACGCCACCGCCTTCAGCCTGTGCATGGACAACCGGATGCCGATCATCGTGTTCAACCTGCTGACCGAGGGCAACATCGCCCGCGCGGTCGCGGGTGAGAGGATCGGCACGCTGGTGAGCACACCCGAGACCTGAGAACGACACGCCAGAACGCACCGGGAGCAGCCGTGATCGACGAAACCCTCTTCGACGCCGAGGAGAAGATGGAGAAGGCAGTCGAGGTGGCCAAGGACGACCTGGCCAGTGTGCGCACCGGCCGGGCCACCCCGGCGATGTTCTCGAAGGTGGTCGTCGACTACTACGGCGCCTACACGCCGCTCAACCAGCTCGCCTCGGTGACGATCCCCGAGGCGCGGATGGCGGTCATCAAGCCGTACGACGCCAGCCAGCTCAAGGCGATGGAGAAGGCCATCCGGGACTCGGACCTGGGCCTGAACCCGAGCAACGACGGCCAGATCATCCGCTGCATCATCCCGCAGCTCTCCGAGGAGCGGCGCCGGGAGATGGTCAAGGTCGCGCGCAGCAAGGGCGAGGACGCGCGCATCACCATCCGCAACCTGCGCCGCAAGGCCATGGACGAGTTGCACCGCATCGTCAAGGAGGGCGAGGCGGGCGAGGACGAGGTCACCCGGGCCGAGAAGGAGCTCCAGGGCGTCACGGACAAGTACGTCCACCAGGTCGACGAGCTGGTCAAGCACAAGGAATCCGAGCTTCTCGAGCTCTGAAGGACCGTGACCACCTCGCACAGTGCCGACCACGAGGCCGACCACGAGGCCGACCACGAGGCCGACGGGACCGACCACGAGGCCGACGGGACCGACCGCGGGGCCGACGGGACCGACCGCGGGGCCGACGGGACCGACCGCGGGGCCGACCGGGCCGGTGACGGCCCGCCGACCGATCCCGCAGGGACGCCGCCCGTGACCTCGGACCTCCCGGGGGCGGGGCTGCCGGGCGCGCCCTCGCCGCCGCCGCGGTCCGCGCGGCTCGGCCGGAACCTCGCCGCGGCCATCGCGGTCGGGCTGTCACTGGGTGCCGTCATCCTGGCGTCGCTGCTGGTGCAGCGGCAGGCCTTCATCATCGTGCTGGCGGCCGCCACGGCCGTCGGTACCTGGGAGCTCGCGGGCGCGTTCCGCCGGAGCCGGGAGAAGATCAAGGTTCCGCTGCCGGTCCTGCTCGTCGGTGGGCAGGCGATGGTGTGGCTGGCCTGGCCGTTCGGCCTCCGCGGATCGGCGGTGGCGTTCGCCGTCACGGTCCTCGTGTCGCTGCTGTGGCGGATGGGCTTCGGCGGCGGCGCGAAGGGCAGCGGCCTCAACCCCGCCGACGGGTTCGTCCGGGACGTCGGGGCCGGCATCTTCTCCGCCGCCTACGTCCCGTTCTTCGTCTCCTTCGCCACGCTGCTCGTGCTGCCCGAGGACGGCGTCGGCCGGGTGCTGACCTTCATGATCTGCGTCGTCGCGTCGGACGTCGGCGGGTACGCCGCCGGGGTCGTCGCCGGCAGGCACCCGATGGCCCCGCGGATCAGCCCGAAGAAGTCCTGGGAGGGCTTCGGCGGTTCGCTGCTGGCCGGCATGGTCGCGGGCGCGCTGTCCGTGCTCCTGCTGCTCGACGGCGCCTGGTGGCTCGGGGCGGTCCTCGGCGCCGTCCTCGTCGTCACGGCCACGCTGGGCGACCTCACCGAATCCATGGTCAAGCGGGACCTCGGCATCAAGGACATGGGCACGCTGCTGCCCGGTCACGGCGGCCTGATGGACCGGCTGGACTCGATGCTCCCGGCCGCCTTCGTCTCGTGGGCGCTGCTGAGCGTCTTCGTCCCCGTCACGTGAGGCACGCGCCCCGGATGACCGCATGAGGTACAAGGGCTTCGGCGGGCAGCTCAGGACCGGTCCCGCGATCCCCAGCCCCAACATCTGGCACTGGCCGGACGTGTACGAGCGCGAGAACCGCGCGCAGGACGCCGACGGCGTGCTCTGGGCGGCCCTGCGCACCGCGGCGCCGTGGGCGGGGCGGGACGTCGTCGACGTCGGCTGCGGGGACGGTTTCCACCTGCCGCACTTCGCGCAGGAGGCGCGCTCGGTGGTGGGCGTGGAGCCGCACCCGCCGCTGGTCGAGCGCGGACGGCGGCGCGGGTTCGAGGTGCT
Organism: Pseudonocardia yuanmonensis; assembly: GCF_039542425.1. Lineage (NCBI taxonomy): Bacteria > Bacillati > Actinomycetota > Actinomycetes > Pseudonocardiales > Pseudonocardiaceae > Pseudonocardia > Pseudonocardia yuanmonensis. The sequence goes on from NZ_BAABIC010000030.1 coordinate 29,147, forward strand.
GCGCGGGGGAGCGGAGGCGCTCCCGCTGCCCGACGCCTGCGCGGACGTCGTGCACGCCCGCACGGCCTACTTCTTCGGCGAGGGCTGCGAGCCCGGACTCGCCGAGGCGGACCGGGTGCTGCGGCCCGGCGGCGTGCTCGCGATCGTCGACCTCGACTTCACCGTGCCGCCCTACGGCGACTGGCTGCGCGCGGACCTGCCGCGCTACGACCCTGCGGCCGTCGAGCGGTTCTTCGCGCGGCAGGGCTTCACGCAGGAACGCGTCACGTCGACCTGGCGCTTTCGCGACCGGGAGACGCTCGAGGCCGTGCTGCGGATCGAGTTCGCCCCCGCGACCGCGGCACGCGCGATCGCCGAGACGACCGGGCTCAGCATCCCCGTGGGCTACCGGCTGCACACACGCCGCAGGCCCGCCGGGATCATCACCACCCGCTGACTCAGGCCAGGGTGATCCGGTCCCCCTGGACCGCGACGGTCTCCGGCGTCAGGCCCCGGGTGGCCGGTCCGTCCTGCACCTGCCCGTCGAGGCCGAAGACGCTGCCGTGGCAGGGGCACACCAGCGTGGCGCCCCGGACCTCGGACACCGCGCAGCCCTGGTGCGGGCAGGTCGAGGAGAAGCCCCGGTAGGTGCCGGCGGTCGGTTGCGTGACGATCACCTTCTGGTCCGCGAACACCGCGGCGCTCCCGACCGGCACGGCGGACGCCGGGCCGAGCGTGGCGCCCGCGGAGGCCGAGGGCGCGCCCCCCGTCGTGGCCCCGCCGGTGCTCCCGCCGGGGGCGCTGCCCGAGCCGCCGCTCGCACAGCCCGCGGCGAGCAACCCGACGCCGACGGCCGCGACGCCGGCACCGGCCACGGCGGCGCGACGGGAGAGTGTGGGCGCCGCGGCGGGGGAGACCGCGGCAGGGACGGCCGGACGGGTGGCAGGACCGCCGGAAGGGCCGGCGTCCGGGGCGGAGGAGCGGGCGCGTGCGGAACGGGCGGGCGTGGCGGGGGTGGGCGTGTCGGTCGTGGGCGGTGCGGAGGTGTGCGGTGCGGTCGAGGACGGTGCGGTCGAGGACGGTGCGGTGGTGGACGGTGCGGGGCTGGGCGCGGCGGCGGGGTCGGGCATGTCGGCTCCTCACGGGGATCGGCCAGTGTCGTGGTGGTGTCCGTCACCCTGGCACGCCCGGCTGTGGCGGCGCTGTGGGTCCACGGCGGGCTCCGCGGTACGCCCCGGGCCGTGCCCCGGCCGGGTGACGGCCTCGCTACCGTGGCGGTATGAGCCGAACCGCGCGTACCGTTTCCGGCATCCCCCTGCCGCAGCTGGAGATCCTGCTGGGCGGCGCGGGCTGGGTCGCGGGCTCGCTCGGGTTCGGCGCGGGCGGCGGGACCCTGGTCATGGCGGCGGGTCTGCTGCTCACGGGCTGGCTGTTCCTCACCGTCCGGCGGCGCCAGGGGCTCGGTGCCCGCCTGGACCGGGTGCTGCGGACGCGGGTGCTGCGGCTCGCCGTCGTGGTCGGCGTGGTGCTGGTCGTGCTGGGGGTCGGGCTGCCGCTGATCGGGCAGGGCTGGGGCGAGCTGACCGTTCCGGTCGGCGCGGTGGTCGTCGGGGCCGGGTTGTGCTCGCTGTCGACGCTGCTCGGCGAGCGGTCCTTCGTCGCCGTCGGGGGCCTGCTCGTCGTGCTCGGTGCCGTCGGGGCGCTGCTCGCGCTGAACAGCGGGGGCGCCGCACTCCCGCTCGGTGTGGTCGGGATCGGCGGCGCCGTGGTGCTGTGGCTCTCCGGGGCGCGCCGGATCGGGCTGGTCGAGGAGCTGCGCGAGCGCGTCGGCCGGTGAGTCGCGCCCGGGTCTCCGCCCGGGTCTCCGCCCGAGTCGCCGCGAGCGCGGCCCGAGCCGCCGCCCGAGTCGTCGTCCGGGTCGTAGCCCGGGCCGACGGCCGCCCGACGCCGGGCCGAGCCGGGTAGCGGCGCGGTCCGGTGCGGGTGGCACACTGGAAGGGCCATGTCGACATCCCTGCCCCTGGTCTTCGACGCGCCGAAGCGCGCGACCCCGCCCCGTCACCTCGCCGACCTCGAGCCCGCCGACCGCAAGGCCGCGGTGACGGAGCTCGGCCTGCCCGGCTTCCGGGCCGACCAGCTGGCGCGGCACTACTTCGGCAGGCTCACCGCCGACCCGGACGAGATGACCGACCTCCCGGCGGCGGCCCGCGCGCAGCTCGGAGCCCTGCTGCCGCCGCTGGTCGAGACCGTCACCGAGCAGGTCTGCGACGACGGGCAGACCCGCAAGACCCTCTGGCGCGGCCACGACGGCACGCTGGCCGAGTCCGTCCTCATGGGCTACCCGGACCGCGCCACCGTCTGCATCTCCAGCCAGGCGGGCTGCGGAATGGCCTGCCCCTTCTGCGCCACCGGCCAGGGCGGACTGCAGCGGAACCTGTCCACCGCGGAGATCGTGGACCAGGTGCGGCAGGCCGCGCGCAAGGCGCAGGAGGGCGCGCTCGGTGAGCCGCGGCGGCTGTCCAACATCGTGTTCATGGGGATGGGCGAGCCGCTGGCGAACTACAAGCGGGTCGTCGCCGCGCTGCGCCGGATCACCGAGCCCGCCCCGAACGGGCTCGGCATCTCCCCGCGCGGGGTCACCGTGTCGACGGTCGGGCTCGTCCCGGCCATCGACAAGCTCGCGCAGGAGGGACTGCCGGTCACCCTGGCGATCTCCCTGCACACCCCGGACGACGAGCTGCGCGACACCCTCGTGCCGGTCAACAACCGGTGGAAGGTCGGCGAGGTCCTCGACGCCGGGCGTCGCTACGCGCAGACGACCGGTCGTCGCATCAGCATCGAGTACGCCCTGATCCGGGACGTGAACGACCAGCCCTGGCGCGCGGACCTGCTCGGGACGCTGTTGCGCCGGCGGATCGGCACCAGGCGGGTGCACGTGAACCTCATCCCGCTCAACCCCACGCCGGGCAGCGAGTGGGACGCGAGCCCCAAGCCCGTCGAGCGCGAGTTCGTGCGCCGGGTCCAGGCCGCCGGCGTCTCCTGCACGGTCCGGGACACCCGCGGCCAGGAGATCGACGCGGCCTGCGGCCAGCTCGCCGCCACCGCCCGCTCCTGACCACGGGTTGAACGAGCGGCACCCTCGCTCACTAGGTCTGAGTGAGAGCGCCGCTCGCTCAACAGGCTTGAGCGAAAGAGTCGCTCGCTCGCACTGAGCGAAAGTGCCGCTCGCTCACTAGATCTGAGCGAGAGTGCCGTTCGCTCAATCAGCGGGGATCGTCACCCGCCGCGCGTACCTCACCCGGCTCACCCCGAGGTTCGTGCACCGGGACCCCTGCGGCTGCCCGTTAGCGGCAACTGCCGCTAGAGGGGCACTGGCCACTCACGACCCCGGGTGAGCTGCGTGGACGCGTCCCGCCCGGGGGAGTCCGCTCGCCTCCGCCCGCGCCGCACGACACACTGGGCGGCGTGGACCTGCCCGTGATGCCGCCCGTCGCGCCGATGTTGGCCAAGCCCGTCAAGGACATCCCGCCCGGCCGGCTCTACGAGCCGAAGTGGGACGGCTTCCGGTCGATCGTCTTCCGGGACGGCGCCGAGGTGGAGATCGGCAGCCGCAACGAGAAGCCGATGACCCGGTACTTCCCCGAGGTCGTCGAGGCCGTGCTCGCCAACTTCCCGGAGCGCGCGGTGATCGACGGCGAGATCGTCGTGGCCGACACCGCCCGCAACACCCTCGACTTCGAGGCCCTGCAGCAGCGCATCCACCCGGCGGCAAGCCGGGTCACGCTCCTGTCGGAGCAGACCCCGGCCAGTTTCGTGGCCTTCGACCTGCTCGCCGTCGGCGACGAGGACCTCATGGAGCAGCCCTTCGAGACGCGCCGCGCCCGGCTGGAGGAGGTGCTGGCGAAGGCGCAGCCGCCGATCCACCTCACGCCGCTGACCCGCGACACCGACGAGGCCCGTCGCTGGTTCGAGCAGTTCGAGGGCGCGGGGCTCGACGGGCTGATCGCCAAGGAGGCCGACCTGACCTACCAGCCGGACAAGCGGGTGATGGCCAAGGTCAAGCACGAGCGCACGTGCGACTGCGTGGTCGCCGGCTACCGGGTGCACAAGTCGGGGCCCGACGCGATCGGCTCGCTCCTGCTCGGGCTGTTCGACGACCGGGGCGTGCTGGCGTCCGTCGGCGTGGTCGGGGCGTTCCCGATGGCGACCCGGCGGGAGCTGTTCACCGAGCTCCAGCCCCTGGTCACGGACTTCGAGGGACACCCCTGGAACTGGGCCGCGCACCTGGACGGGGAGCGGACCCCGCGCAAGAACGAGCAGAGCCGCTGGAACGCGGGCAAGGACCTGTCCTTCGTCCCGCTGCGCCCCGAGCGGGTCGTCGAGGTCCGCTACGACTACATGGAGGGCGCGCGCTTCCGGCACACCGCCCAGTTCGTCCGGTGGCGGCCGGACCGCGAGCCGGAGTCGTGCACCTACGAGCAGCTCGAGCGGCCCGTCTCCTTCGACCTCGCCGAGGTGCTCGCGGGCGGCTGACCCCGCGGCCCGCCGGGCGTCACCGCTGGTCAGCGGGCCGCCGAAGGGGCATCCTGATCACGTGGACACCGCCCACGACCGGCCAGGACACGTGCACGGGCCCGGCTGCGACCACTCGGCCGACAAGCCGATCGGCTGGTGGCTCAAACACGTCGACCGGCTGATCGAGTCCTCGCTCGACCGCACCCTCGCCGGGGAGGGGATCGGCCGCCGGCACTGGCAGACGCTCAACGCCATCGCCGGTGGCGCCGACACCGTCGCCGCGCTCGACTCCTCGCTCGCCCCGTTCCGCGGCACCGGGCCGGAGATCCGGATGGTCCTCGACCAGCTGCGCGCGAAGGGCTGGGTGCAGGAGGCCGCCGGACGCGTGACGATCACCCCGGCCGGGGCGGCCGCCCGGGGCCGGCTGGTCGCCGCGGTGCGCGCCTACCGCGCGAGGATCACCGAGGGCGTCAGCGACGAGGAGTACCGGGCCACCGTCGCGGTGCTGCAGCGGATGGCCCGCAACCTGTCCTGACCGGCCGGGCCGGGACAGCCCGCCCGAACGGGCCCTTCCGCCTCCATCCGGGTGCGTGCCGCGGTGCCCGCGGCGATGATGGCCCCATGGCGATGCCGACCGCGGCCGAACTCGAGGCCGCCCGCGAGCGCCTGCTCCCGGACGTCCTGCCCGGCCCGGACGATCCCGCCCTGCGGGTGCTCTTCTGTGGCATCAACCCCGGCCTCGTCTCGGCCGCCACCGGGCACCACTTCGCGCGGCCCGGCAACCGCTTCTGGCCGGTCCTGCACGACGCCGGTCTCACGCCCCGGCTGCTGCGCCCGGACGAGCAGGGGCTGCTGCCGGGCTGGGGCATGGGCATCACGAACATGGCCCCCCGGCCCACCGCCCGGGCGGACGAGCTGAGCGACGCCGAGCTGGTCGAGGGCGGCCGGGTGCTGCGGACCCTGGTGGAGCGGCTGCGGCCGACGTGGCTCGCCGTCGTCGGGCTGGGGGCCTACCGCACGGCCTTCGCCGACCGCGGCGCGATCGTCGGGGCGCAGGAGCCGACGCTGGGCGCCACCCGGATCTGGGTGCTGCCCAACCCGAGCGGCCTCAACGCCCACTGGTCGCGGGCCACGTTGACCGAGGAGTTCGCGCGGCTGCACGCCGCGGCGTTCTGACCCGGCGAGCCTCGCCGGAACCCCTGGGCATCTGCCACCCCGTGGGACTAGCGTCGTGCCGGCGACCAGCAGCGAGCGGGGGACGTGCGCCTCGGCAGCCACGTCGCGGGCCACGTCCCGCACCCGCTGCGGTCGGTGCGGGTGGCGGCCCGGCCGGCCCGGGCAGCGGGCCGCTGACCTCGCACGAGTTCCAGGGCATGGGATTCAGCGAGGAGCCGGAAATGCCTGAAACCCCTCGAGACGTCGTCGCTCTCGCCCACGACAGTGCCGCCCGGATGGTGGATCTCCGCTTCTGCGACCTCCCCGGGCTGATGCAGCACTTCTCCGTCCCGGTGGAGGAACTGACCGAGGAGGGCATGGAGGCCGGCTACGGCTTCGACGGCTCCTCGATCCGCGGATTCCAGGAGATCCACGAATCCGACATGCTGCTGATGCCGGATCCGACGACGGCGGTGATGGACCCGTTCCGGGAGGTGCCGACGCTCCAGATCCACTGCTTCGTCGCCGACCCCATCACGCGGACGAGCTACTCCCGCGATCCGCGCCACATCGCCCGGAAGGCGGAGGCGCACCTGCTGACGACGGACTTCGCCGACGTCTCGTACTGGGGCCCCGAACTGGAGTTCTACATCTTCGACGGGGCGCGCTTCGACCAGAACCAGCACGAGGGCTACTACCACGTCGACTCGGTGGAGGGGGTCTGGGCGTCCGGACAGCCGGGGAGCCGCGGCTACCGTCCCCGGTACAAGGAGGGGTACTTCCCGGTGCCCCCCATGGACCAGCACCAGGACCTGCGCAGCGAGATGGCGCTGACCCTCGTCGACCTGGGCATCCCGGTCGAGGTCCAGCACCACGAGGTCGGCACCGCCGGCCAGGCCGAGATGGACATGCGCTTCTCGTCCCTGCTGCACATGGCGGACAACGTCATGAACTACAAGTACGTCGTCAAGAACGTCGCCTGGCGGGCGGGCAAGACCGCCACGTTCATGCCCAAGCCGGTGTTCGCGGACAACGGCTCGGGCATGCACGTCCATCAGTCCCTGTGGAAGGACGGGCAGAACGTCTTCTACAGCGAGGCCGGGTACGCGGGGCTCAGCGACATGGGCCGCCACTACATCGGCGGGCTGCTCCAGCACTCGCCGGCGCTGCTGGCGTTCTGCGCGCCGACGACCAACTCCTACCGCCGCCTGGTCCCCGGCTTCGAGGCACCGATCAACCTCGTGTACTCGCAGCGCAACCGGTCGGCGTGTGTCCGCATCCCGATGTACGTGCAGAGCGCCAAGGCGAAGCGCCTGGAGTACCGGCCTCCCGACCCCACCGCGAATCCCTATCTCGCCTTCTCCGCCATGCTGCAGGCGGGCCTCGACGGGATCCGGAACAAGATCGAGCCGCCGGAGCCGATCGACAAGGACCTCTACGAGCTCGCCCCGGAGGAGTCGACGGCGATCCGCCAGGTGCCGGCGTCGCTCGAGGCCGTCCTGGCGGCCCTGGAGGAGGACCACGACTTCCTGCTCGAGGGCGGTGTCTTCACCGAGGACCTGATCGAGACCTGGCTGGACTACAAGCGGACCAAGGAGCTCGACCAGATCCGCCAGCGCCCGCACCCCTGGGAGTTCATGCTCTACTACGACCTCTGACGTCGATGCCGACGCGTGATCGGCGACGCGCCGCACGCGTGACCGGAGTCCAGTCGCAGGACACTAGAGCTCGTCGAGGTCCGGCACGTCCCTGCCCGAGTCCCGGGCGTCCTTGTCCGCCCACTCCAGCAGCGGCTCGATCCGGAAGACGTCGTCGTCGATGCCGGCGTGCAGGTCGCCGAACTCGGCGAACCGCGCCGGGACGGTGGCGATGGTGAAGTCGCCGGGCTCCGCGGAGTCGATCTCGTCCCAGCGGATCGGCGTGGACACCCGCGCCTCGGGCACGCCGCGCACCGAGTAGGCGCAGGCGATGGTGTGGTCGCGGGCGTTCTGGTTGTAGTCGACGAAGATCGACCTGGGGTCGCGGTCCTTGCGCCACCAGCTCAGGTCGACGATCGAGCAGCGCCGCTCCACCTCGCGGGCGAAGGCGTGCGCGGCCCGGCGCACCTCGGCGAACCCGTGCTCCGGCGGGATCCGCACGTAGACGTGGATGCCCTTGCCGCCGGACGTCTTCGGGTAGCCGGTGGCCCCCAGCTCGTCGAGCACCTCGTGGGCGACGTGCGCGACCCGGCGGACGTCGGCGTACGACGCGTCGGGCATCGGGTCGAGGTCGATGCGCCACTCGTCCGGCGACTCGGTGTCGGCCGCCCGCGAGTTCCACGGGTGGAACTCCACGGTGGACATCTGCACGGCCCACACCACGTCCGCGAGGTGGGTCACGGCGAGCTCGTCGGCATGCCGGTTGTAGCGGGGGAAGTGCACGCGCACCGTGCGCACCCACTCAGGGGCGCCGCGCGGCAGGCGCTTCTGGTGCACCTTCTCGCCGCTGGTGCCGGTGGGGAAGCGGTGCAGCATGCAGGGCCGCTCGCGCAGCGCGCGGACGATCCCGTCCCCCACGGCCATGTAGTAGCGGGCGAGATCCAGCTTGGTCTCGCCGCGCGCGGCGAAGTACACGCGGTCGGGACTGGAGAGCCGGACCGTGCGGTCCCCGACCTCCAGCTCGATCGCGTCCCCCGCCACCGGTGCGGCCCGGTGGCTCAGCGCCGCCAGTCGTTGCGCTTGCGGACGGTCCCGACGATGACGGCCAGCAGGATGGCCACCGCGGGCACCACGGCGAAGAGGATCTCGGTCCAGCTGGCGGGGTGGCCGATCAGGATCAGGCACAGCAGGACCGCCGTGACGACGCCCGCCGCCGGGATCGCCTTCGGGAACGTGCCGTGCCAACCCCACTCGGCCGAGGGCTCGTCCGCGGGGTCGACCTTCGCCAGCTCGCGGGAGCTGCTCGCCATGGGTTCCTCCTGTGTCGCCGAACGGGAGCGCTGTCGTGCGGGCCTCATCGTCGCACAACACGACGCCGGGGATGATGGGCGGTGATGAACGCGAACCCCCCACGGTCGGTGCTGGTCCTGGGCTCGACCGGCTCGATCGGGACCCAGGCCCTGGAGGTCGTCGAGAAGGCGGCCGGGCGGTTCACCGTGGCCGGCCTCGCGGCGGGCGGCGGTGACGTCGGGCTGCTCGCCTCCCAGGTCAAGGCCACGGGGGTGGGCCGGGTGGCGGTCGCCGACCCGGCCGCGGCCGCGCGGCTGCGCGAGCAGGTGCCGGGCGTCGAGGTGCTCGACGGGCCCGCGGCGGCCGCCGAGCTCGTGGAGTCCACCCCGGCCGACGTCGTGCTCAACGGCATCACCGGATCGCGTGGCCTCGGCCCCACGCTCGCAGCCCTGCGCTCGGGCGCGGTGCTCGCGCTGGCGAACAAGGAGTCGCTGGTCGCGGGCGGGCCGCTGGTGCTCGACGCGGCCGGCCCGGGCCAGATCGTGCCCGTCGACTCGGAGCACTCGGCGCTGGCGCAGTGCCTGCGCGGGGGAAGCCGCGAGGAGGTGGCGCGGCTGGTGCTCACGGCGTCCGGCGGCCCCTTCCGCGGCCGGCCGCGCTCCGACCTCGAGCACGTGTCGGTGGCCGACGCGCTCAAGCACCCGACCTGGGACATGGGCCCCGTCGTCACGATCAACTCGGCCACGCTCGTCAACAAGGGCCTGGAGCTGATCGAGGCGCACCTGCTGTTCGACGTGCCGTACGACCGGATCGACGTGGTGGTGCACCCGCAGTCGATCGTGCACTCCATGGTCACCTTCGCCGACGGGGCCACCCTCGCCCAGGCCAGCCCGCCGGACATGCGGCTGCCGATCGCGCTCGCCCTCGGCTGGCCGGAGCGGGTGCCAGGCGCGGCCCCGCAGTGCACCTGGGACGCCCCGCAGAGCTGGACCTTCGAACCGCTGGACCAGGAGGCCTTCCCCGGCGTGCGGCTGGCCCGGGCGGCGGGGGAGACCGGCGGGTGCCTGCCGGCGGTGTTCAACGCCGCCAACGAGGAACTGGTGGCCGCGTTCGTGGCCGGCCGCATCGGCTACACGGCGATCACGGACGAGCTGGAGCGCGTGCTGGCGGCCGCCGACGCCTGGTGCGGCGACCCGGCTACCGTGGCGGACGTCCTGGCGGCGGAGGAGTGGGCGCGGGCCCACGCACAGGAGCGGGTGCTGTGACAGTTGTGTGGACGATCGTCGGGATCGTCGTCTTCTTCCTCGGCATCCTCTTCTCGGTGGCCTGGCACGAGCTCGGCCACTTCGCGACGGCCAAGTGGTTCGGGATCAAGGTCCCCGAGTTCTTCGTCGGGTTCGGGAAGACGGTGTGGTCCCGCAAGGTCGGCGAGACCGAGTTCGGCGTGAAGGCGGTCCCGCTCGGCGGCTACATCCGCATGATCGGCATGCTGCCCCCGGCCAGGGGCGAGGTCTACGGGCGCAGCCGGCGCACCGGGCCGTTCCAGGGCCTGATCGACGACGCGCGGCAGGCCTCCCTGGCCGACGTCGGGCCGGAGGACCTGGACCGGCAGTTCTACACCCGGCGCCCGTGGAAGCGGATCATCGTGATGGCCGCCGGGCCGCTCATGAACCTGATCCTCGCGGTCGTCCTGTTCGCGATCGTGCTCATGGGCTTCGGGCAGATGACCTCCACGCTCACCGTGAGCACGGTCAGCCAGTGCGTCCTGCCCGCCACCGCCACCCGGACCGACACCTGCCCGGCCGGTGCGCCGCCGACCCCGGCCGCCGCCGCAGGCTTCCAGGCCGGCGACCGGATCGTGTCGTTCAACGGGCGGACCTTCGAGAGGTGGGAGGACCTGCAGGCGGCCATCCGGCAGGCGAGCGGGACGGTCACGGTCGTCGTCGACCGGGGCGGGCAGCAGGTCGCACTCACTCCCACCCTCATCACCACCGAGCTGCCGGACCTCGACGACCCGGAGAGGACCGAGCAGGCGAGCTTCCTCGGCCTCTCACCGCTGCGGGAGGTCCAGCGCCAGGGCATCGACGCCGTCGGCACCACGATGGTCGACATCGTGTCGCAGGTGGGGCAGAAGCTCGTCGAGATGCCACAGCGCGTGCCGAACCTGTTCGGCTCGGTGTTCCTGGGCGAGCAGCGGGACCAGGACTCGCCGGTCGGGATCGTGGGCGCCTCCCGGATCGGCGGGCAGATCCTGGCCAGCGACGCCCCGCCGGGCCAGGAGATCTCCGCCTTCCTGTCGCTGCTGGCGCTGGTCAACGTCTCGCTGTTCCTGTTCAACCTGCTGCCGATCCCCCCGCTCGACGGCGGCCAGATCTTCCCGGCCGTCTGGGAGGCGATCCGGCGGCGCTTCGCGATGCTGCGCGGCAAGCCGGACCCCGGTCCGGTCGACGCGGCCAAGCTCATGCCGGTGGCGATGACCGTTGCGCTGATTTTCATCGGCTGGAGCGCGCTGGTGTTCGTGGCGGACGTGATCAACCCCGTCCGGCTGAGCTGACCGGGCAGGGGCCGACCGGGCAGGGGCCGACCGGGCGCGGGCCGATCCGGGCGCGGGCCGATCCGAGCGCGCCGATCGGCACGGCCCGAGCCGGATGGGCTGAGACGGCGACCACCGGCGATACTGGACCGGTGATCGTGCCGTGACCCGGAACGGAGCCCGCCCCCGCACCCGCCCCCGCACCGACGGCGCCGAGCTCGACGGCCGGCCCCTGGCCGTCTTCGACATCGACGGCGTCCTGGCCGACGTCACGCACCGTCTGCACCACCTGCGCGCCCGGCCGCAACGCTGGGAGCGGTTCTTCGCGGCCGCGGACGTCGACCCGCTGCTCGAGGAGGGCGCGGACCGGCTGCGGGCCGCCCAGTCCGACCACGACGTCGTGTACCTCACCGGGCGGCCGGAGCGGAACCGGCGGCTCACCGAGCGCTGGCTCGCCGGGCACGGCCTGCCCACCGGCCCGCTGTTCATGCGGGAGGACGACGACTACCGCCCGGCCCGCATGATGAAGCGCGAGGTGCTGCGGCTGCTCGCCGACCGGCGCGAGATCGCGTCCGTGATCGACGACGACCCCGCCGTCGTCCGCGTGCTGGAGGCGGACGGCTGGCCGGTCGAGCTGGCCACCTGGCTGCCGCACTCGTCGACCCTGCAGGACGCCCAGGAGAACAAGGGGCGCACATGATCGCAGCGCGGTTGAAGGCGCTCGCCGCCGAGTGCGGGGAGCCGCTGCGGCCCGGCGCGTCCGAGGCGGACGTCGTGATCCTCGCCGCGGAGTGCATCGCGCTGTTCGGGGCCGAGCCGCCCCGGGCGTTCCTGTGGCTGCTGCGCGCGATGGACGGGTTCGAGGCGAACGGCCTGCGGGTGTTCGGCACCCGCGAGCTCGTGGAGCACAACCAGGCGATCCGCGACCCCGGCGGACTGGACGAGTACCTCGTGCTCGCCGAGGGGTCGAGCGCGCGGTACGCCGTGCACCTGCCCACGCAGGAACGCCACGAGCTCGGCATCGTCCCGACCGACGTGCTGGCGGTGCACCGGGACCTGACGTCGCTGCTGACCGCCGCCGTGAACGCGCAGAGCTGACCGGCGCAGAGTTGAACAGCGGGTGACGCAGACCCGGGTCACACCGATCCCCGCCCCGGACAGGCGCATACTGGGGGTCGTGAGCGTCTCCCTGGGAATGCCCTCGACACCCGCTCCCACCCTGGCGCCGCGCCGCCCGACGCGGCAGCTGATGGTGGGGTCCGTCGGTGTCGGCAGCGAGCACCCCATCTCGGTGCAGTCGATGACCACCACCCTCACCGCCGACGTCAACGCCACCCTGCAGCAGATCGCGGAGCTGACCGCCGCGGGCTGCGACATCGTCCGCGTCGCCTGCCCGAGCCAGGACGACGCCGACGCGCTGCCCGCGATCGCCCGCAAGGCGCAGATCCCGGTCATCGCCGACATCCACTTCCAGCCCAAGTACGTCTTCGCCGCGATCGAGGCCGGCTGCGCCGCCGTGCGCGTGAACCCGGGCAACATCCGGAAGTTCGACGACCAGGTCAAGGAGATCGCCAAGGCCGCCAAGGACCACGGCACCCCGATCCGGATCGGCGTCAACGCGGGCTCGCTGGACAAGCGGCTGCTGCAGAAGTACGGCAAGGCCACCCCGGAGGCCCTCGCCGAGTCGGCGATGTGGGAGGCCGGCCTCTTCGCCGAGCACGACTTCCACGACATCAAGATCTCGGTGAAGCACAACGACCCGGTCGTCATGGTCCGCGCCTACGAGCTGCTGGCCGCGCAGTGCGACTACCCGCTGCACCTCGGCGTCACCGAGGCCGGCCCGGAGTTCCAGGGCACGATCAAGTCCGCCGTGGCGTTCGGCGCGCTGCTCTCGCGCGGCATCGGGGACACCATCCGCGTCTCGCTGTCCGCGCCGCCGGTCCAGGAGGTCAAGGTCGGCCGGCAGATCCTCGAGTCGCTGAACCTCAAGCCGCGCCGGCTGGAGATCGTGTCGTGCCCGTCGTGCGGGCGTGCGCAGGTGGACGTCTACAAGCTGGCCGACCAGGTCACCGCCGGGCTCACCGGCATGGAGGTCCCGCTGCGCGTCGCGGTGATGGGCTGCGTCGTCAACGGCCCGGGCGAGGCCCGCGAGGCCGACCTGGGTGTGGCCTCCGGCAACGGCAAGGGCCAGATCTTCGTCAAGGGCGAGGTCATCAAGACGGTGCCGGAGCACGCCATCGTCGAGACCCTGATCGAGGAGGCGATGAAGATCGCCGAGACGATGGAGGAGGGCGCCGGCGAGCCGTCGGTGACCGTCGGATGAGCGCCGGATGAACGTCCTGCGGGGCGGGGGTGACCGTGCCGGTGATCGGACCGGTGATCCTGACGTAGGCAGCACGCCCCGCGTATGGCACCGTAGGGGAGTGCTGAGGGTCGCCGGGGCTCGATTGCTCGATGATCGGGACCGAGGGGCGGTCCGCGCCGCCCTCGAGGCGGACCCGGTGGCGTCGTGCATGGTCGCCGCCCGCGTCGAGGCGGCCGGCCTGGATCCCTGGCGGCTCGGCGGTGAGATCTGGGCCTCGGGCTCCCGGCTCGAGGGCCTCTGCTTCTCCGGCGCCAACCTCGTCCCGTTGCGCGGGCAGCGCGGGGCCATCCGCGCCTTCGCCGACCGCGCCCGCCGGCACGGTCGTTCCTGCTCGTCGCTCGTCGGCCGGGCCGAGCTCGTCCTGCCGCTGTGGGAGGAGCTCGCACCGAGCTGGGCGCCCGCCCGCGAAGTGCGTGCCGACCAGCCGCTGATGGTGCTGACCGGCCCCCCGCGGATCGCGCCGGACCCGCAGGTCCGCCCCGTGCGGCCGGAGGAGATCGACCGGTATCTGCCGGCCGCGATCGCGATGTTCACCGAGGAGGTCGGCGTCGACCCCCGGGCCGGGGACGGCGGTGCGGGCTACCGCGCGCGGGTCGCCGAGCTGATCTCCGCGGGCCGGGCGTTCGCCCGCTTCGACGAGAACGGCGAGGTCGTGTTCAAGGCCGAGATCGGCGCGATGTCCGCGCGGGTCGGGCAGATCCAGGGCGTGTGGGTGCACCCGGCGCGCCGCGGCGAGGGACTGGGCACGCTCGGGACCGCCGCCGTGGTCGAGCGGCTCACGGCGCTGGGCCGGATCTCGAGCCTGTACGTCAACGGCTTCAACGCGCCGGCCCGCCGCACCTACGACCGGATCGGATTCCAACAGGTCGCGAGCTTCGCGACGGTGCTGTTCTAGTCGCCAAATCGCATCCGGGAACCATAATGTGATTTCGCGCGGGATCTGCGCGGATCAGGCAACCACAATGCGCCGGGTGGCCCTCGGAAATCGCGTTATCGAGCCATAATGCATACTCGTCCGGTGCCCCGACCCGCCCGGATCCCGGCCCTCCTGCTCGCCCTGGTGACGGTGCTCGCGACGGCCGGGTGCGGCCTGTTCGGCGACAGCGGCCCCCAGGACACCGTCGACGCCTACGTCACGGCGTGGACCGGGGGCGACGACGCCGGGGCCGCCGCGCAGACGGACGACGCCGACGCCGCCCGCGAGCTGCTCGGCTCGGCCCGCGCCGCCCTGCAACCGGCCGCGATCACCGCGGAGGTGGCGCAGGTCCGCACCGCGGGGGAGCGGTCGTCGGCGTCCGTGAACGTGACCTGGGACCTCGGGCAGGACCGGCGCTGGAGCTACCTCACCCAGCTCGACCTGCACCCTGCGCCGGACGCGGAGACCGGCTGGCGCATCCACTGGGCGCCCGGCGCCGTCCACCCGGACCTGCAGCGGGGCCAGGCCCTCGCGCTGCGCACGACCAGCCCCGACCCCGCGCCGGTCATCGACCGCTCCGGTACCCCGCTGCTCGCGCCGACGACCGTCGTCACGATCCTGCTGGACCGCAAGGCGACCGGCGACCTCAACGCCGTCACGGGCGCGCTCGCCCGGGCCCTCGGTCCGATCGACCGCGAGATCACCCAGCGGTCCATCACCGACGGCGCGGCGCGCACCCCGGACGGCCAGGCCTACACCGTCGCGGTGCTCCGCGAGGCCGACTACCAGACCGTCCGGGACCAGATCCACGACCTGCCCGGCGTGCGGTTCACCTCGTCGTCGCGGCTGCTGGCGCCCGACGCGGACTTCGCCTCCCAGGTCCTGCCCGGCGTGCGGACGGAGGTCGCCGGGCAGGTCAACGGCACGAACGGCTGGTCCGTCGACGCCGTCGACAGCACCGGCGCCACGCAGAAGACGCTGACCGAGCAGCCCGTCACCCCGGGCACCACCGCTCAGGTCAGCCTCGACCGCACGATCCAGGCCGCCGCCGAGGACGCCGCGGACGCGCTCCCGCAGCAGGTCGCGATCGTCGCGATCCAGCCGTCGACCGGCGACGTCCTCGCCGCCGCGCAGAACCCCGCGGCCGACCAGGCCGGCGCCATCTCGTTCACCGGCCGGTACCCGCCCGGCTCCACGTTCAAGATCGTGACGGCGAACGCCGCGCTGCAGAACCTGGGCGTCACGGCGACCACGCCGGAGCCCTGCCCGGGCACGACGTCCATCGGCGGCCGGGTGGTGCCCAACGAGGACGAGTTCGTGCTGGGCACGGTGCCGCTGAGCCAGACCTTCGCCCGCTCCTGCAACACGACCTTCGCGACCCTCGCCGCGCAGCTCGCCCCCGACGCGCTGCCCACCGCCGGCCTGCAGCTCGGGTTCGGGGCGGACTACACGGTGCCCGGGCTGACCACGGTGACGGGCACCGTCCCGCCGGCCGACGACCTGGTCCAGCGCGCCGAGGACGGCTTCGGCCAGGGGCTGGTCGTGGCCACGCCCTTCGGCATGGCGCTGGTCGCGGCGACGGTCGCGCACGGCGCCCCGGTCGTGCCGCAGCTGATCCGTGGCCGCCCCACCGCCACGGTCACGGCCGCAACGCATCCCGACCCCGCCGCGCTCGAGCAGCTGCGCCCGATGATGCGGCAGGTCGTCACGGACGGCACCGCCACCGCGCTGCGCGGGTCCGGCGAGGTGTACGGCAAGACGGGCACCGCCGAGTACAGCCAGAACGGGACGAACCGCGCGCACGGCTGGTTCGTCGGCTACCGCGGCGACCTCGCCTTCGCGGTGCTCGTGGTCGACGGCGGCTCCTCCGGCCCGGCGGTCGGGACCGCCCAGCGCTTCCTGGCGGGCCTGAACGGGACCTGATCGGTGCGGCGGCGCCCCGCAGTACGGGCGTACTCTCGTGCCGTGCGTCGTCCCCGCATCCCCGTCCTCGCCCTCGTCGCCGACGCGGTCGCCGTCCTGGTGTTCGCCGCGATCGGGCGGGCGAGCCACGAGGAGGCGGGCAGCGTCGTCGGGCTGCTCGGCACCGCCGCCCCGTTCCTGGTCGGCGTGGTCGCCGCGTGGGCCTCGCCGTGGGTGCGGGCGCACCCCGTCGGGATCCGGGCGGGCGGGCTGGTCCTCGCCGGCACCGCGGTCCTCGGCCTGCTGCTCCGCGCCGCCTTCACCGGCCGCCTGCCGCTGAGCTTCGCGATCGTCACCGTCGTGTCGCTGGCGGTGCTCCTGCTGGGCTGGCGGGGGATCGCCGCCCTCACCTCCCGTCTCTCCCACCGCCGCACCTCCGTCCGCTGAGACCAGGGCTCCCCGGTGCGACCTGCGTCGCCGTGAGCGGAAGGGGCCCGGACCCCCGGGCTACAGTCGGGGTGTGACCGCAGTTCTCGTTCCCGGCGCGCCCACCCCGATCCGCGACGTCCCCGCCCACATCCCGCGGCCGGAGTACGTCGGGAAGAAGGCGCCGTCGCCGAACCGGGACGCGGACGTCCAGACGCCGGAGACGATCGAGGCGATGCGGGTCGCGAGCCGGATCGCGGCGCAGGCCCTGCAGGCGGGCGGCGAGGCCGTGCGGCCGGGCGTCACCACGGACGAGGTCGACCGCGTGGTCCACGAGTTCCTGGTCGACCACGACGCCTACCCCTCGACGCTGGGCTACCGCGGCTTCCCGAAGTCCTGCTGCACCAGCCTCAACGAGGTCATCTGCCACGGGATCCCCGACACCACGGTGATCAACGACGGCGACATCGTGAACATCGACGTCACCGCCTACATCGGCGGCGTGCACGGCGACACGAACGCCACCTTCCTCGCCGGGGACGTGTCCGAGGAGGACCGGCTGCTGGTCGAGCGCACCCGCGAGGCGACGCTGCGCGCGATCAGGGCGGTGCGGCCGGGCCGCGAGCTGAACGTCGTCGGCCGGGTCATCGAGTCCTACGCCAAGCGGTTCGGCTACGGCGTGGTCCGCGACTTCACCGGGCACGGCATCGGCCGCTCCTTCCACAGCGGCCTGGTCGTGCTCCACTACGACCAGCCGGACGTCCACACCGTCCTCGAGCCCGGGATGACGTTCACCATCGAGCCGATGATCACCCTCGGCACGATCGACTACGACATCTGGGACGACGGCTGGACCGTGGTCACCAAGGACCGCCGGAGGACCGCGCAGTTCGAGCACACCGTGCTCGTCACGGCCGACGGCGTCGAGATCCTCACCCTGCCCTGACGGGTTTCTCCTGTTCCGGCGCCCGGCGCACTGCCACGCTGGGCGCATGACGGAGATCTCGGAGCGCTACGCCCGGCACGCCGACGCCTTCGCCGCCACGATCGCCGCCGTCCCGGCGGACCGCTGGTCCGCGCCGTCGCCCTGCGAGGGGTGGACCGCGGCGGACGTGGTGTCGCACGTCGTCGACGTGCACGTCATGTTCCTGGGCCTGGTGGGCCGCACGCCGGAGCCGGGCCCGGAGGGGCGTGCCGAGGCGTTCGCGCACGTCAGGAAGATC
Organism: Pseudonocardia yuanmonensis; assembly: GCF_039542425.1. Taxonomy (NCBI): domain Bacteria; kingdom Bacillati; phylum Actinomycetota; class Actinomycetes; order Pseudonocardiales; family Pseudonocardiaceae; genus Pseudonocardia; species Pseudonocardia yuanmonensis. The sequence continues at coordinate 47,088 of NZ_BAABIC010000030.1, forward strand.
GTGCAGGCGGACCTGGAGGATCCGTCGCGGGCGGGTGCGACCTACGAGGGGATGTTCGGCACCCAGTCCTTCGAGAGGTCGGTCGACGGCTTCGTGACGCTCGACCTCGTCGTCCACCGGTGGGACCTGGGCCGGGCCGCCGGCCTGGACGTCACGATCCCCGAGGACGAGTTCCCGAGCATCGCGCGGGTGCTGGAGATGATGCCGGACGAGGTCCGCGCGAGCGGAACGGTGTTCGGTCCCGCGCTGACGCCGCCGTCCGACGCCGACGCGCACACCCGTCTGCTCGCGGAGATCGGCCGGAAAGGCTGGTGAACCCGCGGCGGTCGGGATCTACGCTCGGGTCGTGAGCACGGTCTACGACGGCATCACGCCGAAACTGTGGGAGTGGCTGGAGCAGCAGCCGGTCTTCTTCGTCGGCACGGCGCCGCTGGCCGGCGACGGGCTGGTGAACGTCTCGCCCAAGGGCACGCGCGGCACCTTCCGGGTGCTCGACGCGCACACGGTCGCCTACCTCGACCTCACCGGCAGCGGCATCGAGACCGTGGCCCACGTGCGCGAGAACGGCCGGATCTGCCTGATGTTCTGCGCGTTCGAGGGCCGGCCGACGATCGTGCGGCTGCACGGCACGGGCCGCGTGGTGGCCGTCGGCGAGCCCGGGTTCGAGGAGGCCGTCGCCGGGTTCGGGGAGGCGGGCACCAGCCGGCGACACGGCGCCCGCTCCGTCGTCACCGTGGACGTCACGCGCGTGTCCGACTCGTGCGGGTTCGCGGTGCCGCGCATGGACCTGGTCGAGGAGCGGCCGGTGCTCGACAAGGCCCTGGCGAAGAAGTCGCCCGAGCAGCTCGTGGAGTACCACCGCACCCGCAACGACGTCAGCCTGGACGGGCTGCCCGGTCTGGTCACACCGGGCTGAGCCGTCCGGGTCGGCGACCCTTCCGATCCGGAAGGGATCGCGCGCTCCGCCGTCACTGACCGGTTTGCCGTGCTCACCGGGTGGCACAGGGGGCCGACTCCCCGAACCACCACAGGAGCTCGTCGATGAGAACCATCCTCCGTGCCGCGGGACTGATAATCGCCGCGGTCGCCCTCGTCCTGCTGGGCCCAGCGGCCGTCGCCCAGGCCGGCCCCGGGTCCGGCGACGCGGGCAAGGGCGACGCGGTCTCGGCCCAGGACAAGGCCTTCCTCCGTGCAGCCCACCAGTCGAACCTCGCCGAGATCGAGACCGGCGAGCTCGCCGAGAAGCGCGGGAAGGACGCCGACGTCCGCGCCCTCGGCAGCCTGTTCGTCAAGCACCACACCAACCTCGACGCCGACCTGAAGAAGGTCGCCGAGAAGCTCGACGTCGACCTGCCCGACAAGCCGAACGCGGAGCAGCGCGCGGTCGCGGCGAAGCTGAAGCGTCTCTCGGGCGACTTCGACAAGGCCTGGCTCGACGCGCAGATCGTGGCGCACCGGAAGGCGCTGGCGAACGGCGAGAAGGAGCAGAATAAGGGATCGAACGACGACGTGATCGAGCTGGCGAAGAAGTCGGCACCCGTGATCAAGGACCACCTGGAGCGGCTGCTCGACGCGAAGGACGACCACGCGTCCCCCGCGGCCCACGACACTGATTCGAAGGGCGACAAGGACGACCGCCCGGACGGGAAGCACGCCGCCTGACCCGGCCCGACCAGCGCGATCCGAGGGGTGGACCCGGCGTGTGCCGGGTTCACCCGTCGTCGCGCCCGCCCGGCGATTCGCCGGCCGGCGATCCCTCAGCCGACCCCCGACAGGGGTACCTGGAGCCCGGCCGGGGCGGGCTGCCGCATGGCGGCCGCGATCGCCGGGTCCTCCGGCGCGAAGCCGAGCTCGCCGCGCACGAACCGGGCGACGAGGGCGTGCCACGCGGCGGCGCGGCGGAGCATGGCGTGCCCGTCGCCCAGCACGTCGAACCGCGCGACCCGATCCGTCACCTCGCGCGCGCGGACCGCGTAGGCCAGCGACTCCCGCGGGTCCGTCATGCGTTCGCGGTCGCCGTGCGCGATCAGCACGCTCCGGCCCGCGAGCTGGTCGACGGGGTCCGTGCCGTCGAGCCAGGGAGCCAGCGCGGCGACCGCCCGGACGTCCGGGGCCCCGGCGGCGTGGAGCACGGCGCGGCCGCCCATCGAGTGCCCCACCAGCGCCGTCGGGACGCCGGGACGGCGCCGGTGCAGGTCGGCGAGCATCTCCTCGGCGTCGCGGGCGGCGTCGCGGGCGGAGCCGTTCCAGCCGCGCAGCCGGTAGCGCAGCACGAGCACCGCCAGGCCGTCCGTGCGTGCGAGCGCGCGGGCGAACGGCATCATCCGCCAGTAGGCGAGCCGGCGGCGGCCGCCGGAGTCGGTCGCGTTGGCGCTGCCGCCGTGCGCGAGGACGACAAGCCCGGCCGGCCGGGTCGGCTGCGGTCCCACGGGCTCCAGCCGAGGCAGGCTGTCGGGCACGTCCACTCCAGGCGGGTCGAGATCCGTAGTCCCCCCGATCCCACCCGATCCCGTGGCGTGTGTGCTGGGAGACGTGTCACACCGGGGACATCCTCACCCGACCCGGGCCCGGCCGCCCGTCGGCCGTGAGCGAGGATCGGGAGGACCGCCGACCGATGGAGGAGACGTGACGAGTCCCGCGCCGGACCTGCCGCCGCCGCTGACCGCCCGCCGGCGCGTGCTGCTGACGCTGCGCCGCCGACGTCGGGGCTCGGGCTTCTGGTTCGGGCTGGCCATCGAGGTGATCTGGCCGTTCGTCATGCTCTTCACCAAGCTCGGCTGGTCGGGCGGGGAGCGGATCCCGCGCACCGGCGGGGTGCTGATCGCGGCCAACCACGTGTCGTCGTCCGACCCGATCTTCGACACGGCGTTCGTGATCTCGCACGGGCGCATGCCGCGATTCCTCGCCAAGTCGGAGCTGTGGGACGTGCCGATCGTGCGCTCCGTCCTCGGCAAGGGCGGGCACATCCCGGTCTACCGGCAGTCCACGCGCGCCACGGACGCCTACAAGGAGGCCGTCGCGGCGCTCGAGCGCGGCGAGGTCGTGGTGTTCTACCCGGAGGGCACGTACACGGCCGACCCGGCGGGCTGGCCGATGAAGGCGAAGAACGGCATCGGGCGGATCGCGGTGATGACCGGGGTGCCGGTGATCCCGCTGGCGAACTGGGGGACGCAGGATTTCCTGCCGCGCGACGGCAAGCCCTCGCCGTGGCCGCGGAAGCGGGTCAGCGTGGTGGCGGGGCCACCGGTCGACCTGTCGGCCTACATCGGCAAGCCGCGGACCAGGACCAACCTCGACGGCGCCACCGCGGCCATCATGTCCGCGGTCACGGAGCTGGTCGGGCAGGTGCGGGGGGAGACGCCACCCGCACAGCCCTACGACCCCGCCTCCGCCCCCACCCCCGCAGGCCCTCCGCAGCCGGTCGCGGAGCCTCCCGCCGCGAGCTGAGGGCTGCGCCGGGTGATCGCTCGTCGCGGTGCAGGGCGGCCGTGGGTGGCCGGGAGGTACCGCGTGTGCCAATCACGCCCGAGCGGCCCGGAGCACGCGCAGGCGACCGCTCCGAGTGCTCGGCGCATCTGCCACTGATCGCAGCAGCCGCCAGCCGGTCCGCCGCGGCGACCAGCAGCCTGCCCAGCTCGGCGGAACCGGCCCGGCCCATCGATCGTCGGAAGGCGCTCAGCACCGCCGGGAACGAGACGTGCTTCTGCAGCGCGCGGTCGAGGAAGGTCGGGCCGTCGGGAAGGGCGAGCGTCGTCTGCAGAACGGTGAGAGCGGGTGCCGTGACGGCGAGGCCGCGGTCGATCACGCGGTCCCGAGGATCGAGGTCGCGCCGGGAGACCCGACGCGCATCTCGCCAGCGGCGATGCGCGGCAGGCGCTCAGGCCGCGGAGGGGTCCTTGGCGAGGCGGTCGAGGCGCTTGGTGGTGGGCCAGCGGACCGCGGTGGCCCACCCCAGCTTCTCGAAGGCGCGGATGGTGATCGCGGAGAGGTCGATCTGGCCCTTGCGGACACCGTGCCGGGCGCAGGTGGGGTCGGCGTGGTGCAGGTTGTGCCAGGACTCGCCGAAGGAGAACACGGCCAGCCACCAGACGTTGGCGGAGCGGTCCCGGGCGGCGAACGGGCGCTCGCCCCACATGTGGCAGATGGAGTTGATCGACCAGGTGACGTGGTGCAGCAGCGCCACCCGCACCAGGCCGGCCCAGAACAGCGCGGTGAGCGCACCCCACCACGACCACGTCACCAGCCCACCGAGCAGCGCGGGGACCAGCAGGGTCAGCACGCTCCACAGGCCGAACAGCGAGTCGACGCGGCGCAGGTCCTCGTCCGCCAGCAGGTCCGGGGTGAAGCGCTCCTCGTTGGTGAGGTTGCGGTCGAACAGCCAACCGGTGTGCGAGTGCCAGAAGCCCTTGGCCAACGCGCGGGTCGAGGTGCCGAAGAGCCAGGGGGAGTGCGGGTCGCCCTCCTTGTCGGAGAAGGCGTGGTGCCGTCGGTGGTCGGCGACCCACTTGATCACCGGGCCCTGCATGGCGAGGCTGCCGGCGAGTGCCAGCGCGATCTTCAGCCCCCGGGTGGCCTTGAAGGAGCCGTGCGTGAAGTAGCGGTGGTAGCCGACGGTGATGCCCAGCCCGCTCAGCACGTAGAACACGGCGCCGATGACGACGTCCGACCAGCCGAGGAACCCGACGGTCACCGCCAGCGGGATCGCGGCCAGCAGCGCGACCAGCGGCGTGAACACGAAGACGTAGACCCGATCTGCTGCGGCAGGCCGCGCGTCCCGGCGAGGACGGGCTTGGCTCCGGACCGCGCCGCGGGTGGCGTCTGCGCGTCCTGCGTCTGCGAGGCCTGGGTCTGCTCGGGCTGCGCGGCCAGGGTCATGCGGGTCCCTCGTGTGTCGGTCTGCGGCCGGGGAACCCCGGCGCGGTGATCGGCATTCTCAGGGTAAGGGTGGCCTCATCGGAAAGGCGAGATCAGATGTCGAGGCCGAGGAGCGCGTTCTCCACCACCTCCGGCAGCGCCGGGTGGATCCAGTACTGCCCGGTGGCCATCTCGCGGGCGTGCAGGCCGAAGGACATGGCCTGGATCAGCGGCTGGATCAACGACGACGCCTCGGGCCCCATCAGGTGCGCGCCGAGCAGCCGCCCGGTGCCCCGCTCCGCGATGATCTTGCAGAGGCTGGTGGTGTCCTCCATGGCCCAGCCGAACGCGACGTCGCCGTACCGCTGGACCTTCGTCACGTAGTCGATCCCCGCCAGGCGGCACTGCTCCTCGGTCTTCCCGACGCTCGCGACCTGGGGGTCGGTGAACACCGCGGAGGGGACGAAGCGATGGTCGATCTCGATCGGGTCGTCCGGGTGCAGCAGGTTGTGCCCCACGACCTTCGCCTCGCGGTTGGCGACGTGCTTGAGCTGCCAGGGCGAGCTGACGTCGCCCAGCGCCCACACCCCCTCGGCGCTGGTGCGCTGGAAGCGGTCGACCTCGATCCGGCCGTCGGAGTGGGTGCCGATCCCGGCCGCCCCGAGGTTCAACCGGTCGCCGTTGGGGACGCGGCCCGCGGCGACCAGCACGACGTCCGCCTCGAGCGTCTCCCCGTCGTCGAGCGCCAGCTCGATCCCCTCGGCCGTCCGCGCGGCCGACCGCACCTGGGTGCTGAGCTTGACGTCGATGCGCGAGCCCCGGACCGCGAGGTCGGTGTAGGCCCGCGAGATGGTCTCGTCGTGCGACTTGAGCAGCCGGCTGCCCCGCACGACCAGGGTGACCTTGCTGCCGAGCGCGGAGAAGACGTGTGCGAACTCGGCGGCGATGTAGCCGCCGCCGATCACCGCCAGTCGCCGCGGCAGCTCGTCGATGCGCATGACCGTGTCGGAGGTCTCGTACGGGATGCCCGACTCGGCGATGACCGGCGGGATCATCGGTCGCCCCCCGGCCGCGACGACGACCTGGTCCGCCGTCAGCTCGTCCGCGCCGGACCCGTCCGTACACTCGACGCGGAGGGCCCGTGGCCCGGTGAACGACGCGTGCCCGAAGTACACCGTGACGTTGGGGCTGCGCGCGACCCGGTACTCCCGGCCGCCGGCCGAGATCGGGTCGATGCGCCCGAACACCCGGTCCCGGATGTCGGTCCAGCGGATCTTCTCGATGCTGGCGTCGACGCCGTACTTCGCCGCCCGCCGGACGTGCTCGGCGACGTCGGCCGCGTAGACGTACATCTTCGTCGGGATGCACCCGACGTTCAGGCAGGTGCCGCCGAAGACGCCGTGCTCGACGATGGCCACGTCCTTGTCCGCGTACCGCTCGTCGACGAACGTGTTGCCGGACCCGGTACCGATGACGACGAGATCGTGGTGGCGCACGGGACGAGGCTAATCGCCCGCGCCCACGTCGGCTCGACCGGAAGTCTGGTAGGCACGGGCCATGACCGAGACCGCCGCGACGCTCCGCCGATCCTGGGCCCTCGACCTCGACGCCGCCACCCTCTACGAGCTGCTCCGGCTGCGCGTCGACGTCTTCGTGGTCGAGCAGGCCTGCCCCTACGGCGAGCTCGACGGACGGGACCTCGAGGAGCGGGCCCGCCACTACTGGCTGACCGGCCACGGCGAACCCGGGGCGATCCTGGGGACCCTGCGGCTGCTGAAGGAACCCGACGGCGGCTACCGGATCGGGCGGCTGTGCACGGCGAAGAGCGCGCGCGGGCGGGGGCTCGGGAAGCAGCTGATGGACGCGGCGATGGCCGAGGTCGGGGACGGGGCGTGCGTGCTCGATGCGCAGGAGCATCTCGCCGAGTTCTACCGCGCCTACGGCTTCGAGCCGACCGGCCCCGCCTACGACTGGGACGGTGTCGCCCACCTGCCGATGCGGCGTCCGGCACGCTGAGGATGCGCCTGCACGGGTGAGCCCGGGATCCGGGCGAACCGGTCGGCGCTGCGCGATACTTCCCGCAGCCGGGCAGCTCGTGCCCGGAGCGTGTGAGGGGACGTCATGAGCGACGAGCAGGTCCGGACGAACGGGACCGGGTCGTCCGACGAGAGGGAGACCGCGTCGGTGGTGCCGTCGGCGGCGCCGGAGGCCGACACCACGGTGGCCGTGCCGGGCGACCGACCGGCGACGCCGCCACGGACCACGCGGACAGGGGCGGGCCGAACGAGGATCAGCGGGATGTGGGTCGGGCTGGTCCTCTCCGCGATCGTCCTGCTGTTCCTGCTGGTCTTCATCCTGCAGAACCTGAACCCGGTGCAGATCCACTTCCTCGGCGCCACGGGCACCCTGCCGACGGGCGTCGCGCTGCTCTTCGCCGCGATCGCCGGGGTGCTGCTCGTCGCGATCCCGGGCAGCGCGCGGATCGTGCAGCTCCGGCGCGCGGCGAAGAAGGGACGTCGGGCGCTGTAGGCCGGTCGGGGCCGCGGGCCACGGGCGGCGCCCCGTGGTCAGGGCGCGCCCGCTGTCGGACGGCGGTGCTCAGGCGGCGGTGCGGGGGCTCCCGCCGCGTCCACCCCGCCGGCCGCCGGACCGCTGGCCCCGGGACGAGCCGCCCGACCGGGCCTGACCGGAGGCAGGTGCCCCGCCCCCGGAGCCGCGGCGACGCCGTCCGGTACCGGCGGCGGGCTGCTGCTGCGGCGGCTTCGGCGCCTCGACGGGGACGCCGCTGGGCTGCCGCGCCCCGGTGACCTCGACCAGCGAGACCGAGCCGGGGGCCGCGTCGGCCACCTCGGGGGTGACGCCGGCCTGCCGCATCAGGGTGTCGACGTCGCGCCGCTCCGCATCCGTGACCAGGGTGACCACCACGCCCGACTCCCCGCCCCGGGCGGTGCGGCCGGCGCGGTGCAGGTAGTCCTTCGGATCGCCGGGCGGGTCGACGTGGACGACGAGGCTGACGTCGTCGACGTGGATGCCGCGGGCGGCGACGTCCGTGGCCACCAGCACCGGGATGCTGCCGTCCTTGAAGGCGTCGATCGCGCGGTTGCGGGCGTTCTGCGCCTTGCCGCCGTGCAGCGCGCTGGCCTGCACGCCCTCGCGGCGCAGCTGCTTCACCACGCGGTCGGCGCCGTGCTTGGTGCGCACGAAGAAGATCGTGCGGCCCTCGCGGGCGGCGATCTCGTGCACGATCCGGTTCTTGTCGCCGCGCTCGACCATGAACAGGTGGTGGTCCATGGTTTCGACGGGCGCGGCGGCCGAGGCGACGGCGCGGGTGACCGGGTCGTGCAGGTAACGGTCGACCAGCGTGGACACCTCGTTGTCGAGGGTGGCGGAGAACAGCAGCCGCTGGCCGTCGGCCGGGGTGCGGTCGAGGATCCGCCGGACCTGCGGCAGGAAGCCCATGTCCGACATGCGGTCCGCCTCGTCGATCGCGGTGATCTCGACGGCGGACAGGTCGCAGGTGCCCTCGTTCAGGTGGTCGGTGAGCCGGCCGGGGGTGGCGACGAGCAGGTCGACGCCGCGGGCGAGCGTGTCGATCTGCCGGTTCATCGACAGCCCGCCGACGACGACGGCCTGCCGCAGGTGCAACGCCCTCGCGAAGGGCTCCACGGCATCGACGACCTGCTGCGCCAGCTCACGCGTCGGCACCAGGACCAGGCCGCGTGGACGGCGGGCCTGGGCCCGGCCGCCGGCGAGGCGCGCGACGAGCGCGAGGCCGAACGCGAGGGTCTTGCCGGAGCCGGTCTGGCCGCGACCGAGCAGGTCCCGGCCGCGCAGGGTCTCCGGGAGCGTGGCGGCCTGGATCGGGCGGGGCTCGGTGAAGCCCTCGGACTCCAGGGCGCGCAGCACCGGCTCGGGCAGGCCGAGCTCGGCGAAGGTGGGCAGCCCGGCCTCCGGAGCGGTCCAGAGGACTTCCTCGGGCATGACGGGCGTGCGGGCCGCCCGGAGCGGGCGCTGCTGCGGGGCGCCGGAACGGCGACGTGGTGCGCCACCGGAACGGCGGGGCTGCTCCGCACGGCGGGCAGGGCGGCGGGACGGACTGGTCACGAGACCTCCGGGACGTTGGCACGTCACACGGAGCGGTCGGCGGCGTTGCGCGGCCGGCACGGGGACGAGCCCGGGCGCGGCTGGTGGGGAGCACGCCCGACGAATGGTGCAGGAACGCGGGCACGAGTAGGTGGCCCGCGGGGTCACCGATGATCCTACAGGACTCGCGCCGTCCGGCGGCGTCGCCGAGGGGTGTGCTGGCCCACCGTGACCGTCAGGGGCGCCGGTAGGTGAGCAGTGCGAGGTCGTCACCGACGGTGCGGACCCCGACGAGCCGCAGGTGCGTCGTGGTGTCCCCGAAGAGGCGCCTCCCGGCCCCGAGCACGACGGGGTGCACGACGAGCCGCAGCTCGTCGACGAGGTCGTGCTCCAGCAGGGTCCGGACGAGCCCGGCGCTGGCGTAGACGACCACGTCGCCGTCCACGTCCCGCCCCAGCGCCGAGACCTCCTCCACCGGGTCGCCCCCGAGCACCGTCGCGTTGCTCCAGCGGGGCTCGTCGAGGGTCGCGGACACGACGTACTTGCGCAGGCCGTTCAACCGGTCCGCCCACTCGCCGGTCCGGGCCGGCCACCGCGCGGCGAACCAGTCGTCGCTGCGCCGCCCCAGCAGCAGCGCGTCGGCCCCGCGCGCCTCGGCGAGGGCGAGCTCGGCCCAGGCCTCGCGGTCCCCGGCGCTCATCCGCAGGAACCAGCCACCGCGCTCGAAACCCTCCTCGCCCGTCGGGTCCTGGACGACTCCGTCGAGCGAGACGTGCTCGCTGACGACGATCTTCCCCATCGTGTTCTCCCGGGTCGGTGTGGTCGGCATCCTCTGGATGGGACACCGCGACGTCCGCGGAAGGGGCGCCCCCTTCGTCCACCGGAATGTGTCCGTCATGGCAGGGCGAGTGGCAGGGGGTGACGCGGTGGTGGCGGTCGATCTGCTGTCCCGGGCGCGCGCCGGTGACGGGGCGGCGTTCACGGCGCTGACCGAGCCGTACCGCCGTGAGTTGCAGGTCCACTGCTACCGGATGCTCGGGTCGGTGCACGACGCCGAGGACGCCCTGCAGGAGACGCTGCTGGCCGCCTGGCGCGGGTTCGCCGCCTTCGAGGGACGCGCGTCGCTGCGTACCTGGCTCTACCGCATCGCGACCAACCGGTGCCTCAACGCGCGGCGGTCGGCGAGCCGGCGCCCGGCGGCGGCGTGGGACGTCCCCGGCGTCGAACCGCCCGAACCGACCCGGCTCGGCGAGGTCACCTGGCTCGAGCCGTTGCCCGACGCCCTGCTCGACGGCGTCCCCGACCGGAAACCCGGCCCCGAGGCCCGGTACGAACGTGCCGAAACGGTGTCGCTGGCGTTCGTCACCGCCCTGCAGACCCTGCCTCCGCGGCAGGTCGCCGTGCTCGTCCTGCGCGATGTGCTCGGGTTCCGCGCCGACGAGGTGGCGGAGATGGTGGACTCGACGGTCGACGCGGTGAAGAGCGCGCTCAAACGCGCCCGCGCCGGCCTGCGGAGCCGGCTGCCGGCGCCCGGCGAGCACGAACCGCCGCCCGCTCCCGGCTCGCCCGCGGAGGCGGCGACCGTGGCGGCCTTCGTCCGGGCGTGGGAGTCGGCGGACCTCGACGCACTGGTGGACCTGCTGACCGAGGACGTCTTCCTCGCGATGCCCCCGGTGCCCTTCGAGTACCGGGGCCGCGATCTCGCGATCCGCTTCTGCGACGGCCTCTTCCGCGCGGGCCGCAGGTTCGATCTCGTCCCCGCCCGCGCGAACGGGCAGCCGGCGTTCGGTGCCTACCTGCGCACGGGTGACCGGCGGGGTGCCGGCGTCTACGTCCTCACCCTCACCGGCGCCCGGATCGGCGCCATGACGCGCTTCGACGAGAGCGCGCTCCGCGCGTTCGGGCTCCCGCCGCAGCTCCCGGGCCGGTCGACGAGCGGTGCCCCCGCCCACGAGACGTGAGCGGGGGCGCCGTTCGCTCACCCCAGGCCGGCCTCGGCGACGAGCTCGTGGAAGAGCTCCTCGCCGGCGGAGTCCGGCAGGCCGCGGGCGGTGAACCACTCCGCGACACGCCGGACGTCGCGGACAAGGAAGTCTGCTCCGTGCGGGTTGCCCACCAGGTCGACGACCTGCGGCAGGTCGATCAGCACCAGCCGGCCGTGGTGCACCAGCAGGTTGTAGGCGGACAGGTCGCCGTGCGCCCAGCCGTGCCGGGCCAGCCCGCGCAGGGCCTCGACCAGCTGCTCCCACAGCTCGGCCAGCTCGGGGCCCGACGGACGGAGCTGGGCCAGCCGAGGCGCGGCCCGTGTCCCGTCCCCGACGAACTCGAGCAGCAGCTCGGTGCCGTCGAGCTGGACGGGATAGGGAACCGGCAGCCCGGCCGACCACAGCGTGGCCAGCGCCGCGAACTCCGCGGCCGCCCACTGCCCGGACAGCAGCTCGCGGCCGAACGCGGTCCGGTTCGTCATCGCCCGCATCTCCCGGGAGCGGCGCACGCGGCGCCCCTCCTGGTAGCCGGCGTCGCGGTGGAACATCCGGTGCTCGGCGGTGCGGTACCGCTTGGCGGCCAACAGCACCCCGGGCGAGCCGGACACGCCGCGCTCGACGAGGTGGACGTCGGCCTCCTTGCCGGTCTTGAGCACGCCGAGCTCGGTGTCGACCGCGGCATGCGCGGTCTCCACCCAGGCCGGGCGGGGCTCGGGGCCCTGCTGGGCCCCGGTCCAGGTGGACCAGCGGTCGCCCGCGGGCGGGAGGTCCGGGTCCTCGTGCAGGTGGACGGGGTGGGGGACGTACTCGCCGTCGTACTCGTCGTCGAAGCCACGACGGCGCTTGGGCATGCGCTCGCGCATTTGAGGAAGGTTCTCCTGACGTGGGGTGAACACCCCACGCGAGCGACCTCAGCGCGGGGTGCGGTGGTGGCCGGAGGGCGCGCCGGAACGCGCCGCCACCCGGGCGGCGGTCGTCATCGGGGCACCTCCTCCACGTCACGTCGGTCGGGGAGAGGGTCGCGCAGGACGTGTGGCGGGGTCAACCGGTTTCCGTGCCCCTCGTAGTCGCACAGGACCGGGCGGCCGACGCGGACGGCGAAGTCGGCCAGCTCGCTGCGGATCGGCTCCCAGGCGCCGGTGAGCCGGCGCTGCCGCTCGCCGCGTCGACGGGCGCTGCACCGTCCGAGCAGCCGGCCGGCGCGAGGACCGCGGGCGCCGGCCCCGCGGTGCGGGCGCGCCCGCTCATCCCTGCACCCACCACGGGGGAACCAGCGCGCGGTAGACGTCCTCGAACACCGCGACGTCCGGCTCCCCGGGCAGGTCCAGCCAGCCCTGGATCGCCCCGACGGTGCCCTGCGCGACGAACCGGGCGGCGGTGTCGGCGACGGCCGGGTCCGGCACCCCGGGGACGTGCAGCGGCAGCCGCAGCCGGCCGGCCCGGATCAGCCGCCGGCCGGACCTGCCGACTCGCGGAAGTGAGGGCGCGACTCGCGGAAGCTCGGAGCGCGACTCGCGGGAGCTGAGGGCGCGACTCGCGGGAGCTCGGAGCGCGACTCGCGGGAGCAGAGGGCGCGACTCGCGGGAGGTCAGGCGGGAATGACCAGGTCGAGGTGGTTCTCGCTGCGCTCGACCACGTGGCCGGCGCGGCGGGCGATGCGCGCGACCGCCGCCGCGTCGGCCGGCTCCGCCCGACTGCTCACGAGCAGCCGCGCCAGTCCGCCCTTGTGCGACTTGTTGTGGTGGCTCACCAGCGAGCGCGAGCCGTCGGGGCGGGCGGCGAGCACGGTGACCGTGACCGCGCCGGGCACCCGCGCGAGCTGCGCGTACGCGCCCGACCGCAGATCCACCACCAACCGTTCCGAAGCCAGCCTCGCCAGAACGGGCTCCAGCACCGGCTTCCACCGCACCGCCAGCGTCCCGCCCGCGGGGAGTTCCGAGCCGGCCGACAGCCGGTACGCCGGGATCGGGTCGTCCGCGTGGAGCAGCCCGAACAACGCCGATCCCACGGCGAGCCGCTCCCGCGCCCGGCCGGCGGCGGCCCCGCGCATCGATCCGACGTCGAGCGCGTCGTAGAGCACACCGGTGTACCGGGTGATCGCCGGTGCGGTGGGGGAGGTCCACAGGGCGGCGTTGCGCTCGATCTCGTCGAGCTGCCGCTCCGACAGGCCGAGGGCCGCCCGGCAGGCGGGGACGTCGTCGGCCAGTCCGACCAGCTCGTCGACCAGCGCCTTGCGGACGGGGTCGAGCTCGGGGTGGCTCAGCGCCGCGAGATGGAGCGGCGGCCCGTCACCTCCGGCCCGCTTGGTCTCCGACGGGGGCAGCAGGACGAGCACGCCCGGCAGCCTAGCCGCCGGGCCGAGGGCCACCCGGACCGGTGTTGTGCCGGTATGACGACCCCGTTACCGTCGCCATCGTGATCCGCCTCGTGGCCCGTCGCCATGTCGACTTCATGCGCGTGACCAGCGCGGCCTGTCGCCCGCGCGGCTGACCCACCTCCCCACGCGTAGCCCCCGAAAGATCACCTCAGGAGACCCCGCATGCCCGAGAACGACCCCACCGCCGCCTGGTCCTTCGAGACCAAGCAGGTCCACGCCGGCGCCTCCGCCGACCCGACCACCGGTGCCCGGGCCACCCCGATCTACCAGACGACGTCGTACACCTTCCGCGACACCGACCACGCCGCGGCGCTGTTCGGCCTCGCCGAGCTGGGCAACATCTACACCCGGATCATGAACCCGACCCAGGACGTCCTGGAGCAGCGGATCGCCGCGCTCGAGGGCGGGATCGGGGCCGTGGCCGTCGCCTCCGGACAGGCCGCGCAGACGCTCGCGATCCTCAACATCGCGCAGGCCGGGGACCACTTCGTGTCCAGCGCCTCACTCTACGGCGGCACGTACAACCTGTTCCACTACACGCTGCCGAAGCTGGGCATCGACGTCACGTTCGTCGAGGACCCGGACGACGCCGAGGAGTGGCGCGCCGCGGTCCGCCCGAACACCAAGGCCTTCTACGCCGAGACCATCGGCAACCCGCGCAGCAACGTGCTGGACATCCGCGCCGTCGCCGACCTGGCCCACGAGGCCGGCGTGCCGCTGATCGTCGACAACACGGTCCCCACCCCGTACCTGGTCCGCCCGTTCGAGCACGGTGCGGACATCGTCGTGCACTCGGCCACCAAGTTCCTCGGCGGGCACGGCACGAGCATCGGCGGCGTGGTCGTCGACTCCGGCAACTTCGACTGGGGGGCGCAGGCGGCGAAGTTCCCGGGTCTGACCACCCCGGACCCGAGCTACCACGGCCTCAACTACTGGGAGGCGCTCGGCCCGCAGTCCTTCCTGATCAAGTTCCGGGTGCAGCTGCTGCGCGACCTCGGCCCGGCGATCGCCCCGCTGAACTCCTTCCTGTTGATCCAGGGCATCGAGACGCTGTCGCTGCGCATCGAGCGGCACGTGCAGAACGCCCTCGCGGTGGCCGAGTGGCTCGAGGCGCGGGACGAGGTGGAGCAGGTCTACTACGCCGCGCTGCCGTCGAGCCCGTGGCACGCGCTGCAGCAGAAGTACCTGCCGAAGGGCGCGGGCGCGGTCGTCGCGTTCGACATCCGCGGCGGCGTCGAGGCCGGCAAGAAGTTCGTCGACGCGCTGGAGCTGCACAGCCACCTCGCCAACATCGGCGACGTGCGCAGCCTGGTGATCCACCCCGCGTCCACCACCCACAGCCAGCTCTCCGGCGAGGAGCAGCTGTCGACGGGCGTCGGCCCGGGCCTCATCCGGCTGTCGGTGGGCCTGGAGGGCATCGAGGACATCAAGGCCGACCTCGACGCCGGGTTCCGGGCCGCGAAGAGCGCGTGACGACCACGGATCCGGAGACTCTGCTCCCTCCCGCCACCGGAGCGTGGCGGGAGGGGACGGATCCCGGCCGTCGCCGCTTCCTGGACCTCCCCGACCCGCTCCCGCTGGAGGCGGGTGGGGAGCTCACGGGTGTCCGGCTCGCCCACGAGACCTGGGGCGAGCTCGACGCCACCGGGTCCAACGCGGTGCTGGTCCTGCACGCCCTCACCGGGGACTCGCACGTCACCGGCCCGGCCGGACCGGGGCACCCCACCGCCGGCTGGTGGGACGGCCTGATCGGGCCGGGCCGCCCGCTGGACACCGACCGGTTCTTCGTGGTGGCGCCGAACGTCGTCGGCGGCTGCCAGGGCACCACGGGCCCGGCGTCCACGGCGCCGGACGGGCGGCCCTGGGGCAGCCGGTTCCCGCTGGTCACCGCCCGGGACACGGTCCGGGCCGAGGTCGCGCTGGCGGACGCGCTCGGCGTGGGCACGTGGGCACTGGTCGTCGGCGGATCGATGGGCGGCATGCGCGCGCTCGAGTGGGCCGCGACCGAGCCGGACCGCGCGGCCCGGCTGATGCTGCTGGCCTCGCCCGCGGCGGCCTCGGCCGACCAGATCGGCTGGGCGGCCCCGCAGCTCGCGGCGATCCGCGCCGACCCGGGCTGGCTCGGCGGCGACTACCACCACCTCCCGGCGGGGTCCGGGCCGCACGCCGGCCTGGGCGTCGCCCGGCGGATCGCGCACCTGAGCTACCGAAGCGGCATCGAGCTGGCCACCCGCTTCGGCCGCGAGCCGCAGACCGGCGAGGACCCCTTCCAGGGCGGCCGCTACGCGGTCGAGTCCTACCTGGACCACCACGCCGCGAAGCTGGTGCACCGCTTCGACGCCGGCTCCTACGTGCGGCTCACCGAGCTGATGAACGCCCACGACGTCGGGCGCGGGCGGGGCGGCACGGCCGAGGCGCTGGCCCGGGTCACGGCCCGCACCACCGTCGTCGGGATCAGCTCGGACCGGCTCTACCCGGTCTCGCAGCAGGAGGAGCTGGCCGCGGGGATCCCCGACGCCGAGCTGCGGGTGATCGAGTCCCCCTACGGCCACGACGGCTTCCTCATCGAGTCCGAGGCCGTCGGCACCCTGGTCGAGGACCTGCTCGCCCGGTAGACATCCGGCCATGAGCCCGCGCACCGTCGTCCTGCTGGCCTTCGACGGTGCGCAGGTCCTCGACCTCACCGGCCCGGCCGAGGTGTTCTCCGCCGCCGACGCGATCGCCGGCGGCGGCGCCTACGAGGTGCGGGTCGTGTCCCCGCACGGGGCGGACGTCGTCGGCGGGTCGGGACTGCGCATGGGTGTGCAGGGGACGATGGGAGAGCACACCGGGCCGCTCGACACCGTCGTCGTCCCCGGGTCCTACGCGTTCCGCGAGATCATGCTGGCCCCCGACGTCCTCGACGCCCTGCGGGACGGCGCGGACCGGTGCCGCCGGGTCGCCGCGGTGTGCGCCGGTGCCTTCCTGCTCGGGGCGCTCGGCCTGCTCGACGGCCGGCGCGCCACGACCCACTGGATGTTCCTCGACGAGCTGGAGCGGGCCTTCCCCGCGGCCGACGTGCAGCGCGGCCCGATCTTCGTCGAGGACGGGCCGCTCTACACCTCCGCCGGCGTCACGGCGGGCATCGACCTGGCCCTCGCCCTGGTCGAGGCCGACCACGGCCCGGAGCTGGCCCGCGAGGTCGCCCGGTACCTCGTGGTGTTCCTGCAGCGGCCGGGCGGCCAGGCCCAGTTCAGTGTGCGGCTCGAGACCGGCGCGACGCGCAACGCGACCGTGCGCGCCCTGCTCGACGCCGTCGTCGCGGAACCGGCGGCCGACCACCGGCTGGCGGCGCTGAGCGCCCGCGCCGGCTTCAGCGAGCGGCACCTGGCCCGCGTGTTCCTCCGCGAGATCGGCACGACGCCGGCGCGGTACGTCGAGCAGGTGCGGATCGAGGCGGCCCGCTCCCTGCTGGAGGCCTCCGACCTGCCGCTCGACGCCGTCGCCCGCCGGGCCGGGTTCGGGTCGGCCGAGGCGCTGCGCCGGGCGTTCACCCGCGCGTTCGGCATCGGCCCCACCGACTACCGCCTCCGCTTCCGGACGACGGGCGTGCGGGTCGGCTGACCGGCCGCATGTCCTGATCCACGACCTCCGTGTCCTTGTCGGCGGGCCGGTGGCCTCGGCAGGCTCGGCGCGGGTGGGGGTGGAGGGGGAAGCCGTGCTGCTGGGACGGGAGGTCGAACGCGCCCGGCTCGAGGACCTGGCCGACGCCGTGGCCGCGGGCGGGTCGGCCGTGCTGCGGCTGGTGGGGGACCCGGGCGTCGGGAAGACCGCGTTGCTCGGCCACGCCACCGGTGCCGCCGCGGAGCGCGGGCTCCGCGTGGTCCGGATGGCCGGCGTGGGGTCCGAGAGCGCCCTGCCCTTCGCCGGGGTGCAGCGGCTGCTGCTCGCACTGCGCGTGCCCGTCGAGACCCTGCCCGCGCCGCAGCGCGAGGCGCTGAACCTGGCGTTCGGGCTGGTCGCGGGCCCGCCGCCGGACCGCTTCCGGATCGGCGCGGCCGTGCGCGTCGCCGTCGAGGCCGCGGCGGCCGACGGCCCGCTGCTGTGCTGCGTCGACGACCTGCAGTGGATCGACGCGGACTCGCGCGACGTCCTCGCCTTCACCGCGCGCCGGCTGCACGAGGACGGGCTCGGGCTGCTCCTCGCGGAGCGCACGGCCGAGCCCGGCCCGGTGGACGGCCCGTTCGACGACCTGCCCTGCCTACCCGTCGGCGGCCTGCCCCGCGCCGCCGCGATCGACCTGCTCGACCGCGTGCTCGGCCGCCCCGTCGACCCGCCTATAGCCGAGCGAATCGTCACGGCCACGGCCGGGAACCCGCTGGCCGTCGTCGAGCTCGCCCCGTCCCTGTCCGGGCACCAGCTGGTGGGTGGGACGCTGCTGCCCGAGCCGCTGCCGATCGGCCCGACGCTCGAGCGCCACTACCTCGGGCGGGTGGGCGCGCTGCCGCCGGACACCCGGACCTGGCTGCTCGTCGCCGCCACCGCGGGGTCGGGGGAACCCGGCCTGGTCGGCGCGGCCGCCGCCGTGCTGGGTCTGGCCGCGGACGCCGCCGAACCCGCCGAGGAGGCCGGGCTGGTCCGGCTCGACGCGCGGGCGGAGTTCCGGCACCCGCTGGTCGCCGCCGCGGTCTACTCCGGCGCCCCCGCCGGCGACCGCCGCCGCGCGCACCGGGCCGTCGCCCACGCCTTCGGCACCGGCACGATCGGGCACGCCTGGCACCTCGCGGCGGCGACCGTCGGCCGCGACGAGCAGGTGGCCGCAGCGCTGGAGGAGGCGGGCCGGCGGGCGGCCGGGCGCGGCGGGCAGGCGGCGCGCGCCCGCTTCCTGCAGCGCGCCGCGGAGCTGACCCCGGAGGGTCCGCGCCGGACGGACCGGCTGCTCGACGCCGCCGAGTCGCTCACCGCGGCCGGGTACCCGGCGCGGGCCGGGGAGATCGTCGAGGTGCTGCCCGTCGAGGAGCTCACGGGCGCGCGCCGCGGCCGGGCGCTGCTGGCCCGGGCGGAGGTCCGGCTGGTGTCGGGGGTCGCGGACCGGGTGCGGGCGGCGCCGGCGGTGTGCCTGGCGGCGGCCGACGCCTTCGCCGAGGTGGACCCGGACCGGGAGGTCGCGGCCCTGCTGCGGGCCGTCGAGCTGCTGCTCACCGTCGAGCACGAGGTCCTCGGCACGACGACGGCCGAGCTGGCGGCCCGGGCCCTGCGCAGCACCCCGAAGGGGCCGGAGCTGCCCGGACTGCTGCTCCGCGCGATGGCGACGCTGGCCCTGCGGCCCTACGCGGAGGCCGTCGGGTCGCTGCGTCGCGCGTGCAGGGCGTTGCTCGCCGCCGGACCCGAGGCGGCCCTGCGGTACGTCATGATCGGCGTCGCGGTCACCACCGCCCTGTTCGACGACGCCGCGCGCGACCGCCTCCTGCGCCGCGCCGCCGAGGAGGCCCGGCGGGTCGGCGCGCTGCAGGTCCTGCACTCGGTGCTGTGGATGCACTCGCAGACCGCGGCGGCCCTGGGGCTGCCGCGCGCCGCGAACGCGCTGCTCGACGAGTCCCGCGCGGCCGGCCGGGCGATCGGGCTCTCCCCGGTGGTCGAGGCCATCCACACGAACGTGACGTGCCGGGCCTGGGAGGGCGGCGCCGGGTCCGCCGACCTGCGTGCCGAGCTGGCCGCCGCCGGCGCGTTCGCCCGTGGCATCGGGATGATCGGGATGGGGACGATCGCGGACCACGCCCGCGTGGTGCTCGACCTCGCCGACGGCCGCGTCGCCGCGGCCCACGAGGTCGCCGCGGGCATCCGCGAGGCCCGGTTCCTGCAGGTCGGCAACCTGGTCCTGGGTGACCTGGCCGAGGCCGCGGCGTTCGCCGGGAGGTCCGCGGAGGCGGCCGCGGCCGCCGCGGACCTGGCCGGGATCGCCGAGGCGAGCGGCACCGACCTGGCGTGCGGGCTCGCGGCGCGGGCCCGGGCCCTCGTCGCCGCCCGCGAGCCGGCAACGGGGCCCGACGTCGTCGAGGCGGCCTTCCGGGAGTCGGCCCGGCGCCTGGAGCGGACCCTCGCCGCGGGCGAGCTGGCCCGCACCCGGCTGCTGTACGGCGAGTGGCTGCGCCGCGGGAAGCGCCGCCGGGACGCCCGGGCCGAGCTGCGAGCCGCGGCGGAGGCGTTCGACGCCCTGGGCGCGGCCGGGTTCGCCGCCCGGGCCCGCCGGGAGCTGCGGGCCACGGGAGAGCACGCCGCGCACGGGCCGCTGACCCCGCAGGAGACGTCGGTGGCGGCGCTCGCCGCGCGCGGCGCGACCAACGTCGAGATCGCCGCGCGGCTCACGCTGTCCCGGCACACCGTCGACTACCACCTGCGCAAGGTCTTCCGGAAGCTCGCCGTGGCCGACCGCCGGCAGCTCGCCGCCCGGCTCGCGGCCCCGGACGGGACCACGCACCGGACTCCGGACGGGACCACGGACGGGACTACGCATCTCACGTGATTCGGACCCGCGGCCGCCGCGGCCACGGTGGGTCCGCCGACCGGAGCCCGATCCGAGGAGCCGCCCGATGCCGACCGTGACCACGCCCGACGGGGCCGAGATCTTCTACAAGGACTGGGGCGAGGGGCCACCCGTCGTCCTCGCGCACGGCTGGCCGCTGCAGGCGGACAGCTGGCAGGCCCAGCAGCTGTTCCTGGCGGCCAACGGGTTCCGCGCGATCGCCCACGACCGCCGCGGCCACGGGCGGTCGACGCAGACCTGGCACGGCAACGAGATGGACACCTACGCCGACGACCTCGCCTGCCTGGTCGACACCCTGGACCTCCGGGACGTCGTGCTCGTCGGGTTCTCCACCGGCGGCGGCGAGGTCGCGCGCTACGTCGGCCGGCACGGCACCGCCCGGGTCCGCGGGCTGGTGCTCGTGTCGGCCGTGCCGCCCTTCATGCTGCGCACGGACGACAACCCCGGCGGCGTGCCGATCGAGGTCTTCGACGAGATCCGGCGCGGCAGCCTCGCCGACCGCAGCCAGACCTACCGCGACCTCGCCGACGGCCCGTTCTTCGGCGGCAACCGGCCGGGGCAGGCGCCGTCGCAGGGCATCCGGGACGCGTTCTGGCTGCAGGGCATGCAGTCCGGGCACCGCAACGCCTTCGAGTGCATCGCCGCCTTCTCGGCCACCGACTTCCGGCCGGACCTCGACGCGGTGAGCGACGCGGGCCTGCCGACCCTGGTGATCCACGGCGACGACGACCAGGTCGTGCCGATCGACGTGGGCGGCCGGGCGTCCGCGGACCGCGTCAAGGGGGCGACGCTGACGGTCTATCCCGGCGCCCCGCACGGCATCACCGACACCCACGCCCAGCGGCTGTCCACCGACCTGCTGGCCTTCTGCCGGGAGCTCTCCGCATGACCGACACCATCGTCCTGATCCACGGTTTCTGGGTGACCCCGCGCAGCTGGGAGAACTGGGTCGCGCACTACGAGAAGCGCGGGTTCCGCGTGCTCGCCCCCGGCTACCCCGGCTTCGAGGTGGAGGTGGAGGCGCTCAACGCCGACCCCGCGCCCGTCGAGGCGATCACGATCCCCGGCATCGTCGAGCACCTGGAGTCCGTGGTGCAGGCGCTCGACACGCCCCCGATCCTGATCGGGCACTCCGCCGGCGGGGTGTTCACCCAGCTGCTGATGGACAAGGGGTACGGCGCCGCGGGCGTGGCGCTGAACTCGGCGCCCACGGAGGGCGTGCCGGTGGTGCCGGTCAGCCAGGTGAAGTCCACGTTCCCGGTGCTGAGGAACCCGGCCAACCGGAACAAGGCGGTCCGCTACGACTTCGAGCAGTGGAACTACGCCTTCACCAACACCTTCCCCGAGGCCGAGGCCCGCGCGCTCTACGAGCGCTACGCCGTCCCGGTGTCCGGGCACATCCTGTTCGAGAGCGCGCTGGCCAACCTGATCCCCGGCCACCAGGGGACCTGGGTCGACTACGGCAACGACGACCGCGCGCCGCTGCTGTTCGTCGCGGGCACCGAGGACAACATCATGCCGCCGAAGGTGCAGTGGTCGAACGCGAGGCACTACCGCTCGGACAAGACCCTGACCCGGGTGGTCGAGTTCAGCGGCATGCCGCACCTGCTGCCCGCGGCGCCGGGCTGGGAGGACGTCGCCGACTACGTCCTGGCCTGGGCGCTCCGCAACGCCCGTGCCTGAACCCTCCGACACCCCCCTGCGGCTCACGCACGTCGGCGGCCCGACCCTGCTGATCGAGGCCGCCGGCCTGCGGATCCTCACCGACCCGACCTTCGACCCGCCCGGCCGGCGGTACGGGTTCGGCTGGGGGACGTCGTCGCGCAAGCTGGCCGGTCCGGCCCTCGACCCGGAGGAGCTGGGGCCGATCGACGCGGTCCTGCTCAGCCACGACCACCACGCCGACAACCTCGACGACCGCGGCCGCGCCCTGCTCTCCGGGGTCGGCACCGTCGTCACCACGCTCCCCGGGGCGCGACGGCTGGGCGGCGGAGCGCTCGGGCTCGCACCCTGGGCGTCCACCCGGATCGGAGACGTCGGCGTCGATGTCGGGGTCACCGCGACCCCCTGTCGGCACGGCCCGCCGCTGAGCCGGCCGGTGGCGGGCGCGGTGATCGGCTTCGCGCTCGCGCTCCCGGACGGCGTGCTGTGGATCTCCGGGGACACCGTGCCCTTCCGCGGCACCCGCGAGGTGGTGCGGCGACTGACCGTCGACGTCGCGGTGCTGCACCTCGGCCGTGTGCGGTTCCCGGTCACGGGGCCGTTGCGCTACAGCATGAGCGGGGAGCAGGCCGTCGCGACCTGCCGCGCGCTGCGGCCGCGGGTGGTGGTCCCGGTGCACTACGAGGGCTGGTCGCACTTCCGGGAGGGCCGGGCCGAGGTGGAGCGGGCCTTCGCCGCCGCGCCCGACGTGCGGGACCGCGTCCGGTGGTTGCGGCCGGGGGAGGTCACGGTCGTGGACTGAGTTCCGCGACCACCATCCCGTCCCGCTCCCCGGAACCGGTGACCGCGACGGGCACGGGCGTGCGGAAGCCGGGGCCGTCCGTGACGAAGGTGTGGAACTCGCCGTTCTCCCCGCACGGGTCGACACCGTCGGGCAGGGCGGCGAGGAACTCCTCGTCGAACGCGTGCCCGGCCAGGCCCGCCGGTACCCGGGCCGGGTCGACGGAGACGACGACGGCGCGCAGCCCGGCCGCGATCATCTCCCGGGCGAGGGGGCCGGTGGGCCTGCCCCACAACGGGAACTCGGGCGTGAGACCGGTACCGGCCAGCGTGCGCTCGCGGTAGGCGCGGATGTCGGCCAGGAACAGGTCGCCGTAGACGATCGTGTCCGCGCCGGTCGCGCGGGCGGCAGCGAGGGCGGCACCCGTCCGTCGCTCGTACTCCGCGTTCGGGCACGGCCAGGGCAGCTCGACGACGTGCAGGGGGAGGCCCAGCGCCGAGGCCTGCGCCTCGACCAGCTCCCGCGGCACGCCGTGCACCGGGACCCGGCCGGTCGAGACCGTGGTGAACAGGCCGATGACGTCCGGCCGCAGCCCCAGCGTGTAGGCGCCGTCCTTGCCGCAGGACCAGCTCAGCCAGGCGACCACCCGGCTACCGTCGCACGGACACGTGGACGTGGTCGAAGTGGCCGCCGGTGGCGTCCGACGGGTCGTAGACGCCGCCGCCGTTGTACGGGCGGCCCCAGCCTCCCTCGTCCGCGAAGAACGCGCTGCGGTACCAGATCCGGCCCTGCCAGATCACGTACCGCACGTCGAGCTCGGCGGCGTTGTCCCGCAGCCAGTTCGCGACCGCCCACCCGGTCTCCAGGTCGGCGCCCTCGGGGAAGGTGCCGGCGCGGGTGGGGAAGAAGTCGCAGGCCCGGCCCTGCGGATGGTCGCTGGAGGGGTTCCACTCGTGCGCGCTCCAGCAGGTGGTGCCGCGCAGCCGGTTTCCGAACTCGGCCACGGCCCGCTCGTGCAGCGCCAGCGTGGCCGGGGTCAGGCAGCCCCCGCTCGTGGGGTCGTCGGCGATGCAGCCGGGGGAGGGCTCGGGGGCGACCCGCTCGCGGATCCGGTCCGCCGCGTCGAACCGGGCGAGCGCCACGACGGCCACGGCGGCCAGCGCGAGCGCGAGCAGCGCGGCCACGATCCGGCCGCCGGGGCGGGTACGGGTATGGGGCACGCGGCGCTCCTCGGTCCGGAATGTCCGGTGCCGAGTCTACCGGGCCCCTACCCGGCGTAGATCCCGATCCCGTTGGGCACCAGGCGTGGCGAGGGGTCCGACGGGTCGTTGACCACGGTCGTCGCCGCGGCGCCGTCCTTGCGGTAGGCGAGGGTGGAGGAGCCGCCGCCGTCGAGGTTGACGGCGTCGTCCAGGCCCAGCTCGCGCAGCAGGTTCGAGAACTGCAGCAGGGTGGCGCCGACGCTGTCGGACTGCCGGCCGTCCACCGTCACGAGGAGCATCCGGCGCCCGTCCGCGGTGGCCCCGGCACCGCTGCGCGGGGCGCGGGCGCGGTCGTCGAGCCGCTCGGTGGGGGCTCCGTCGCGCAGGATCGGGCTGCCGCCCACGGCCATCCGCGGTGCGACCCCGCTGGCCGGCACCAGGGCGTAGTCCACGCGCACCCGGTCACCGACCTTCAGGCCGCGCAGCGCCACCGCCCCCTGCTCGCGCCCGACGAGCGCGGTCTCCTCCGGGGGCAGCCGGCCCGGGCCGGGCGCGCGGACCGCCGTCACGGCCCCGTCGCGGACCACGACCTCGGCGGTGTCGGCGGCGCACGGGGCGTCCCGGTCGGTGTCGGAGCCGCAGAGGGTGCGGGCGCGGTCGACGTCCCCCCAGTCGGAGGTGAACACCCCGATCCCGTTCACGGGCACCGCGTGCTGGTTGAGTGCCACGATCGGCAGGGAGTCCTGTTCGGTCGCACCGGTGTAGGAGACCCGCTCGATCCCGGTGCGGCGGACCTCGCCGCGCAGCGGGAGCCGGTCGACCCGGGCCACCCCGTCCGTCCCGACGGCGAACACGTAGTCCATCTCGGCGCCCGGCACGGCCGGGGCGGCGCGGCGGCCCTGCGGCACGGCGGCCTTGAGGAAGCGGCCGTCCCGCACGGCCGGACCGGCGGGCGCGCTGGTGCGGCCGATGTCGAAGAAGTCGCCGTTGATCCCCGCGACGGCGCCGCTGCCGTCGGCCATGCCCTTGACCGGTGCCCGGGCGGCGACGGCGCCGGGCGTGAGCAGGTCGGCCCGCACCCCCGGCGCCGTCAGGTCGACCTCCACGACGTCGCCCATGACCTTGCCGGCCGCGGTGGTCGTCGTGATGTCCCGGTGCGTGACGCCCGGGGCGACCTCGACCGCCTCGCCGAGCGACTCGACGATCCGCTCGGGCTGCTCGGGCGGCGGCGGGGGAGGGGGAGGGACGAGCGGCTGAGCGCCCGCGGCCGGTGCCAGCAGGACCAGCCCGGCACCGACCGTGACGAGCAGTCGCCCGACCGTGGTCGACAGCTTCCCCATCCGCATGTCCGCTCCCCCCGGTGTCCGTGTCCGGGAGGAATGCGACCACGAGGAGCGAGGAACTCCGAGGACGCGACGCGGCGTTCACTCCGCGGTGGAGGAATGTGCCCGTGTCGGGTTACCGGATGCGGGCGCCGTAGACCCTCTCGACGGTCAGCGCCATCAGCACGCGCCGGTCCGCGACCATGACCGTGCGGTACTCCGCCCAGTCCGGGTGCTCCCCGGCCGCGGCCCGGTAGTAGTCGACCAGCGCCTGCACCTCCGGCCCGTCCGGGTCCGTGCCCGGCCCGGTGAGCGTGGCCGTGCCCTCGGCGGTGGCCCACCCCCAGCCGTCCGCGCTGGTGACCTCGAGGGCGGCCCGCGGGTCCCGCCGCAGGTTGGCCGTCTTGGCCCGGCCCTCGGTCATCGAGACGTAGAGGATGCCCGCGTCCCGGTCGTAGAACGGGGTGACGGGGGAGAGCTGCGGCCGCCCGTCCTTCTTGAGGGTGGCGAGCACCCCGAGCCGGCTCTCGGCGAGCAGCGCGTGCGGGTCGAAGTCCGTGGCGTCGGTCATACCCGGCCCAACCAGGCCCCCGCAGCTCCCATTCCGCCGAGCGTGGTGAGTGGTGCCGGAGCACCGCTCACCACGCACGGGGCGACGGGGCTGCGCCTACACCTTCTCGAGGAACCCGAGGTCCACGGCGAGGGTCTGGCCGGTGACGTAGCGGGACTCGTCCGAGGCCAGCCAGAGCACGGCGTTGGAGATGTCGCGCGCCTCCACCCAGGGGTGCGGCATCGTGTGCAGCGCCTGGAAGGCCTCGCCGTAGCGCTCCCGGGTGAGCTCCTCGGGCTTCGCGTCGGGCAGGAAGAGCTTGTACATCGGCTCGTTCTGGATCATGTCCGTGTCCACGGCGGTGGGGTGCACGGTGTTGCACCGGATCCCGTACTGCGAGACCTCCTGGACCATCGTCCGCATGATCCCGACGACGCCGTGCTTGGCCGCGGTGTAGTGGACCATGTTGGCGAAGCCGCGCAGCCCGGCCGTGGAGCTGGTGAGCACCAGCGACCCGCCCTGGCCGCGCTCGATCATCGAGGGCAGCACGGCCTTGAGGGTCCGCCACACGCCCGTGACGTTGACCGCGAGCATCTCGTCCCACATCTGGTCGGTCATCTCCCACGCGGGCGCGTAGCTGAAGATGCCCGCGTTGGCGCACACGACGTCGATGTGCCCGAACTCCGAGAGGCCCGCCTGCACCGCGGCGTCGAGCGCGGCCGAGTCCCGGACGTCGGCCTCCCGGGTGACGACCCGCCGGTCCAGTTCCTCGATCAGCTTGGCCGTCTCGGCGAGGTCCTCCGGCCGCGACATGCTGTACGGCACGGACTCGATCTGCGCGCAGAGGTCGACGGCGACGATCTCCGCCCCCTCCTCGGCCAGGCGCAGCGCGTGCGAGCGACCCTGCCCGCGCGCCGCCCCGGTGACCAGCGCGACCTTGCCGTCCATGCGTCCCATGGGTCCACCACCGTCCCGATCGATCCGACGGACCGGCCACGCCGCCGGTCCCGCTCCCGACGCTAGGCAGGCGCCCCGACGGCGCGGAGGTCTCACTCTGAGACCGGCCGATCTCAGAGTGAGACCTCCCGGCGGACCCGCGGGCTGGTGACCTTCGACGGGCGGGCGGCGTGGCCCGTCTCGACGTGAGGGAGGACCGATGGTCTCGGCACGGGTGAACGAGCTGGCCGCGGCGGCCTACGCGGGCTGGCTGCGGGAGGACGCGACGCTCGAGGAGATGCGGACGGGCTTCGACGGCATGTGCCCGGACCCGGCCGCCGACGCGACGCTGAGCGAGGGCGTCGTCGGCGGAGTGCGCGGCATCTGGGTGGAGGTCCCGGAGTCCGCCGGGACGACCGTCCTGCACTTCCACGCGGGCGGTTACCTGATCGGCTCACCGACCAGCCACCGCGACCTGGCCGCCCGGATCGCCCGGGCCGCCGGCGCGCGGGTCTTCCTCGCGGACTACCGCCTCGCCCCGGAGCACGCCTTCCCCGCCGCGTACGACGACGGGATCGCCGCCTACCGCGGGATGCTCGCCGACGGGGTGGACCCGGCGTCGCTCGTCGTGGCCGGGGACTCCGCCGGCGGCGGCCTGGCGCTGGCGGTCCTCGCCGCGGCCCGGGACGCCGGCGACCCGCTCCCGGCGGCGGGCGTCCTGATGTCGCCGTGGGCCGATCTCACCCTGGCCGGGGACTCGATGAGCGGGCGCGAGGCGGTGGACCCGCTCGTCAGCCGGGTGGTGCTCACCGAGATGCAGCAGGGCTACCTGCAGGGCGCGGACCCGGCCGACCACCGGGCGTCGCCGCTGCTGGGGAACCTGGCCGGGCTGCCGCCGCTGCTGGTGCAGGTGGGCAGCAGCGAGGTCCTCGAGGACGACGCCGTGCGGATCGCCGACAGGGTGCTCCACGCCGGTGGCGAGGCGACCCTGCAGATCGGCTACGAGATGGTGCACGTGTTCCAGATGTTCGCCGACCGGCTGCCCGAGGCCGTCGCCGCGATCGACCGGATCGGCGCCTTCGTCCGGTCCCGCGTCCCGGCAGCGGCTGCGGTCTGAGGAGGCGACGACGATGGAGTTCGGCTTCCTGACCCAGGGCTACCTGCCCGTCGACCGGCGCACCGACCCGTACGCCGAGCACCGCATGCTGATGGACGACCTGGAGCTGTGCCTCGCCGCGGAGCGGGCGGGCTTCAAGTACATCTGGATCTCCGAGCACCACTTCCTCGACGAGTACAGCCACATCTCGTCGAACGACGTGTTCCTCGGCGCGCTCGGCGCGCTCACCTCCCGCGCCCACGTCGGCTCCGGGATCTTCAACCCGCTGCCGCGCGTGCACCACCCCGCGGCGATCGCGGAGCGGGTCGCGATGCTCGACCACCTCACCGAGGGGCGCTTCGAGTTCGGCGTCGGCCGAGGTGCGGGCAGCCACGAGGTCATGGGCTTCCACACCGACGTCACGGACGTGAACGAGACCAAGGACATCTTCTTCGAGACGGTGCCCGAGTTCGCGAAGATGTGGCTCTCGGACGAGTACCCGGGTTTCTCCGGCAAGTACTGGGAGATGCCGCCGCGGCGGATCCTGCCCAAGCCGTACGGGCCGCTGCACCCGCCGATCTGGTACGCCGCCGGCAACACCTCGAGCTTCGAGATGTGCGGGCGGCGGGGAATGGGTGCGCTGGGCTTCTCGCTCGACGAGATCCCGAAGACCGAGGTCGCGATCAAGGCGTACAAGGACGCCGTGGCCCGCTGCGACGACCCGATCGGCGCCTGGGTCAACGACAACCTCATCGTGGCCAACGGCTTCAACTCGGTCGCCGAGGACCGGGAGACCGCCCGGCGGGACTTCCTCGCCGGCGGCAACCACTACCAGATGTCGCAGGTGTTCCGGTACCACGACACCTTCCCCCGGCCCGAGGGCTTCCCGGTGTGGCCGGAGGTGCTGCCCGAGCTCACCGAGGAGGCCCTCGACGGGTTCCTCGAGCTCGGCGCGGCGATCGTCGGCGACCCGGACGACGTCGTCGCCCAGCTGCGGCGGTGGGAGGCCACCGGGGCCGACCAGTTCCTCATGCTGCGCGGGGTGAAGTCCAAGGAGGAGACGCTGCGCATGCTCCGGCTCATGGGCGACCACGTGATCCCGAAGTTCGACACCGAGCCCGAGCACCGCACCACGCGGCAGCGCCGCGAGGCCGCCGGCGGCTGACCCGGCGTCGGGGCGGACGGTCGTCAGGGGCTTGCCCTGACGACCGTTCGGCAGGCAGGCTCGGAGACGACGGCATGCCGACGAGGAGGTCGGGGTGGGGCACGGGACGTCGCCCGCGGGCGGCATCGTCGCGTACGGGCGCAGCGCGCGGCCGGCGCCGGCGCGCTGGAGTCCGGAGGGCCAACGGCTCATCCGCCGCGCGCGGGAGCGGATCCTCTCCGGCGAGAACGGATCGTCCCCGGACGGGCTCGTCCGGCCCGAGATCGCGGCGTCCTGGCGGCGCTCGCTGCTCTCCGGCGTCGACCCCTGCCGGATGGCGGTCGGCGCCGCCGACCCGGACCGGGCGGGAACGCCCCGGCTGCTGCGGGCCGCCGAGCCGGTGCTCGACCGGCTCGTCGGCCAGCTCGCGGGGACGTCGACCGCCGTGGTGCTGGCCGACGCCCAGGCGTGGATCCTCTGGCGGGGTGCCGGGCGCGCGGCGCTGTTCGCCGGCCTGGACCGGATCTCCGCCTCGCCCGGCTGCTGCCTCGACGAGGAGCGGGTCGGCACGAACGGGCTCGGCACGGTCGTCGAGGAGCGCCGCCCGACCCTGATCGTCGGCGGCGAGCACTACCAGGACGTGATGCAGGACTTCACCTGCGTCGGCGTGCCGATCCTCGACCCGCTGTCCCGCCGGCTCGAGGGCGTGCTCGACCTGACCTGCGCCTCGCGGGACACCAACGAGCTGCTGCTGCCCCTGCTCACCGAGGCGGTCCGCGAGATCGAGGTGCGGCTGCGCGAGCAGGCCACCGTGCACGAGCGCGCGCTGTTCGAGGAGTTCGTCGCGCGGTCCCGGCGACGGCGCAGCGTGGCCGTCGCCTCGCTCAACGAGGAGTTCCTCTTCACCAACTCGGCCGCCGCCCAGCTGTTCGAGCCCGCCGACCACGCGCTGCTGTGGGACTGGGCCCGCGGTGCGGTGACCTCCGGCCGGGAGATCACCGGCCGGCTCACCCTCACCCGCGACGTCGTCGTCGACGCCCGGTGCGCCCCCGTCGACAGCGGCGGGCCGTGGCCGGCCGGGGTCGTGGTGACCATGGTCCCGGCCGCCGGCCGGCCGGCGGTCGAGGGACCCGCCTCGGGGTGGGCGCACGTGCTCCGCCGGGCCCGCCGGCTGGCCGAGCTGGGCGGGCCGATGCTGCTGCACGGCGAGCCGGGCGTCGGGAAGGTGTGGCTGGCGCGGTGGCTGCACGAACGCACGGCCGGCGGCCCCTGCACCGTGGTCGACTGCCGCGCACCAGGCGGGACGGCGGACCTGGCGGGCGCCCTGGCCGATCCGGACGCGACCGTCGTGCTGCGCCGCGCCGAGGAGCTCGACGACGACGGCGCGCTGACCGCCCTGGTCGGCAATGCCGCCGCTCGGGTGATCCTCACCGCGACCCGGCCGGACGGGCGGCCCGGTGGGCTGCTCGACGAGGCCCGGGCCGCGCTGGCCGTGCCGCCGCTGCGGGACCGGGCGGCCGACCTCCCCGGCCTGGTCGAGGACCTGCTCGGCGAGCTCGCCCCGGCCGACGGGCCGCGGCCGCGGTGCACCGCGCAGGCCCTGACCGCGCTCGGCGCCCACCCCTGGCCCGGGAACGTCCGGGAGCTGCGCCGCGTCCTGGCCACCGCCGTGGTGACGGCGATGCACTTCGACATCGGCGTCCGGCACCTGCCCGAGGGGTACCGGGCAGGACCGCCGACCCGCCCGCTCGCGCGGCTGGAGAGCACGGAGCGGGACGCGATCGTGGCGGCCCTGGAGAAGGCCGGCGGCAACAAGGACCGCGCCGCCGCCGACCTGGGCATCTCCCGGGCGACGATCTACCGCAAGATCCGCCGCTTCGGCATCGCCTGACGCCCCCTGCGTGGTCGGCGGTGCCGGAGCGCCACCGACCACGCACGGCAGCTCACACCAGCAGGAGGGGGTCGGGCTCGTCGGTGACGCCCAGGAGCGCCGCGCCCGCGGTGACCGCCGCGCCGTCCCAGTGCAGGTAGGAGTGGCTCTTGAGGGTGTCGACGTCCCGCTTGTAGCGCTGGAACGGGCTGCGCAGCTCGTTCACGCTGGACCCGGCGCCGTCGAGCATGGTGTCGATCGCCTCGCGGGCGAGCCGGCAGATGGTGGGCGACGCCATGCGGAGCTCGCAGGCCTGCTCCAGGGACGCCTTCTCCCCGGCGTCGGCGAGCTCGGTGACCAGGCGGTGGGTCTCGTCCCACACGAGCCGGGCGATCCGGGTCCGGGTGACGGCGTCGCCGAAGCGCACCCAGGCCTCGCGGTGCTCGCGCTGCGGGCCGAGCCCGAAGCCGACGGTGCGGGTCAGGATCCGCTGCTTGTAGTCGGCCAGGCAGGCCTCCGCGCTGCCGACCGCGACGGCGGCCAGCAGGACGTCGAACATCCGGATCATGGAGAAGCCCTCGAGCGGGCGGTCGTCGCCGTGGTCGAGCGGATGGATCGGCTCCTGCCCGAACACCGTCCACTGCCGGTCGGCCGGCACGAACAGGTCCTCGCAGGAGAAGGTGTTGGAACCCGTGCCCTTCATGCCCGACATATGCCAGACGTCGTGGATCGTCACGTCGGCGACGTCGACGACCAGGCCCAGCAGCGCGGGCTCGCTGCCGTCGCCGCGGTCCTCCGTCGTGATCAGCAGCGAGTAGTCCGAGTTCATGATCCCGCTGGCGAAGGGCCACTTGCCGGTGAGCCGCCAGCCCCCCTTGACGGGCACCGCCGTACCGGACGGGGTGGCCTGGAAGCCGGCGGACAGCGCGCACGGGGCGAAGGCCTTCCCGCGCAGCAGGTGCGGGGTGTCCTGGACCAGCGACACGTTGTGCACCACCAGGAACGAGTAGACCCAGGCGGTGGACGCGCAGCCCTGCGCGAGGATCCGGGTGATCGTGCCGAACTCGCGCATCCCGTAGCCGTGCCCGCCGAGGCTGCGCGGCGCGACCAGGTCGAACAGGCCGGCGTCGGTCAGGTCGGCCATCGTCTCGTCGGGGATCCGGCGCAGCTCCTCGCAGTACTGGGCGCGCTCGCGCAGCACGGGCACGAGGGCCTCGGCGCGGGCGATCAGCTCCTCGGCGGAGGGCCGGTCGGCCGGCCCGGTCTGCTCGGCGCGTTCCGCGGTCGCGGTCATGGGGCACCGTCCTTCTCGGTGGGGCCGGACACCGTCGTCGCGGCCTGGCCGGACCATCAGAACGCGGGGCGGGTGGTCCGCGGAGGTCTCACTCTGAGATGGCCGGAACCGGGACGAGGCGCCGAGAACGCCATCAGTGCCGATGTTCGTTCCGCAAGCTCCTCTCAGTACCCTGCTCAGCGTGTTGACCAGGATGTCGTCGCTGTTCCTCCGCACCCTCCGCGAGGACCCGGCCGACGCGGAGGTGCCCAGCCACAAGCTGCTGGTCCGCGCGGGCTACGTCCGCCGCGTCGCCCCGGGCGTCTACTCCTGGCTGCCGCTCGGGCTGAAGGTTCTGCGGCGCATCGAGAACGTGGTGCGCGAGGAGATGGACGCCATGGGCGCCCAGGAGATCCAGTTCCCCGCGCTGCTGCCCCGCGAGCCGTACGAGGCCACGAACCGCTGGACCGAGTACGGGCCGAACCTGTTCCGGCTCAAGGACCGCAAGGGCGGCGACTACCTGCTCGGCCCCACGCACGAGGAGCTCTTCACGCTCGCCGTGAAGGGCGAGTACGCCTCGTACAAGGACTACCCGGTCATCCTGTACCAGATCCAGACCAAGTACCGGGACGAGGAGCGGCCCCGCGCGGGCATCCTGCGCGGCCGCGAGTTCCTCATGAAGGACTCGTACTCGTTCGACCTGTCCGACGAGGGGCTGTCGGAGTCCTACGCCAAGCACCGCGAGGCGTACGTCACGATCTTCGACCGGCTCGGGCTGAGGTACGTGATCGTGGCGGCCACGTCCGGCGCGATGGGCGGCTCGGCGTCGGAGGAGTTCCTCGCCGAGTCCGAGACGGGCGAGGACACCTTCGTGCGCGGCCCCGGCGGCTACGCGGCGAACGTCGAGGCCGTGACCACGCCCGCGCCGCCCGCCCAGTCGATCGAGGACAAGCCCGCCGCCGTCGTCCATCACACGCCGGACACCCCGACGATCGAGACGCTCGTCGACTTCCTGAACGCGCACGGCGACCGCACGTTCACCGCGGCGGACACGCTGAAGAACGTGCTGGTCAAGACGAAGCAGCCCGGCGCCGCCGAGTGGGAGCTGCTGGCCGTCGGTGTGCCCGGCGACCGCGAGGTCGACCTGAAGCGCCTCGAGGCCTCGCTGGAGCCGGCCGAGGTCGCCCTGCTCGAGGACGAGGACTTCGCCGCGAACTCCTTCCTGGTCAAGGGGTACATCGGCCCGGGCGCGCTGCAGACCAACGGCGTGAAGTACCTGGTCGACCCGCGGATCGTCACCGGTACCGCCTGGGTGACGGGCGCGGACAAGCCGGACCACCACGTCGTCGACCTCGTGGTGGGGCGGGACTTCACGCCGGACGGCACCATCGAGGCCGCCGAGGTCCGCGCCGGCGACCCGTCGCCGGACGGCACCGGTGTGCTGGAGGCCGCGCGCGGCATCGAGATCGGGCACATCTTCCAGCTCGGCCGCAAGTACGCCGACGCCTTCTCGCTCGACGCGCTCGGCCCCGACTCGAAGCCCGTCCGGATCACCATGGGCTCCTACGGCATCGGCGTCTCCCGGCTGGTCGCGGCGATCGCCGAGCAGAGCCACGACGAGTCCGGCCTGGTCTGGCCGCGCGCGGTGGCGCCGTTCGACGTCCACGTCGTGGTCGCCGGGAAGAGCACGGAGCTGCTGGAGGGCGGCGAGGCCGTGGCCGCCGAGCTCGAGGCCGC
Organism: Pseudonocardia yuanmonensis; assembly: GCF_039542425.1. Taxonomy (NCBI): domain Bacteria; kingdom Bacillati; phylum Actinomycetota; class Actinomycetes; order Pseudonocardiales; family Pseudonocardiaceae; genus Pseudonocardia; species Pseudonocardia yuanmonensis. The sequence goes on from NZ_BAABIC010000030.1 coordinate 80,483, forward strand.
GGGCCTGCAGGTCATCCTCGACGACCGCAAGGCCAGCCCGGGCGTGAAGTTCGCGGACGCCGAGCTGATCGGCGTGCCCACGATCGTCGTCGTGGGCCGGGGCCTGGCCGAGGGGAAGCTCGAGATCAAGGACCGCCGCACCGGCGAGCGCTCGGAGATCCCGCGCGAGGGTGTCGCCGAGGCGCTCGCCGCGCTGGTCCGCGGCTGACCCTCGTGGGTGGCGATGGTCGCCCTGGCCGCTGTCGCCACCGACGAGGACCTGTGATCGTCCTCATTAGGTAAGGCTCACCTTTCTTCGCTACCGTCGGAGTCGATCGATCCGGCGAGCGAGGGAGTGGGCATGACGCGGGCGCTGCGGGTGGCCGTCATCGGGGCGGGTCCGGCGGGGATCTACGCCGCGGACATGCTGATGAAGTCCGGCACGCCCTGCACGGTCGACCTGTTCGACCGGCTGCCCGCCCCGTTCGGCCTGGTCCGCTACGGGGTGGCGCCCGACCACCCGCGGATCAAGCAGATCGTGCACGCCCTGCACCGGGTGCTCGACAGTCCCGCGGTCCGGCTGTTCGGCAACGTCGCGTACGGGCGGGACCTGCTGCTCGCCGACGTCCGCACGCTGTACGACGCCGTCGTGGTCGCCACGGGCTGCGAGCGCGACCGGGACCTCGACATCCCGGGGACCGACCTGCCCGGCAGCCACGGCGCCGCGGAGTTCGTGAAGTGGTTCGACGGCCACCCGGACGTCCCGCGCGACTGGTCGCTCGACGCCCGGCACGTCGGGGTGATCGGGGCCGGGAACGTCGCGCTGGACGTCGCGCGAGTGCTGGCCAAGCAGGCCGAGGACATGCTCGCCACCGAGATCCCGGACAACGTGCACCGCGGGCTGGCCGCCAACCGGGCCACGGACGTCCACGTCTTCGCCCGCCGGGGGCTCGCCCAGGCCCGGTTCACGCCGATGGAGCTGCGGGAGCTGGACCACGTGCCCGGCGTCGAGGTCGTGGTCGACCCCGAGGACGTCGAGTTCGACGAGGGGTCGCTCGCCACGCTGCGGGAGAGCAGGCAGACCCAGATGGTCGTCAGGACCCTGCAGGACTGGGCACTGCGCGACCGCCGCCCCGCCGACGACCCCGCGCTGCGCCGGCTGCACCTGCACTTCCTGGCCGCGCCGGTCGCCGTCCTCGGCACCGACCGCGTCACCGGGCTGCGCACCGAGCGGACGGAGCTCGCCGGCGACGGCGGCGTCCGCGGCACCGGCGTGTTCACCGATCACCCGCTGCAGGCGCTGTACCGGGCCGTCGGGTACATCGGCTCGGAGCTGCCCGAGCTGCCCTTCGACCGACTCTCCGGCACGCTGCCGCACACCGCCGGACGGGTGCTCGACTTCGACGGCCAGCACGTCCCGGGCGTCTACGCCTGCGGCTGGATCAAGCGCGGCCCGGTCGGGCTGATCGGGCACACCAAGGGCTGCGCCCTCGAGACGGTCGGCAGCCTGCTGGCCGACGCCGACGACCTCGACCGGGCCCCCGTGCCGGACCCGGCCGCCGTCGTCGAGCTGCTGGAGGAGCGCGGCGTGCGCTACACGACGTGGGACGGTTGGCTGCAGCTCGACAAGCACGAGCGTGGGCTCGGCGAGGAGCGCGGCCGCGAGCGGATCAAGGTCGTACCGCGCGAGGAGATGGTCGAGCTCTCGCAGGTGGGCTGACGCCGCGGGCGTCGATCCGCTCCGGCCCTCCCGTCCGCTCGGCGTTTCCTGTTCACTGGGTCACACCGGCGAGGCGAACCGGGCGAAGCCGCCCGCCCCGACCCTGGAGGAGGGCCTCATGGAGGTGTCCTGCGCGTTCCCCACCGCTCTGGACTCACCGGACAACATCGCACTGGCCGAGCAGCTGGGCTACACGCGGGCCTGGGTCTACGACACGCCGCAGCAGAGCCCCGACGTGTGGATGACGCTCGCCCTCGCCGCCGAGCGGACCGAGCGGATCGGCCTCGGCCCGGGCGTGCTGGTCCCGACCCTGCGGCACCCCATGGTGAACGCGGCCGCGACCGCCACTCTCGCCGCGCTGGCGCCGGGCCGGGTGGCCGTCTCCTTCGGCACCGGGTTCACCGGGCGCCGGGCGATGGGCTACCGCGCGATCCCCTGGTCCTTCATGGAGTCCTACGTCCGCACCTACAAGGCGCTGCTGCGCGGCGAGGTCGTCGAGTGGGAGGGAGCGCAGATGCAGATGCTGCACCCGGACGGCCACGCCCCCGCACGACCGGTCGACGTGCCCGTCCTCATCGGGGCCCTGGGGCCCAAGGGGCACGAGGTCGCCAGGGAGCTGGGTGACGGGCTCTACGTGACGCTGCAGCTACCGGAGTTCCTCGGCGAGTACTCCTGGGTGCCCTACCTCGTGTGGGGCACCGTGCTCGACGAGGGGGAGCCCGTGGACTCCGAGCACGCCCGCGTGGCGGCCGGACCGGGCTGGGCACTGGCCTACCACGGCGCCTACGAGTTCGGCGGCCCGCCCGCGGTACGGGAACTGCCCGGAGGCGCGGAGTGGATGGACGTCGTCGACCGGACCCCCGAGCACCGCCGGCACCTCGCCGTGCACACCGGCCACTGCGTCGAGCTGGGCGAGGCCGACCGGGCGGCGTGGCAGGCGGGCGGCCACGTCATGCTGCGGAACGTGACCTTCAGCGGGACGCGTGACGAGCTGAAGCGCCGGCTGGCGGACGTCGCCGCCCGGGGTGTCACCGAGATCGTGTTCCAACCCTGCGGGCCGGACGTCCGGACCGAGCTCGAGCGGTTCCTCGAGGTGGCGAACACCTGACAGACCCTCAGCGCCCCGGGGCCCGGAAGTCGTTGGCGCTCCACCAGTCGTAGAGCGCCGTCATGTCGCCGTCGCTGCGGCGCAGGTAGCCGAAGGCGAGGGCGGCGTTGTCCGCCCAGAACAGGTAGGCCGCGCCGCTCGCGGCGTCGACGTAGCACCCCACCCGCCCGGCGAACCTGTCGTTCTGGCTGTACCCCGTGGCGATCGTGGTGCCGGTCTTGCAGCTCGAGTGCTGCCCGTTCTCGACGAGCGGGACGTTCGCCGACCGCGCGGCCCCGTCGAAGCCCTCGTCGAGCTCGCTCTGCTGGGCGTACCGGGTGAAGGTGCCGCCGTCCGGGCCGTCGGCGGGGCCGTTCTCGCACTCCAGGTAGGACACCGCGCCGATCGTCCCGGCGGTGCCGGCGTCGGCCGTGCAGTTGGCGGTGGAGAACCCGGCCGGCAGGTCGGCGAAGAGCGCGGCGTCGCCGGACCCCGCAGCGAGGGTCGGGGCCACGCTCTGCGCGGTCGGTGCGGTCGTCGGCGCCGCGGTCGGGGTGGGGGTCGGCGCCGAGGAGGCGCCGCGGACCAGCAGCACCCCCGCCGTCGCCAGTCCGCCCAGCACGAGCAGCACCCCGGCGACGACGGCCGCGATCGCCGCTCGGGAGGTGCGTCTGCGGGGCGGCGGGGCATCCCAGCCCTGCCGCACCACCGTGTCCGGCGCCGACGACCAGCCCGCCGGACCGGCCGGCGCCTGCCGGGGATCACTCCATCCCGGCCCCGCGGGTGCCGCCGTGGGGTGCGACGGCGGGTTCGGAGGGCCGGAGCCGAAGGTCGACGTCCGGGGCTCGCCGCTCGGGGCGGGCGGGACCGTCGGCACGGATCCGGCCGAGGTGCCCACCGCCGCGCGGGCCGCGGCGGCCAGCGCCCCGGCCGTCGGGAAGCGCTGGTCGGGGTCCTTCGCCATGCCGCGTGCGACGACCTCCTCGAGCGCCGCGGGGACGTCCGGGCGGCCGATCGGGGGCGGCGGGACCGAGAGGTGCGCGTGCATCAGCGTCGGCAGGTCGCCGGTGAAGGGCTGCCGCCCGGCCAGGGCCTGGTGCAGCACGCAGGCCAGGGCGTAGACGTCGACCCGGCGGTCGGCCGGCACGCCGTGGAACCGCTCCGGCGCGAGGTACGCGACCGACCCGGGCACCGTGCCGCTGCGGGTGAGCTGCTCGCCGCCCTCGCCGGCCGCCGTGGAGCTGGCGATGCCGAAGTCGAAGAGGTACGCGAACACGTCGTCCGGGTCGACGCGGTCGGTGACGCCGGCGAGCAGGATGTTCGACGGCTTGACGTCCCGGTGCACCATCCCCTCCGCGTGCGCGGCGTCGAGGGCGCTCGCGACCTGCGAGACGACCGCGACCGCCGCGGCGGGGGAGAGCGGCCCGTGGGCCGCGAGCCAGGTCCCGAGGTCCGAGCCCTCGACGAGCCGCATGTCGAGGTAGAGCCGGCCGTCGATCTCGCCGAAGCGGTGGATCGGCACGATGTGCGGTTCGCGCAGCCGCGCCGCCGCCCGGCACTCGCGGCGGAAGCGCTCGGTGTACTCCGCGTCGCCGGCCAGGGCGGGCGGCAGGACCTTCAGCGCCACCTCGCGGTCCGTCTCGGTGTCGAAGGCGCGGTAGACCTCGCCCATGCCGCCGCGGCCGAGCAGCTCCTCGATCGTGTAGGGGCCGAACGTCGTGCCCTGCACCGTGCCCCCTCCACACCCCGCGGCTGCGGTGGCCGCCGCAGGCCCGGAACCGGTCCGCCCGGACCGTCGCCACCCACCGCCGATCTCGGGCGGAGGTGCGGCGACGTTACCGGGCGGGCAGCGCGGCGGTGCCGATGATGTCCTCGACCGTCTGCGACGGGACGAGCGGCGGGGTCGCCGGGCCACCCGCCGTATCGGCGTTCGCGAGCAGGAGCGCGGTGCCGCCCGCGGGCACCGGCACGGCCAGGACGAGCGTGCGGCCGCCGGTGGCGAGGCAGCCGTCGTCGGCCGGGGTGGTCGAGACGGCCTCGACGACGACACCGGTCGCGTCCCCGATCTCCACGGTCCGCGGCCGGCCCACCTCGACGCGCGGGCCCCGGCCCGCGGTGCTCGTGTAGAAGGAGCGGCCGAACTCGGCGGCGAAGCGGCGGGCGAGGGTGGCCGGGTCGTCCGGAGCCCGGACGAGCGCGCTGGTGGCGGTGCCGCGTTTGTACGGGGCGCCGCGGCAGGCGTACCCGGCCGCGTCCGCGCCGCCGGTGAAGGCGACGCCGAGCCCGCGCGCGGCGACGTCGTCGAGCGGGGTCCAGTCGGCGGGGACGGCGTAGGTGAGGTACGGCGTGGCGACGGGCCGGTAGCCCGCGGGGACCGTCGGGCCCGACAGGGCCGAGCCGAGGAGCCAGGCGCCGCCGCCGATCGCGGCGAGGGCCAGCACGATCACCGCGGTGAGGCCGGCGATCCAGCGGCCGGTGCGCTCCTCCCGCGGCTCGACGGGCGGGGCCCAGGACCGGTGGGCGGTGGCGTACGGGGGCGGTGGGCCCCAGGGCTGCTCGCCCGGGATCTCGGGCTCGCCCTCGCGTCCCGGTACGGCGGGGTAACGCTGGCCGGGGTAGTGGGGAGCGTCCGCAGCGGGGACGCCGGTCTCGGTCGGCGGCGCCGTCGGCTCCCGGTCGACCGGGACGGCGGTGGTCGGCTGCTCGGCGGCCGGGGCAGGCCCGGGATCCGGGCCGTCCGCGGGCCCGTGGGGCTCGTCCGACCCGTCCGGTCCGTTCACGCGGCGGAGACTAGCGCGGGCACCGGACCCCTGTGCGATCTTGCTCGGCGATCCCGCCGATCCTGCTGTGGGATCGTGCCGGACGATCTTGCTGGCGGCCCGGGCGGCGGTGTGGTGTCCTTCCCGCCGTGGACGCGAACGACGCGCTGCGCCGGCGGATGCCCTGGCTGCTCTGGGCGGTCCCGGTGGTCGGCCTGGCCGCCGCGCTCGTCCTGGTGCTGACCGGCGAGTACACCGCCGCCGGGGTCGTGGCCGCCGCGGCGCTGCTCACGGTGGAGCCGTTGCGCCGCATCACCCTCGCCTACCTGCCCGTGCACCTCGACGAGGACGAGATCGCGGAGCTTCGCGAGGTGCGCCGGCGGCAGGGGGAGACCGCGGCGATCCACCGGCTCCGCGAGATGCGCCCCGCGATCGGGCTCGCCGCCGCCGCCCGCACGGTCCGCGGTCTCTGATCCGACGGCGGTCAGCCGGCCAGGAAGGACAGCCGGACCGTGCGCACCGCGTTGTCGACGTTCGTGTCCACCAGGCACACCGACTGCCAGGTGCCGAGCGCGAGCTCGCCCTCGATCACCGGGACCGACATCGAGGGCGCGACGATCGCCGGGAGCACGTGGTCGCGCCCGTGGCCGGGGCTGCCGTGGCGGTGGGTCCAGCGGTCGTCGGCGGGGAGCAGGTCGCGCAGCGCGGTGAGCAGGTCGGTGTCGCTGCCGGCGCCGGTCTCGATCACGGCGACACCCGCGGTGGCGTGCGGCACCCAGACGTTGAGCAGGCCCTCGCGCGCGTCCACGGAGCGCAGGTGGTCGGCGATCCGCGAGGTCAGGTCGACGACCCGCTCCTCGCCGCCGGTGCGGACCTCGATCAGCTCGGTGTGCATCCCCCGACCCTAGGAGAGCCGCCCCTCGCACACCCGCCGACTCCTCGAGCACCCCCCACCTCCGCGAGTCGCGCTGTGGGCTTCCGCGAGTCGCGCTGTGGGCTTCCGCGAGTCGCGAGTTCCGGTGGCGCGAGTCGGGAGTTGCGGTCACCCTCCGGAAATCGGCCCACGGGCTCAGCCGGGCGGCCGTAGTGTCGGGGCGTGCGTGAGGCGTTCGGACGGATCTTCGACGTTCCCGACGGCTATCTCAACACCGCGAGCGTCGGGGTACCGCCGCGCGAGACGGCCGACGCCGTCGACCGCGCCCTCGACGCCTGGCGGCACGGGACCGGCCGGGCCACGGACTTCGACGGTGTGGTGACCCGGGCACGCACGGCCTTCGGCGCGCTCGTGGGCGTCGACGCCGACCGGGTCGCCGTCGCCGGCTCGGTGTCGCCCCTGGTCGGGCTCGTGGCCGCCGCGACCCCGGACTGCGCGCAGGTCCTCGTGGCCGAGGGCGAGTTCAGCAGCGTCAGCTACCCGTTCGCCGTGCAGGGTCGCGGGATCACCGTCACCGAGGTGCCGCTCGAGGAGCTGGGGGAGCGGGCGGCCGAGGCCGACGTCGTCGCGGTGAGTGTCGTCCAGTCCCTCGACGGCCGGCTCGCCGACCTCGAGGCACTCCGCGCCGCCCGCGCGTCCGGCACCCGGGTGCTGCTCGACGTCACCCAGGCCGCCGGGTGGATGCCGCTGGACCTCGGCTGGGCCGACGCCGTCGCGGGCGCCTGCTACAAGTGGCTGTTCGCCCCGCGCGGGGCCGCGTGGATGGCGGTGCACCCGGATCTCGAGCTCGTGCCGCACGCCGCGAACTGGTACGCCGCGGAGGACGCCTGGGGCAGCACCACCGGGCTACCGCCGAAGCTGGCCTCCGAGGCGCGCCGGCTGGACACCTCGCCGGCCTGGTACTGCCACGTCGGTGCCGCGGACTCGCTCGGCTGGCTCGCCGGGCTCGACCTCGCCGCGGTCCGGGCGCACTGCGCGGGCCTGGCGGACCGGTTCCGCGCCGGCCTCGGCCTCCCGCCCGCGGGGTCGGCGATCGTGCACGTCGCGGTGCCCGACGCGGCCCGCCGCCTCGCGGACGCCGGGATCGTCGCGACCGCGCGCGGCGGCGGCGCCCGGCTCTCCTTCGGCCTCTACAGCACCGACGACGACGTCGACCGCGCCGTCGCCGCCCTCACCTGAGCCCACCCCGTCCCCGCGAGTCGGCACTTCCCGCCGACCGAATCACACATCTCGGAAGGTCCCGGGAAGAGCAACTCGGTCGCCCGGAACCGCCGACCCGCGGAAGCTCAGGGCGCGACTCGCGGGAGCTCAGGGCGGGACTCGCGGAAGCTCAGGGCGCGACTCGCGGGAGAAGAGGGCGCGACTCGCGGCGAGTCTCAGCGGACGATGCCGGGGAGGGAGGGGATGGTGGGGGCGGTTCCCGTGGCGGCGCGCCAGCGGGAGGCGCGGACCGTGCCCTCGGACAGCGCCTTGAGCGCCGCGACCCGCAGCTGCTGGTTGGTCGTGTGCTCCAGCACCGACCGCCAGGCCGCCAGTGCGTCCGCCTCGGCGGTCACGGCGAGCCGCCCCGCCGACAGCGCGTCCGTGACCGGTACCGGGGTGGCGTAGGCCGGCTGCGCCGACACCGGCCGCGCCCCGACGTCCGTGAGGGTCTGCTCGATCTGGCTGCGCAGGGTGCGGTGCCCGGCGATGTCCTGGCGTGCGACGGCGGCCTGGTCGTCGGGCACGAACGCGAGGATCAGCGTGTACGTCCACAGGGCGGCGTGCTCGGCGGCCAGGGCGCCCTGCAACGCGTTCACCGCCTCGTCGTCGATCGGGACGCTCATGAGGTCTGCGGCGCCCCCAGCACCGCGGTGTAGGCCGCGCAGCAGGCGGCGACCGAGCCGACCAGCCCGGCGCGCGCGGTCGGGACGCTGCTCACCAGGCCGGCGGCCTCGCGGGCGGCGTCGGCGACGGCCCGGCGGACGGCCTCGAGGTCCGCGGCCGCCTGTGGGGTGGCCGGCGCCGGGGCCGGGACGGGCGTGGCGGTGCCCGCGACCCGGGCGATCTCCTTCTCCAGCGCGTCCGCGTGGTCGGTCCGCGCCGAGCGGAGCGGGTCGAGCCGGGCGGTCAGCGACGGGTCGGCCGTGATCGCGGCGGTGACCAGGTCGGCGTCCGCCCGCGCGCGGGTGACCAGCGGGATCAGCGGGTCCGGCCCGTCGTCGGCGGACCCCGCCGCGCACCCGGCGAGCACCGGCGCGGCGAGCCCCAGACCGCCCGCCGCCAGCCCCAGCGCCAGCGCCCGCCGGCGGGTCAGCCGCGCAGCGGCCGGGGGGAGCGGGGGGCCGGGGTGCACAGCCCGGCATCCTGCCAGCCGCCGGTGCGACGGCGGGGCACGGGTCCGGCCGTCCCTCCGGTCGTCCGCGATAGGCTGGACGGCCGTCCGACCCTGCGTGTCGCCGTCGAAGGAGATCCATGCCGAGCCCCGCCCCCGATCAGCTCACCGGCACGCTGCGCGGTGTGCTCGAACCCGTCGTCGCGGACGCCGGGTTCGAGATCGAGGACGTCGAGGTCCGGGCCGCCGGGCGCAAGCACACCGTGAAGGTGGTCGTCGACGTGCCCGAGGACGCGGAGGAGACCGCGGTCGGGCTCGACGCGATCGCCCGGCTCAGCCGCTCGGCGGCGGCGGAGCTGGACCGGCACGAGCACCTGATCGCGGGCTCGTACACGCTCGAGGTGACCTCCCCGGGCATCGACCGACCGCTCACCCGGCCGCTGCACTGGCGGCGCGCGCACCTGCGCCTGGCCCGGGTGACACTGGCCGGAGGCGAGACGCTCGACGTGCGCGTCGGGCGTGCGGGGCCGGAGTCGGTCACCGTGGTGGAGGCGGGTGCGAAGAAGCCGCAGCCGCGCGAGCTGCGCTACGCGGACGTGACGCGCGCCGTGGTGCAGGTGGAGTTCAAGGCGCCGCCGAAGGCGGAGGTCGAGGCGCTCGAGGGGTCCGGCGGGGCGGACCCGGGGAACGAGGAGCAGGCATGAACGTCGACATCGCGGCGCTGCGGGCCATCGAGCGGGAGAAGGAGATCCCGTTCGACACGGTCATCGAGGCCATCGAGACCGCCCTGCTCACGGCGTACAAGCACACCGAGGGTCACCAGGCGCACGCGCGGATCGACATCGACCGCAAGACCGGGCTGGTCCGGGTGATGGCCCACGAGGTCGGCGAGGACGGCGAGCCCGGCCCCGAGTGGGACGACACCCCGGAGGGCTTCGGGCGGATCGCCGCGACCACCGCCCGCCAGGTCATCGTGCAGCGGCTGCGCGACGCCGAGCACGAGCGCACCTACGGCGAGTTCGCCGCGCAGGAGGGCGAGATCGTCTCCGGTGTGATCCAGCGCGACGCGCGCGCCAACGCCCGGGGTGTGGTCGTCGTCTCCCTCGGCCAGACCGAGGGCGTGCTGCCGCAGACCGAGCAGGTGCCGGGGGAGCGCTACGAGCACGGCGACCGGATCCGCTGCTACGTCGTGGGCGTCAGCCGGGGAATGCGCGGCACCCAGATCACGTTGAGCCGGACGCATCCCAATCTCGTGCGCAAGCTGTTCGCGCTGGAGGTCCCGGAGCTGGTCGACGGGTCGGTGGAGATCGTCGCCGTCGCCCGGGAGGCCGGGCACCGCTCGAAGATCGCGGTCCGGTCCAAGGTCCCCGGGGTGAACCCGAAGGGTGCCTGCATCGGCCCGATGGGTCAGCGGGTGCGCAACGTCATGAGCGAGCTGCACGACGAGAAGATCGACATCATCGACTGGTCGGAGGACCCGGCCACGTTCGTCGGCAACGCGCTCTCGCCCTCGAAGGTGGTGTCCGTCACGGTGGTCGACGCACGGACCCGGACCGCGCGGGTCGTCGTACCGGACTTCCAGCTCTCCCTCGCCATCGGCAAGGAGGGGCAGAACGCGCGGCTCGCGGCCCGTCTGACCGGCTGGCGGATCGACATCCGCAGCGACGCGGACCCCCGTGCGCGGGCCGGCCGGACCGAGATCGACGCGGCCCCGGAGGAGGAGTCCTCCGTGGCGCGCACCTCGGGGACGGAGTCGGTCGGCTGAGGGAGGACGCGCTACACTCGTCACCGGCCCGCAACCGGGCGCAGGGCCCCGTCCGCACCTGTGTCGGGTGTCGCACCCGGGAGCAGGCCACCGGTCTGTTGCGCGTCGTCGCGGTGGACGGGGCCCTGGTCCCGGATCCGCGCGGGCGCCACCCCGGCCGGGGTGCCTGGGTGCATCCCGCCGCGGAGTGTCTCGACCGGGCCGAGCGCCGGTCGGCGTTCCCGCGGGCACTGCGTGTCCCGGGCCCGCTGACGGTGACCGCGGTCAGGTCGTACCTCGACGGGACTCGCGCCGCTCCGGCGGCGGGTCCCGCTGGGGTGCAACAGAGGGGAGTCGGGACAGTCCCGGTTCCGTCAGTCACGGAAGACAAGGTCGACCCGTCATGAGCCAGTCGTGAAGATCGCACCATGAACGTGCATCGACTCTAGGTTCGAGGTCGAGCGGACACCTGCCGCCCGGCCTCTCGGAGACATAGGAGAGCAGTGGCAGGCAAGGCCCGCGTGCACGAGCTCGCGAAAGAGCTCGGCATTTCCAGCAAGCAGGTCCTGAGCAAGCTCGCGGATCTCGGGGAGTACGTGAAGTCCCCGTCCTCCACCGTCGAGGCCCCCGTCGCGCGCAAACTGCGCGACTCGATGGCCGGCAACGGTGGTGGCCCCCGTCGTGGGGTCCCCGGCGGCGGCGGCAGCCGCCCCCGTCCCGGTCAGTCGCCGGCCGCAGCCGGCCCGCGCCCCGGCGCCCGGCCGTCCGGCCCCGCGCAGGGTCCCGGCCAGGGTTCCGCGCCGACCCCGGGCCCGACCCCGGGTGCGACCCCCGGCCCGTCGCGTTCCGGCGCGCCCACCCCCGGCCCGCGTCCGGGTCCGCGTCCCGGCCCCGCGCCGGCCTCCCGCCCGGAGACCCCGGCGCGCCCGGAGACCCCGGCGGCGCGCCCGGAGACCCCCG
>NZ_BAABIC010000031.1:0-83225 GCF_039542425.1 Pseudonocardia yuanmonensis
GCACGTCGATCACCAGCAGCGGCAGCTCCAGGGCCACCGCGAGGCCGATGGTCTCGGACTTCAGCGAGATCCCCGGGCCGGACGTGGTCGTGACACCCAGGGACCCGCCGAACGACGCGCCCAGCGCGGCGCCGACGCCGGCGATCTCGTCCTCGGCCTGGAACGTGGTCACGCCGAAGGCCTTGTGCTTCGAGAGCTCGTGCAGGATGTCCGAGGCCGGGGTGATCGGGTAGGTGCCCAGGAACACCGGCAGCCCGGTCGTCCGGCCCGCGGCCACGATTCCGTAGGCCATCGCGGTGTTGCCGGTGATCTGCCGGTAGGTCCCCGGCGCGAGCCGGGCGGGCGCCACCTCGTAGGTGACCGCGAACGCCTCGGTCGTCTCCCCGTAGGCGTGCCCGGCCCGGAAGGCCAGGATGTTCGCCTCGGCGATGTCCGGCTTCTTCGCGAACTTCTCCCGCAGGAACCGCTCGGTGCCCTCGTGCGGGCGGTGATACATCCACGAGAGCAGGCCCAGGGCGAACATGTTCTTCGCCCGCTCGGCGTCCTTCTTGGACAGCCCGGTCTCCTCCAAGGCACCCCTCGTGAGGGTGGCCATCGCGACCGGGTGGACCTGGAAGTCGGCGAGCGAGTCGTCCTCCAGCGGGTTCCCGGAGTAGCCGACCTTCGTGAGGTTGCGCTTGGTGAACTCGTCGGTGTTCACGATCAGCACGCCGCCGTGGGGCAGGTCGCCGATGTTCGCCTTGAGCGCGGCCGGGTTCATCGCCACCAGCACGTCCGGGCGGTCACCCGGGGTCAGGATGTCGTAGTTGGCGAAGTGCAGCTGGAATGAGCTGACCCCCGGCAGCGTTCCGGCGGGCGCCCGGATCTCCGCGGGATAGTTCGGCAACGTCGACAGGTCGTTGCCGAAGCTCGCCGTCTCCGAGGTGAACCGGTCACCGGTGAGCTGCATTCCGTCGCCGGAGTCACCCGCGAACCGGATCACCACCCGGTCCTTCGTGCGGACCTGCGGGCCCGCCTGGTTCGTCGTCACGTTCGTCCTCCTCGGCGGCGACCGCCGGTGGGGTGATGAGGGGGCGGAGGCCGCGACGCGGTGTGACGCGCCGCGGAGCCGATTGCCGCCGTGGACACCAACCTAGTACTGTTAGGAAACAGATTACGTCATCTGTATCAACGATGAGAGGATGGCCGTGGTCACGCTGTATCGCTCGCTCGTCCGGCTGATCGGCCGGCCGACCCCGTCGGTCGTGTGGCCCGGCTGTGGGCACGGCCCGCAGCGCCGCCGCAGACGGACGGCCCGACACGCGCTCCGCTGAGGTGCGCTCGCCCATGACAGCACACGGCGGCGGCGCCGCCGGTCTCGGAAGGGTTGGCATGACGCCCGAGTCGTCCCCGACGCTGCCCCTGCGCGCCCTGCGTGTCCTGGACCTCACCGAGGGGGCGGCCGAGTCCTGCGGCCGCTTCCTCGCCGACCTCGGCGCCGAGGTCGTGCGGGTGGAGCCGCCGGGCGGGTCGCCCGGCAGGCGGGACGTCGTCGGGTTCGGGCTGCGCAACGCCAACAAGCTCGGCGTGGTCCTCGACCTGACCGACCCGGCCGGGCGCGCGGAGCTGCTCCGCCAGGCCCGCGCCGCGGACGTCCTGCTCGAGTCGTTCCGTGGGCGGGAGGCACGCGCCCTGGGGCTGACCCCGGAGGACCTGCACGCCGCCAACCCCGCCCTGGTCGTGGTGTCGATCACCGACTTCGGCCGCACCGGGCCGTGGGCCGACCGGGTGGCCACCGAGGACGTGCTGGCCGCGGCCGGCGGGGTGCTCTCGCGCTCCGGCCTGCCCGGGGGCACACCGCTGTTGCCTCCCGCGCGCCTCGTCGCGCAGACCGTCGGCGTCCACGCGGCCTGGGCCACGCTCGTCGCCTACGTGAAGCGGGTCCGGACCGGCCGCGGCGAGCATGTCGACGTCTCGTCCTTCGAGGCCGTCGTGCACGGCTTCGATCCCGGCTTCGGCACCCAGGGCTCGGCGGCGGCCGGACGGTCCGAGACCTTCCCCAGGGACCGCCCGGACGCCGCCAACTACTACCCGGTCTACCCGTGCGCCGACGGGCACGTCCGGATCTGCCTGCTGGCCAAGCGGCAGTGGCGGGCGATGTTCGAGTGGCTGGGCGAGCCGGAGGAGTTCGCCGACCCCCGCTTCGACGCCATCCCGGCCCGGTTCGAGGCGTCGGACCGGCTGAACCCGCTGATCGCCGCACTGTTCGCGGACCGGACCCGCGAGGAGCTCACCCTCGAGGGCAGCCGCCGTGGCATCCCGGTCGCCGGGATGCTGACCCTCGACGAGGTGCTCGAAGCGGACCACTTCACCCTGACCGGCACCCTGGCCGACGCCGAGATGGCCGACGGACTGTGGGCACGGGTGCCCACCGGCTACGTCTCCGTCGACGGCCTGCGTGCGGGTCTGCGCACCCGGGCGCCGCGACCCGGGGAGCACGGCGCCCTGCTCGACGGCCCGCCGGTCACCCGCGAGGCGCCCGACCTCGGACTGCCAGCCCTCGATGAGGGGGCGCGGCCCCTGGCCGGGCTGCGGGTGCTCGACCTCGGTGTGATCGTGTTCGGTGCCGAGCTCAGCCGGCTCTTCGCCGACCAGGGCGCGGACGTGATCAAGGTCGAGAACTCCGCGTTCCCGGACGGCCTGCGCCAGACCCGCAAGGGTGGCGGGATGAACGCCTCGTTCGCCTGGGGCCAGCGCAACAAGCGGGGACTCGGCCTGGACCTGCGCAGCGAGGAGGGGGCGCGGCTGTTCCGCGAGCTCGTGGCGGGCGCGGACCTCGTCGCCGCCAACTTCAAGCCCGGCACCCTCGAGTCCCTCGGGTTCTCGCACGCCGAGTTGACCACGATCAACCCGCGCATCGTCGTCTCCGACAGCAGTGCGTTCGGCGGTCGTGGACCCTGGCGGACACGGATGGGGTACGGGCCGCTGGTCCGGGCCTCGTGCGGGGTCTCCACGCTCTGGCGCGACCCGGACCGTGAGGCGAGCGACCCGGCCGCCTTCTGCGACGGCTCGACCGTCTACCCCGACCACGTCGCCGGGCACGTCGGCGCCGTCGCGGCCCTGGCCGCGCTGATCGGACGGGGGGCCGACGGGCCGGGGTGTTCCGTGGAGATCGCGCAGGCGGACGTCGCCGTCGTCGCGCTCGGGCCGACCCTGGTCCGCGCCTCGCTGGAACCCGGAACGGTGGCCGCGGAGGGCAACGCCCGCCCGGACGTCGCGCCCGCCGGCGTCTTCCCCTGCGCCGGCGACGACGAGTGGTGCGTGATCGAGGTGCGGGACGACGAGGACTGGCGCCGGCTGGCCGGGGCCACCGGGCTTCCCGACGAGCCGGACCTGCGCACCCTCGCCGGCCGCCTCGCCCGCCGGGAGGAGATCGAGAAGCAGCTCGCGGCGTGGACCGCCGAGCGGGCCGCCGAGGAGGTGACCGCGCTGCTGCAGTCGGCCGGCGTCCCCGCCGCGGCGATGCTCCGGCTGCCCGACGAGCTGACCCATCCTCAGCTGGTGGCGCGCGACTCGTTCCACACCCTCGCGCACCCGATGCTGTCCGCACCGGTCCCGGCGGCGGCGCGGGTCGCCCGGTTCTCGAGCATCGCCGACCCCGACCAGGGCCCCGCCCCGACGCCGGGGGAGCACACCCGTGAGATCGTCCGCACTCTGCTCGGGCGCGACGACCGGGAGATCGACGAGCTCGTTCGTTCCGGCGTGCTGCAGCCCCCGCCCGACGATCCCGTGTTGTCGGAGGAGTCGGCCTGAGCATGCACCAACGGCGCTCTCGCTCACCTCTCGTGAGCGAGAGCGCCGCTCGCTCAGTGGCCCGACATGCCGCCGTCGACGGCAAGCGTCGCGCCCGTGACGTAGCCCGAGGCGGGCGAGGCGAGGAAGAGCATCGCCGCGTCCATCTCCCGCTGGGTCCCGAGACGGTGCAGCGAGCCGGTGGCGAGGAACCGGTCGAGCCACTCCTGGGGCATCTCCGCGTTCATGTCCGTGGCGACGAACCCCGGGGCGATGGCGTTCACGCGGATCCCGCGCCGCTCCGTCCACTGGTGCGCGAGATCGCGGGTCAGCCCGATCATGCCCGCCTTGCTGGCGGCGTACGCGGCCTGCGGCAGCACGGACTTCACCAGGCCCAGCACGCTGGCGACGTTGACGATGCTGCCGCCCCGCTCCATCACCCGCGCACACGCCGTGGCCAGCTGGTAGGCGGCCACGAGGTTCACGTCGATCACGCGCCGGAAGTCCAGCGGGTCCTCCTTGAGGGCGGGGGAGACCGTGCTGATCCCCGCATTGTTGATCAGCACGTCCAGCCGGCCGAACTCGGCGACCGCCGCCTGTGCGGCCGCCTCGCAGGCCTCCGGGTCGGTCACGTCCGTGGCGACCGGGAGCGCCCGGCGCCCGCGCTCGCGGACCGTGGCCGCGGTCTTCTCCAGTCCGTCGATGCGCCGCGCCGCGAGCACGACGTCGGCCCCGGCCTCGGCCAGCGCACAGGCGAAACCGGCGCCGAGGCCGCCGCTGGCGCCGCTGACGAGGGCCACCCGCCCGTCGAGCCGGAACAGGTCCAGCACCGAACCGGCGGTGGCGGGCGGGATCTTGGGCACGGGTCCTCCTGGGTCTCGACGGCGTTCACCCGTTCGGCTACGTTACCAGCTGACACATCTCGTCGTTTGTAAAGTCAGCGAGTCACAGGCGACCCGACAGGAGAGTGCCATGCCCACCACGCGTGCGGACGTCAGACCGGATCTCGTCGTCGACTTCGACATCTACGACCCCGCCCTCACGATGCCGGTGGACCGGATGCAGGAGCGGACGGCGGAGCTCGCGAAGATCGGGCCGATCGTCTGGTCGCCCGCGTACGGCGGGCACTGGCTGGTCACGGCCTACGACGAGGTGCACGCGATCCTGCGGGACCCTGCGACCTTCTCCAGCTACCCCAACAACCTGGTCGACGCCGGCCAGGGCAAGTTCCTGCCGATCGAGCTGGACCCGCCCGAGCACACCTCGTACCGGCAGGCCCTGCAGCCGCTGTTCAACCCGACCCGGATGCGGGCGCTCGAGCCGCGGATCCGCGCACTGGTCGTGGAGCTGATCGAGAAGTTCCAGGGCGCGGGCAAGGTCGAGTTCGTCGAGCAGTTCGCGCACGAGCTGCCGACCACGGTCTTCCTCGCGCTGATGGGCTGGCCGCTCGAGGACGCGCCGATGTTCACCGAGACGACCGAGATCGCCATGAACGGCAAGCCGGGTGACACCCCCGAGCAGGCCGTGGCCTCACGGACCGAGGCCGCCATGCAGATGTTCGGCTACTTCATGCAGATCATCCACGCGCGCCGGGCCGCGGCCGAGGCCGGCGAGGAGCTCGACGACATCACCACCGCCGTGATGAGGACGCGGATCAGGGACGCCGACGGGGTGGAGCGCGACCTCGCCGACGACGAGCTGGCGCGGATGTTCTTCCTGCTGCTCATCGCCGGCCTGCACACCGTCCAGGGCACGCTGTGCTGGATGATGCTGCACCTCTCGACCCACACCGAGCAGCGGGAGAAGGTCATCGCCGACGCGGACGCCATTCCCGCGGCGGTCGAGGAGGTGCTGCGGTACGAGGCGCAGATCGCGATGGGCCGCCGCGCGGTGCGGGACGTCGAGATCGGCGGCGTGACGATCAAGGCGGACGACCAGCTGCTCCTGCTGCTGTGCTCGGCGAACCGGGACGACGCGCAGTTCGCCGACCCGCAGTCGTTGCAGGTCGACCGGACGCCGAATCGTCACCTGTCCTTCGGGTCCGGGCCGCACCGCTGCATCGGCTCCCACCTGGCGCGGGTGGAACTTCGGATCGCCATGGAGGAGATCCACAAGCGGATCCCGGACTACCGGCCGGACCCGGAGGACCCGGCCGTCGTGCTGCCCAGCCAGGTGCGCGGCTTCGCCCGGCTGCCGCTGGTGTTCACGCCGGTCGGAAAAGCCTGACCGGGACCGTTGACCGACGAGAACCTAACGCTATAAGGTGCGGCGGTCGGAAACGCCGCACCGCGATTCGATCACCATTCCCCGGTGGGTCGGCGCGCGATTTCCGCCGCCGCCCCGTCCGCTCGCCCGAGCGGCCCGGGCCGCGGAACCCCATCCGCTGGACGTCTCAGGGAGGACACGTCATGGCGAGGCTCGAGAACAAGGTCGCGATCATCACCGGTGCGGGCTCGGGACTGGGTCGCCAGTCCTCGCAGCTGTTCGCCGCCGAGGGCGCGAAGGTCGTCGTGATGGACATCGACGGCGACCGTGCCGAGGCGACCGTCAAGCTGGTCGGCGAGCAGGGCGGCACCGCCGTCGCCGTGCAGGCGGACACGACCGTCGAGGCGGACGTCGAGCGCACGGTGCAGACCGCGCTCGACGAGTTCGGCAAGCTGGACATCATGTGGGCCAACGCCGGCATCGTGTCCCGCGGCGGCGTGCCGAGCGTCATGGGCGGCGAGCACCTCGAGTTCGAGGAGTTCCCGCTCGAGGACTGGTACAAGGTCGTCAACGTCAACCTGACCGGCCCGTTCCTGTGCGCGAAGCACGCGGTGAAGCCGCTGCGCGAGAACGGCGGCGGCACGATCCTGATGACCTCGTCCGCGGCGTCCTTCGTCGCGTACCACCAGATCCCGTCGTACTCGGCGACCAAGGCGGGGGTCAACGCGCTGGTCCGCGGGCTCGCCCTGGACCTGGGCAAGTGGGGCATCCGGGTCAACGGGATCGCACCGACCCACGGCATGTCCCCGAACTTCCTCATGGAGCCGGGCGCCCCAGTGGTCGGGCAGTCGTACGAGGAGGTGGCGGGTCCCTGGGACAAGAGCGTGACCCCGATCCCGCTGAAGCTGGACCGCCCGCCGTCGCTGCTGGACAACGCGAAGGTCGCGCTGTTCCTGGCTTCCGACGACGCGGGGTACACCTCGGGCCAGGTCATCTCCTCGGGCGACGGCGGCACCATGGGCCGGGTCGCGATCTGGTTCCCGGAGGACCTCGGTCAGGCCTGACCGCCCACCCACCACGAGAACCCACACCAGGGAGGACCCGAGATGGACCGGTACCTGACGGTCGATCGCGGCGCCTGCGCGGGGCACGGCCTCTGCTACGGGGCCGCGCCCGAGATCGTGGACTGCGACGACCAGGGAGACCCGATCATTCTGGCGGAGCCCGTGCCCGCGGCGATGCTCGGCCAGGCCGAGCACGTCGTGGACATCTGTCCCGAGCGGGCGCTGGCCCTGCAGGAGTCACTGCAGGCGTCGCCGTCCGCCTGACCGGGCACGTGGCAGCAGGTCGTGAAGGCCGGACCGCCCGCGGGAGCCCGCGGGCGGTCCGGCCGTGTCTGAGGAGTCAATCCGTGAGCAGGACGACCGGAGCACCCGAGCACGAGATCGACGTCGAGGTGACGGCGCGCGAGGCGGTCGCCGACGGGGTCGTCCGGCTGACCCTGCGCCCCGCGGCCGGGACCGAGCTGCCGGAGTGGGAGCCGGGGGCGCACCTGGACCTCGTCCTCGCCCCGGACCTCGTGCGCCAGTACTCGCTCTGCGGCGACCGGCAGGACCGCGAGAGCTACCAGGTGGCCGTGCTGCGCGAGCCGGCCGGGCGGGGAGGGTCCGCCCACGTGCACGACGCCGTGGAGGTCGGGCGGGTGGTGCGCGTGCGCGGCCCGCGCAACCACTTCGCCCTCGCCCCCGCTTCGAGGTACCTGTTCCTCGCCGGCGGCATTGGCATCACCCCGATCGTCCCGATGGTCGCCGAGGCCGAGAAGGCGGGTGCGGATTGGCGGCTGGTCTACGGCGGGCGCTCCCGCGAGTCGATGGCCTTTCGGGACGAGCTGGTCGAGCGGTACGGCGACCGCGTGTCCCTCCAGCCGCAGGACGAGGTCGGGTTGCTCGACCTCGAGACCCTGCTGGGTACGCCGAGCGAGGACACGCTGGTCTACTGCTGCGGCCCCGAGGCCCTGCTCAAGGCGGTCGAGGAGCGGTGCGCGGCGTGGCCTTCCGGCGCCCTGCACGTCGAGCGGTTCGCGCCCAAGGAGCTCCCGAGCACGGCCGAGGACGGCTCGTTCGAGGTCGAGTTCGCGCAGGCCGGTGTCACCGTGACGGTGCCGCCGCGAGTGAGCATCGTCGACGCCGCCGCGGAGGCGGGCGTGACCATCGAGACGTCGTGCCGCGAGGGCACGTGCGGCACGTGCGAGTCCGTCGTCCTCGGCGGGGTGCCGGAGCACCGCGACTCGCTGCTCACGCCGGAGGAGCAGGCGGAGAACGACGTCATGTTCCCGTGCGTGTCCCGGGCGGCCTCGCCGAGGCTGGTCATCGACCGCTGACCGTGCAGGTGGCAGGCAGGTTTGCGCGGACCCCTCGCATGATAAACCTTAAGCCTGTAGGATTACGACCGACCGACTTCCCGAGCCGCGGCGCAAGGGCGCGCGGAGCCAGGAGGCGACGATGACCATTCAGGACACCGTGCCGACCACCGGGCCGACGACGGGCGAGGAGCGCAGGCCCCACGCCCCGCGCAACGACCGGATCCGGCGGGCGCTCGACCACATCCGCAACGACAGCACGGACGAGTTCGACGGCGTCAACGGCTTCACGGCCGAGGAGTTCACCGACCCCGGCATCGCACGCCGCGAGCGCGACGCGGTCTTCGGGCGCGTCCCGTCGATCGTCTGCCACGGCAGTGAGATCCCGAAGCCGAACGACTTCCTCACGCTGCAGATGCCGCGGAACAATATCATCGTGGTGCGGCAGAAGGACGGCTCGGTCAGGAGCTTCGTGAACCTGTGCCGGCACCGTGGGGCGTTGCTGGAGGAGCAGGAGAAGGGTCGGTGCCGGCTGTTCTCGTGTGGCTACCACCGCTGGTCCTACGACACGGACGGCTCGCTGCGGGCGATCACGCGGGACAACACCTTCGGCGAGATCGACCGCTCGAAGTTCGGGCTGATCGAGCTGCCCACCGAGGAGCGGCACGGGTTCGTCTGGGTGGTCGACGACGCGGACGCGGAGATCGACGTCGCCTCCTGGCTGGGCCCGGACATGGACGAGATCCTCGCCGGCTACGGGATGGACTCGCTGGTCTCCGCCCGTGCGGAGGGCTTCGACGAGCCCGTGAACTGGAAGATCATGCAGGACGCGTTCCTGGACGGCTACCACATCCAGTACGCGCACCCGAACACCGCCGCCAAGCACATCCACACCAACGTCATGGCGGTCGAGGACTTCGGGCGGCACGCCCGGTTCATCGCGCCGCGCAAGACGATCGACAAGTTCCTCGAGGAGCCCCCGGCGCCGGACGAGGACCTGTCGAAGTACGTCACCGAGACCCACTTCCTGCTGCCCAACAGCACGCTGCTGCGCCAGCCGGACCACTTCGAGCTGCTCACCTTCCGCCCACACCCCACCGACCCGGGCCGCTGCCGGATGGAGATGCGCCTGGTCGTGCCCACGGTCGAGGACTCCGGCATGGACTCCGAGCGCTGGAACCGGATCTGGGACAAGAACTGGAAGATCCTGCTCGCCGTGCTGCACCAGGAGGACTTCCCGCTGCTGCGCAGCTCGCAGGCCGGCATGACGAGCGCGAACGCCGGCGGGATGGTCCTGGGCCGCAACGAGTACGTGAACCAGATCTTCCACCGTGAGCTGAAGAAGCTGACCTCGTGATCGACTTCGAGTGGTACCCGGCGGGGCAGGCCTTCCCCGAGGAGGTCGAGGCCGAGCTGCGGGAGATGCTGCACGAGGCCGCCGAGGCCGACGCCGAGGCCGGCTTCCCGCAGCTCTCCCTGGACGACGACACGGAGCCCGGCACGACCCAGCTGCTCGTCTGGCTCCTGCCGGACGAGCGCTCGGGGCGCAACGTGCCGCTCGCCCCGAGCCTGGCGGCCTACCTGCGCGTCGAGCCGTTGCAGGGCGAGGATGCCGGCATCGGTGAGGTCTCGTACGTCGTGCGGCCGGACTACCGGTCGCGCGGCATCACCACCCTGCTCGTCGAGAAGATCGGCCTGGAGCTGGGCCAGGCGGACGGCTGGTGCGGGACCGGCGTGCGGTCGCTGAAGGTATGGGCGCGCGGCAACCATCCCGCCGCGCTGCGCATGTCGCTTCGCTTCCGCCGCTACGGGATCAGGACGGCGCTGCGGCGCTGGCAGCTGGTGATACCGCTGCGGGCGGGGCGCGAGATCGACCCGGGCGCCGAGCCCGGCGGCCCGCAGGTGCGCGGGGCGACCACGACGGCCGAGCGCGTCGCCGCCGCCGCACTGTGGACCGCGAGCGGCCGGCGGCACCAGCCGCCCGCAGACACGGAGCTGCTGGTCAGTGGTCCTGCGGAGGCGCCGGACGGCGCGGTGTGGATCGACCCGGACTCCGGCGAGCCCACCGAGTGGGGCATCGCGGGCCGGCTCGTCGCGCTGGTCACCCGTGCGGGGGGCCGCGAGCACGAGGACGACCCGCTGGTGCGGGCCCTGCTCGTCGCGGGCCTCGAGCGGCTGCGCGACGCGGGCGTGCGGGCCGGGATGATCACCGTCGACGCGCAGGACCGCCCGCTGGTGCACGAGGCCCGGAGCCTCGGCCTGATGCACGACCAGACGGACGTGCAGTACACGGTGGTGAACACGGCGACCGAGCCGCGCTGGGCGGTGCGATGAGCGGGCACTCTTCGACGACGAGGGAGGCGCGGTGAGCGCGAAGGAGTTCCCGGGCGTCCCTGCCGACCTGGTCGAGGTGGTCGACCGACACGGGCAGGCCGTCGCCGCGGGCGACAACGCCACCGTGCTGGCGGACTTCCGCAAGGACCGGATCGGGCAGCTGCTGGCCTCGGCCCGCCCGCCGGAGGGCATGCACTCCGCCGAGCTGCTGAGCATCGAGCCGGGCCCGGGTGAGCTCTACTCCGCCCACATCCGCTACACCGGTACCGGCGGCGAGGCGGTCTTCCGGTCCCGGTGGATCAACCTCGACGGGACGTGGCTGGTCACGCAGGTCCGCAACGTCCCGGACACCCCGCCGCGCACCTCGATGGCCCGCCCCTCGGACGACGGGCTCGACGCGCCGCACTGGGAAGGCCTGCGCCAGGGCGAGCTGCGCATGCAGCACTGCCCGGGCTGCGACCGGTGGACGTGGTCGCCGCGGCCGATCTGCCCGGGCTGCCACTCGACCGAGCTCGAGTGGCCCGCGGTGGAGCCGATCGGGACGATCTTCTCCTGGACCCGGACCTGGCAGCCCTTCTCGCCGGAGGTCACCGGCCACCTGCCCTACGTCGTGGTCGTCGTCGAGCTGCCCGGTGCCGGCAACCGCCGGATCCTGGGCGACCTGCTCGACGCCGACGGCGCGGACGTGCGGATCGGCGCGACCGTGAAGGGCGAGATCGAACCGGCGCCGGACCCGGACGGGTACCCGCTGCTGCGTTGGCGACTGGTGTGAGGAGTGGGATGACCAGCAGGGACCGCGCCTTCCGCGGCGCCACGGCGGTCGTCGGGATCGCCAACACCCCGTTCCACAAGCGCGGGACGGCGACGCAGACCTCGGCGCAGCTCACCCTCGAGGCGATCCTCGCCGCGGCGGCGGACGCCGGGATCGACGCGCACGACATCGACGGCTTCGTCTCGTACGCCAACGACGACAACGAGGGCCTCGCGATCGGCGCCGCCCTCGGCGCCCGCGAGATCCGCTGGTCGACGATGGTGTGGGGCGGCGGCGGCGGCGGGGTCGCCGCGGCCGTCAACGCGGCGTCGGCGGCGGTCGCCTCTGGCCAGGCGGACATGGTCTGCGTCTACCGCGGCATCTCCGAGGCGGACGCGGGGCGCCAGAGCTACAGCAAGGGGCACATGGGGCCGCTGCTGTCCGGGCACGGTGTGTTCGCGCCGGCCCAGATCTGCGCGCTGCGGACCCAGCGCATGCTGGAGGTGGACGGGGTCCCGGCCTCGGCGATGAAGGCGCTGGTCCAGGCGGCCTACCACCACGCCCAGAACAACCCCGACGCGGTCGCGTACGGCAGCCCGCTCGACCCGGCGGTGTACGACGACGCCCGGATGATCTCCGAGCCGCTGCGGCTCTACGACTGCTCCCGGGAGAACGACGCGGCCGGCGCCGTGCTCGTCACGACCGCCGAGCGGGCGCGCGGGCTGCGGCAGAAGCCCGCCTACGTCCTCTCGGGGGTGCAGGGCGCGGGCCCGGACTGGTCGGAGTCGGTGGAGAACGACCTCGCCTACACCAGCGCGGGCTTCCACCCGGCGATGGTCGCCCGGCTCTGGGAGGGCGCCGGGGTGAAGCCCGGCGAGGTCGACGTCGTGCAGGTCTACGAGAACTTCTCCGGACCGGCGGTGGCGTCGCTGATCGACTTCGGCTTCGTGCCGAAAGGCCCGGACGCCGGTCGCGTGATGACCTTCGAGAACCTGATCGCCCCCACCGGCTCGCTGCCGGTGAACACCGCGGGCGGCAACATCGCGGAGGGGTTCGTGCACGGCTTCGGACTGATCGTGGAGGCCGTGCGGCAGATCCGCGGCAGCTCCCCGAACCAGGTGCCCGACGCGAACCTCTCCCTGCTGCTCGGGGGCCCGATGGCCCCGTCCGTCGGCGCCACCTTGTTCGGCTCCGACGCCGCGCTGTAACACCCCATCCGCCATCCCCGGACGTACGCGACGACGCGTGAGGAGTAGCCCCATGGCCACATCGGTCGCTTCCGCCCTGCACTGGTGGGCCCGCACGAAGGGCGACCGGACGGCCCTCGTCTTCGGCGAGGACACCGTCGACTACCGCACCCTCCGGGACTGGTCGGGGGCCGTCGCGCGGTCCCTGCACGAGCGCGGCGTGGCCGAGGGTGACCGCGTCGGGCTGCTGGGCGGCAACACCCCGGAGTGGGCCGCCGTCGCGCTCGGGGTGATGAAGGCGGGTGCCGTGCTGGTCCCGCTGAACCCCCGGCTGGTGGGCGCCGAACTGCACAAGCTGCTGAAGGACTCCGGAGCCCGTGTGGTCGTGGCCGATCCGCAGTTCGACGGCACCCTGGCACAGGCCCGCGAGTTGGGCAGCGAGGTCGACGTCGTCCCGTTGCCCGAGTACGCCGCCCTGCGCGGCGCGGGCCACGAGGAGTTCCGGATCGACCGCGACCCGGCCGAGCCGGTCGCGCTGCTGTTCACCAGCGGCTCGACGGGCCTGTCGAAGGGCGTCATCTGCACGAACCGCACCCTGCTCGACATCGTGTTCGAGGCGTCGCTGTGCGAGGAGGGCCTCCGTCCCGGCGGCAGCAGCCTGTTGCTGCTCCCGCTCTGCTTCACCCCGGGCCTGGTCTGGGGTCTGGTCATGCAGGTCGTCCTCGGCGGCACCCTGGTCGTCGAGGCGCAGCTCGACCCCTCGCGCGCGGTACGGCAGCTGGACAAGCACAAGATCGAGACGATCTTCGGTGTCCCGCTGATCTACGAGGTCATGGCCAAGGCACCCGAGTTCGCCGAGGCGGACCTGTCGAACCTCAAGACCGCCGTCGTCGGCGGCGCAGCGGTGTCCGTGCCGCTGCTGGAGGCGTGGGGCGCGAAGGGCGTGAAGCTCCGCCAGATCTACGGCATGACCGAGGCGGGCGGCGTCGCCACGGCCACCTGGCCGTCGGAGGCCGAGACGCACCCCGACTCGTGCGGCAGCGGCTCGGCGTTCACCGAGCTCAAGGTCGTCCGGTCGGACGGCACCGAGTGCGAGCCGGGCCAGCAGGGCGAGGTCCTGCTCAAGGGACCGGGCGTCTCGCCCGGCTACTGGCAGGACCCGGAGACCACGGCGCGGGCCTTCAAGGACGGCTGGCTCCACAGCGGAGACCTCGGTGTCCGGGACGCGGAGGGCCGGCTGACCTTCGTCGACCGGATGAAGGACCTGATCATCTCCGGTGGCATCAACATCTCCCCGGTCGAGATCGAGGCCGTGATCAGCCGGATCCCGGGCGTGCGCGAGGTGTCGGTCATCGCGGCCAAGGACGACCGCTTCGGCGAGACACCCGCGGCGATCGTCACCGCGGACGACAGCGTGACCGAGGCGGCGATCATCGAGGCCTGCGGGGCGCAGATGGCGGACTACAAGGTTCCGCGGTACGTGGTGCTGCGTCGGGACGAGCTGCCCCGGCTGCCGAGCGGCAAGATCTCGAAGCGGGCGATCCGGGACGAGTACTCCGACGTCGCCGAGCGGTACGCGAAGGTGCGCTGAGAAGGTCGGCGACCGGGAGCGCCACACGGGTTGCAGCGTCCTGACGTGCGGAAACGTACCCGGTTGTGGCGCTTGACACCTCAGAACCTAGGTGTATAAGGTTTCTGCCGACGGTGGCGCTCCCACCCTCCCGAACGCACCTGCCGAGACGCTTCCGGCAGTGCTCCTTCCTGCTCAATGCCGACAGGAGAGTCCCACCATGACCACGAGCCTGACCTCGGTCCCCGAGCACCTCAAGACCGACTTCGACATCTTCGACCCGGCGTTGACGTTCCCCACCGACCGGATCAACGAGAAGGTCCGCGAGCTCGCGAACCGGTCGCCGCTGGTGTACTCCGAGAAGTACGGCGGCCACTGGATCGTCACCCGGTACGAGGAGATCCACGAGGTGCTGCGGCACCCCGAGACCTTCTCCAGCTATCCCAACAACCTCGTGCCGCACGGCGCCGGCAAGTTCCTCCCGCTGGAGGTCGACCCGCCGGAGCACACCGCCTTCCGCAAGGCGCTCCAGCCGCTGTTCAACCCCACCCGCATGCGGGCGCTCGAGCCCCGGATCCGGGAGATCATCAACGAGCTGATCGACGGGTTCGCCTCGCGCGGGTCCGCCGAGTACATCTCGGAGTTCGCTCACGAGCTGCCCGCGCGCGTGTTCCTCGCACTGATGGACTGGCCGCTCGACGATGCGCCGATGTTCACCGAGGCCACGGACACCACGCTGCGTGGCGTCCCCGGCGGCACCGAGGAGGAGAACAACGCCGCCCGCGAGGCCGCGGCCGGTCGGCTGTTCGGCTACTTCGCCGGCATCGTGGCCGACCGCCGGGCGCGCGGCCCGGAGGCGGAGAACATCACCGCGATGATCGTGCACACCCCGATCGAGCTGAACGGGGAGGTCCGGCCGCTCACGGACGAGGAACTGTGCAACATGTTCTTCCTCCTGCTGATCGCCGGGCTGCACACGGTGACCGGCACGCTCGCCTGGTCCGTGCTGCACCTGGCCGACCGGCCCGACGAGCGGCAGCGGCTGATCGACGATCCGTCGCTGATCCCGGCGGCGGTCGAGGAGATGCTGCGCATCGAGGCCGCGGTGTCCCCGGGTCGGCGCGTCCGGCACGACACCACCCTCGGCGGGATCGAGCTCAAGGAGGGCGACCAGCTGCTCCTGGTGCTCGCCGGGGCGAACCGGGACGGGCGCGAGTTCGACGACCCGGACGTCGTCCACATCGAGCGCACGCCGAACCGGCACCTGTCCTTCGGGTCCGGCCCGCACCGCTGCCTCGGGTCGCACCTCGCGCGCGTCGAGCTGCAGTTGGTGTTCGAGGAGCTGCACAAGCGCATCCCGGACTACCGCATCGACACGGAGAAGCAGGTCGTCTCGCACCCCAGCCAGGTGCGCGGCGTCCTGGAGCTGCCGATCCTGTTCACCCCGGAGCGCTGACCCCCGCAGCGCCGACCCCCGCAGCGCTGACACCCCTCGAGGAGACCCGATGACGGAGCTGGTGACCGACGGTCTCGGCTACTGGGCGGCGGCCGCGCCGGAGCGGCCGGCGATCGTGTTCGACGGTACGGACGTCGTCGACTATCGCACGCTGGACCGCTGGACGGATGCCGCGGCGCACTTCCACGCGGCCTGCGGGGTGGTGCCCGGCGATCGGGTCGCGATCATCGGCGACAACGCCGTGGAGTGGGTGGTCGCCGGGATCGGGGCGTTGAAGCTGGGCGCGATCGTCGTCCCGCTCAACAACCGGTTCACCAGCGACGAGTTGCGGTACCTCGTGGAGGACTCCGAGCCGCGGGTGGTGCTCGCCGACGAGGCGCACCGGGAGCGGATCG
This sequence comes from Pseudonocardia yuanmonensis, assembly GCF_039542425.1. Classification (NCBI taxonomy): domain Bacteria; kingdom Bacillati; phylum Actinomycetota; class Actinomycetes; order Pseudonocardiales; family Pseudonocardiaceae; genus Pseudonocardia; species Pseudonocardia yuanmonensis. The sequence goes on from NZ_BAABIC010000031.1 coordinate 16,029, forward strand.
CCGCCGCTCTCGAGGGCACGTCGGTGAGTCTGCTCGGGCTGTCGGAGTTCACCGGCCTCCGGAACACCGAGCCGGCGCCGGTGCCCCGCCCGACGGCCGGGCCGGACGACGTCACGCAGATCATCTACACCAGCGGGACCAGCAGCCGGCCCAAGGGCGTGATCTTCACGCACCGCAGCACGTTCAACCTGATCGCGGACTTCGCCTTCGCCGAGCCCGCGATCAGGCCGGGCGCGCGGATGATCTACCTGCTGTCGATGTCGGGCGCGCCGGGCCTGCTCTGGCACTTCCTGCACCCGCTGACCCGCGGCGTCTCGATGTACTACGAGAAGGGTTTCGACGCGCCGAAGGCTCTCCAGCGGCTCGCCGAGGAGAAGATCCAGATCATGTGCGGCGTGCCGGTGCTGTTCGAGCAGATCGCGAAGCAGCCGGCGTTCGCCGACGCCGACCTGTCGTCCCTGGAGCTGGTCACGATCGCCGGGGCCAGGGCGTCCGTCGGCACGATCCGATCCTGGCTGGACAAGGGGGTGCTGCTGCGGCAGGCCTACGGCATGACCGAGCTCGGCGGGATCTCCACGCTGAACCCGGCCGAGCAGGCCGTCGCCCGGCCCGAGTCCATCGGTCGCGGCACGGTGTTCACCCGGCACCGGGTCGTGCGGCCGGACGGGACGGACTGCGATCCGGAGGAGCCCGGCGAGATCATCGTGGCCGGCCCCGGGGTCACACCGGGCTACTGGCGCAACGAGAAGGCGTACGCCGATGCCATGCGGGACGGCTGGTTCCACAGCGGCGACGTCGGGATCAAGGATGCGGAGGGCTACATCCGGGTGGTCGACCGGCTCAAGGACATCATCATCACCGGCGGCTACAACGTCGCCCCGTCGGAGATCGAGGCCGTGATCTCGGAGATCCCCGAGGTCCTCGAGGTCTGCGTCATCTCGGCCGACGATCCCAAGTTCGGCGAGACGCCGGCGGCGATCGTGTACGCCGAGGCCCACCTCGAGCCGGAGGCGGTCACGGCGTTCTGCCGAGAGCGGCTGGCCGGGTACAAGGTGCCCCGACACGTCGTCGTGCAGCGGGAGCCGCTGATCCGCATGGCGAGCGGCAAGATCGCGCGCCGGCAGATCCGGGAGGCGCACCCCGAGCTGACGGCACCCGTTCAGCCGGTGGCGTGACGCCCCCGCCGACGTGAGAGTGGGGATCGTCGCCGACGCGCACGGCAACGCCGCGGCGTTCGAGCGTGCGCTCGGTGAGCTCGCCGGAGAGACCGAAGCGCTGCTGGTCGCCGGGGACGCCTTCTCCGACCACCGGTTCTCGAACGACATCGTCCGGGCGGTCCGCGAGGCGGACGCGCTCTACGTGCTCGGCAACCACGAGCTGTCCTTCCTCGGCCCGGGTGGCACCCGGGCCCGCGAGTCGCCGCGGATCTCCCGGACCGAGCTGGCGTACGTGGAGGCGGCGCCCACCGAGCTGCGACGCACCATCGGCGGGATGCGCCTGCTGATGGTGCACGGCAGCCCCTTCCCGCCCTACGGCCGCTATCTCGACCCGGAGAGCCCGGAGTTCGAGCGGGCGGGCGAGCTCGACGCCGATCTCGTCGTGCTCGGACACACGCACCTGCCCATGGCCCGACGGGTCGGGTCGACGCTGATCGTCAATCCCGGATCGGTCGGGATGAGCGATCAGCCCGCCCGCGGCGAGCAGGTCGGTTACGCCGTCGTGGACACCGACTCGGGCGAGGTGATCTTCCGTTCCTTCGACAATCCCCGCCGCGCGGCCGTCTAGGCTGCGGTGATGGCCCGTCCCAAGCAGCCGCTGATCTCCCGCGAGGCCGCCGTCGCGGCCGCGTTGCGGTTGATCGACGAGGAGGGCTACGAGAGCTTCTCGCTGGAGAAGCTGGCGCGCGAGATGGGCGTGCGCAGCCCCTCGCTCTACCACCACTTCGCCAACCGCTCGGACCTGCTCACCGAGGCCTCGCGCGCGCTCCTGTCCTCGGTGCCGTTGGCGCCGAACCCGTCGGCGGGGGAGTGGCAGGAGTGGTTCGTAGGGCTGTGCCTCGGTACCTATCGCCTGCTGCTCGACCACCCGCGGGCGGCCGGCCTGTTGTATGCGTACTTCCCGAACACCGTGATCATGCCGTCGCACGAGCGGGGCGCGCGGGTCCTGGCCGAGGGCGGGGTGCCGGCCGGTGACCGCTGGGTGATCATGCGCGGGCTGGAGAAGCTCGTCTTCGGCATGGCCTTCGCCGACGCCGGCGACGCGGTGCACGGGCGCACCCACATCCCGCAGGGCGTGGAGCGGGAGCGGTACCCGTACCTCGTCGAGGCGATCGAGTCCGGCGGGGCGGAGGGCGAGGCGCTGCTGGAACGGTCGGTGCGCCTCTACCTGGCCGGGATCTCGGCCTCGCTCGCCACCCGCTGAGTCCCCTCGCCAGCCGGTCCGCCCGGGTGGTCAGGTCCCCGCGAGTTCGGCCACCACCGGGGCCAGTCGGTCCAGTGCGGACTCCGGGACCGAGACGTAGCTGAATCCGAGGCGTTCCCGGCGCTCCCGCAGCCGCTCGACGATCTCGGCCGTCGAGCCGACGAGCACGCTCGGCACGTCGTCGATCTCCTCGGGTGGCAGGCCGAAGGCGGCCGCAGTCTTCTCGATGCGGGCCGTGGCGGCCCGGTCGAGCACCGCGGTCAGCGCGACGTGCAGCTCGACCGGCTGCTCCCGCTCCGCGGTGAGCGTGAGGATCCGCTCGATCTTGGCCGCGACCCGATCCGGTGCGACCGTGCGGGCCGCGGCACCGCCGATGCGGCCGCTCCGCATGTCGGGCGCGATCCCGACGATGTCGGCGTGGCGGGCGGCCACGGCCAGCAGGCGCGGCCCGCCGCCCCCGACCAGGACCCGGGGCGGGTTCGGCGTCACACTGCCGTTGGCCAGCCCGTCGACGCGGTAGTGGGTGCCCGTGAACGTGGTGGGCTCCCCGGCCCAGCAGGCGCGGATCAGCGACAGTGCCTCGTCGAGGCGGGCGACGCGTTCAGCCGGGCTCCGCCACGGCGCCCCGACGACCGTGTGGTCCGTTTCCAGCCAGCCCGCGCCGATGCCCAGCTCGAACCGCCCGCCGGTCTCGGCCGCCAACCAGGCCGCGTCCCGGGCGACGACGGCGGGATGCGTCGTCTCGTTGTCCAGGACCAGCGTGCCCACCTGCAGGGTGCTCGTCGCGGCTGCGGCCAGGGCCACCGCGGGCAGCGGCGGCACCGAGCGCAGGCTGAAGTGCTGGGCGACCTGCAGGACGTCGTAGCCGAGGTCCTCGACCCGGCGGGCGAAGTTCACCCAGCCGTCGGGGCGGCCGGTGCTCATCACGCCGAAGCGGAAGGGGTGCACCCCATCACCTTATGGCGTTAGATCATGATGCGGCGGACGTCCCGGGTGCGGGGGCGGCGATCGCCGCGCGGCTGGGGGCCGGGGCGTCGGCGTCGATGTACGGGAGCGCGCCGCGGAGGAAGCAGCGGATGGACTCCGCGAAGAGCTCCTCGACGGAACGCGGGTTGAGCTCGGCGGCCTCGGCCAGCGTCGGTTCGGTCGCCGGGTCGACGGTCGCGAACGCCCGGCCCCACTCGTCCGGGCCCTTCACCGCCTCGGTGATGGCCGCCGCGACCGTGAGCTTGTCCATCCCGTCGAGGATCAGGACCCGCTGCTCGGCCGGCACGCCGAGCTCGCCGAGCAGACGCGCGCTCGTGTCGTAGGTGCGGATCAGGACGTCCCGGGGCATGAACTGCAGCAGGACGGGGGCGGCGTTGCGGTGCCGGAGCACCGCGCTCCGGAAGTCGAGGCTCAGCCTGACGAACCACTCCACCCAGTTCGGCACGCTCTGCTCGTCCGGCCACTTCGCCTCGAGCACGATCGCCCGCGCGACCGCCCGGAGGATCTCGGCCTTGTCCTGGAAGTGGTGGTAGAGCGAGGGGGCGCGGACGTTCAGCTCGCGGGCGAGCCGCGGCAGGCTGAAGGCGTCGAGACCCTCGGAGTCGATGATCCGCAGGGAGGTCTCGATCACCGAGTCGTACCTGATCAGCGGCTTCGCCGGACGTGGCATGGGCGACATTATCCGCGATCGGCCCACGGCCTTGTCGTCCGCCACGCTGCCTATTAGCTTTAGGTTTCTCGACGCGGAGGGAGACGAGGATGTCCGGTGTGGGCCCGGGGGAGCGGCGCACGGCCACCTACTGCCGGGTGTGCGAACCGGCCTGCGGTCTCGTGGCCGTGGTGCGCGAGGGCGAGCTGGTCACGCTCGAACCCGACCGCGACCACCCCGTCTCCGGCGGGTTCGCCTGCCGGAAGGGCCTGGCCGGCGCCGCGATCCACTCCGATCCGGACCGGCTGGACCATCCGCTGCACCGCTTCGACGGCGAGACCGAGGTCCGCAGCTGGGACGACGCCGTCGGCGGCATCGCGACCACCCTGACCTCGCTGCTCGAGGAGTACGGACCCGAGAGCATCGGGCTCTACATGGGAAATCCGGCGAGCTTCAACTCGCAGGTCGGCATCGGCACCCCGGAACTGTTCGCCCGGCTCGGCGTCACGCGTGTCTTCAACTCGGCCACCCAGGACTGCAGCAACAAGTTCGCGGCCGCCACGGCGATGTTCGGCACCTCGGCGCTGCACCCGCTCCCGGACCTGCGCCGGACGGACGCGCTACTGCTGCTCGGCTCCAACTGGCGGGTCAGCAAGGGCAGCTTCCTCGTCGTGCCCAACGCCTACCGCGAGCTCACGGAGGCCGCCGCCCGCGGGGCGCGCATCTGGTTCGTCAACCCGCGGGACACGGAGACCGCGGGCTCCCGGACCGGCGAGACCGTACCGATCAGGCCGGACACGGACGTCTACCTCCTCGCCGCGCTGATCCACGAGATCGACCGGACCGTCGGGTTCGACCCCGTCGCCGGGGAGCAGGGGACGCACCTCGACGGGCTCCGCGCCTTCGTCGCGGACTTCCCGCCGGAGCGGGTCGCCGAGGTCTGCGGCATCCCCGCCGAGCGCATCCGCGAGATCGCCCGCGACTTCGCCGCCGCGCCCCGCGCCGCCGCCCACATGTCGACCGGCGTGAACATGGGCCGGCAGGGGATGCTCGCCTACTGGCTGATGACCATGCTGGTGCTGGTCACGGGGAACCTGGACCGGGAGGGCGGCAACATCCCCGGCCGCGAGGTCTACCCGGCGACCCTCAAGGCGCGCGGGGACCTGGCGCGGGAGGTCGTCGACGGCGAGTTCGGCCCGATGCGTCGCGGACACCTGCCCGGCGCACTGCTCGCCGACTACGTCCTGGACGCCGAGAGGCCCCTCCGGGCACTGGTCGTGATCGCGGGCAACCCGCTGCTCACGATCCCGGGGGAGGAACGCCTGCGGAAGGCGCTGGAGGCGCTGGAGCTGCTGGTCGTCATCGACCTGTACCCGAACGCGACGGGCGAGTACGCGGACTGGCTGCTGCCCGCCGCGGACATGTTCGAGCGGGCGGACGTCAACGTCGCCGGCCTCGGCATGCAGGCCAGCACCTTCGTGCAGTGGACCCCCGCCGTCGTCCCGCCGCGGCACGAGCGTCGCGAGGAGTGGTGGATCCTGGCCCGGATCGCCCAGGAGATGGGGTTGCCCTCGGTGCTCGACGCCGAGGACCCCGAGACCGCGCGGTGGTCCCGCGTCGACCACATGCTGGCGGCGGGCGGCCTCACCCGTGAGCAGGTCACCGCCTTCCCGCACGGGCTCCCCGTCGGCGACGCCGAACCGGGGTCGCTCTTCGCCCGGCACATCCAGACCGCCGACGGGCGGGTGGACTGCCGTCCGGCGGCCTTCGACGCCGCGATCGCGCGGTGCGCCCGGATCTTCGACGAGCTCGCCGCCGAGGACCCCGCTCAGCTCAAGCTCATCGCCCGCCGGGACGCGAAGGCGCAGAACTCCTGGTATGCGAACGTGCCGGAGATGAAGCGCGGGGACCGGGACCGCAACCCGCTCACGCTCAACCCGGCCGACGCCGAGCGCCTCGGCCTGGCCCCCGGCGACGAGGTCGTGGTGCGTTCGGCGTGGGGTGAGGTCCAGACGTCCGTCGCTCTCGATCCCGGGCTGCGCCCGGGTGTCGTCGCCATGGAGCACGGCTGGGGGTTGCAGCCGGGGCTGCGCCTGTCCCGTGAGCGGCCCGGGGTCAACGTCAACCGGCTGATGCCGCACGGGCCGGGCAGCTACGAGCCGGAGTCGAACATGGCCCGGCTGACCGGGATCCCGGTCGAGGTGCGCCCGCTCCGGCTTCCGTCGGCGCCCGCCATGGTATAAACCTAGATGTAATAGATAAACGTCGACGAGGGGGTCGCCATGACAGCCGCGCCACGAGGGGACCGGATCCGGCGGGCGCTGGACCACCTGCGCAACGACACCACCGAGGAGTTCGACTCGGTCGTCCCGTTCGGGCCGGAGCAGTACCGGGACCCGGGGATCGCGCAGCGCGAGCGGGACCTGGTCTTCGGCCGGGTGCCGTCGATCGTGGCGCACGCGACCGAGCTGCCGAAGCCCGGTGACTTCCTGACGCTGCAGATGCCGCGGAACAAGGTCATCGTGGTGCGGCAGGAGGACGGCTCGGTCAGGAGCTTCGTGAACCTGTGCCGGCACCGTGGGGCGTTACTGGAGGAGCAGGAGAAGGGTCGGTGCCGGCTGTTCTCGTGTGGCTACCACCGCTGGTCCTACGACACGGACGGCTCGCTGCGGGCGATCACGCGGGACAACACCTTCGGCGAGATCGACCGCTCGAAGTTCGGGCTGATCGAGCTGCCCACCGAGGAGCGGCACGGCCTGATCTGGATGGTCGACGACGCGGACGCGGAGATCGACGTCGCCTCCTGGCTCGGCCCCGAGGTCGACGACATCCTGGCGGGCTACCGGCTGCAGGACCTGCTGGCCTTCCGGTCCGAGGGCTTCGACGAGCCCGCCAACTGGAAGCTCATGCAGGACGCGTTCACGGACAACTACCACATCCAGTACGCGCACCCGAACACCGCGGGCAAGCACGTGCACACGAACGTGCAGGTCGTCGAGGACTTCGGCCGGCACGCGCGCATGCTCTCGCCCCGCAAGAAGATCGACCGGTGGCTGGAGGAGGACCCGGGTGACCGCGACCTCGGCCGCTACGTCATCGACGGGCACTTCCTGCTGCCCAACAGCACCCTGCTGCGCCAGCCCGACGACCACTTCGAGCTGCTCACCTTCCGCCCGCACCCGACCGACCCGGGGCGCTGCCGGATGGAGATGCGGCTGCTCGTGCCCAGTCTCGAGACCAGCGGCATGACCAGGGAGAAGTGGGAGGAGGCCTGGGAGAAGAACTGGAAGATCCTCCTCGCCGTGCTGCACCAGGAGGACTTCCCGCTGCTGCGCGCAGCCCAGACCGGGCTGGTCAGCGCGAACGCCGGTGGGATGGTGCTGGGCCGTAACGAGGTCGTGAACCAGATCTTCCACCGCGAGCTGCGGAGGCTGCTCGCCTGATCCTCACGCGAGGAACGCGGGCACCAGGAACGTGCGGAGCTCGCGCCGGAGGTCCTCCGGCGCGAGCCGCATGCCCTCCTCCTGCGACACCATCATCGTGGTGATGCGGGCCAGCCACCGTGCCGCCTCGTGGAGGTCCAGATCCGCCCGCATCTCGCCGCTCCGCTGCGCCGTCTCCAGGATCGGCTTCCACAGCTCGTAGGTCAGCTGGTGGGACACGCCCTCCCCGCCGAGGATCCGGGCGGCCAGGCCGGGCTGGTCGCCGGTGACGAGCAGCTGCACCACCGGGTCCTTGTGGCCGCGGTCGACGTTGTAGATCAGGCCCTCCACCAGCTTCTCCGCGAAGCTCGGGAAGCGCTGGATGTGCGCCTGCGCGCGCGGGATGTTCATGCGCGCCCGGCGGGTGATCGACGCCAGGACCAGCGCCTCCCGGTCGGTGAAGTACCGGTAGACCGTGGCGCGCGAGACGCCGCCGGCCTTCGCGACGTCCTCCATCGTCGTCTTGGCGATCCCGAAGCGCTCGAAGCAATCCTCCGCCGCGTCGAGCAGCTGCGCCTGCATGCCTGCCGGCTCCTCGATCGTGCTCGCGCGTGCGGTGGCCATGCCGGAAGTCTAGGGCAGCCCTGCGACATGAGACGCTTGACGAATATTGTCTCATGTGCCACGGTCGTGGTGTTCCCGAACGTGTGGAGGCGTCGACGATGGGGTCGAGGACGTGAGCGGTTACTCCCTGCTGGCGGGCGTGCGGATCCTGGAGGTCGCGCAGCTCGCGCCGTCGTCAGTGGGCGGCCACCTCGCCGACCTGGGTGCGGACGTGGTCAAGGTGGAGAGCGGCGCCGGCGAGGGCGTGCGGCACAACGGGGCCCGCGCCGTCGGCTCCCCGGACGGCCCCGGCTTCATGCACCTGCGGTGGAACCGCGGGAAGCGCAGCGTGGCCCTGGACCTGCGGTCGGAGGAGGGCAGGCGGATCTTCCTGCGGCTCGCCGCAACCGCCGACGCGGTGGTCGAGGGCACCCGGCACGGCCACCTCGAGCGGCTCGGCCTCGGCTGGGACGCGCTGTGCGAGGTGCGCCCGCAGACCGTGCTGTGCGAGGTGTCCGGCACCGGCGCCGAGGGCCCGTACCGGGACCTCGCCACGGGCGGCATGTGGTTCGACGCCTATGCGGGGATGCGCACGGTCGACACCGACCACCCGTCGCCGCCCGGGGTCATGGGCGGCTCGGCCGAGGTCCCGCAGGCGATGTACGCCATCGGCGCGTACGGGGCGACGGCCATCCTGGCCGCGGTGCTGCGCGCCCGCGAGACGGGCATCGGCGCGCGGCTGCAGGTCAGCAGCATCGACGTGGCCACGGCGTGGATGCCGGACAGGATCGACGCCGCGTTGAACGCCGACCGCACCTACGCGCGCCCGGGCTGGACGCCGGACGGCAGGCTGCCGGACTGGCCGCTGCTCGACGCCTACGCCACGAAGGACGGCGGCGCGATCGTCCTCGGCTCGCACTACCCGAAGTTCTGGCGCGCGTTCTGCGAGGCCGTGGGCCGGCCGGACCTGTTGGAGATCGACCTCTCGACGGTCGACGAGGGGACCGAGGAGCGCGCCCTGCAGGTGTGGCGCGAGCTCGACGCCCTGTTCCGCACCCGCACCAAGCAGGAGTGGACCGATCTGTTCCTCACCCACGACGTCGCCGGCGGGCCGGTCAACACCGTCGAGGAGCTCCTCGAGGACCCCCACTTCCGGGCGCGGACGACCACCTACGAGAAGGGCGGGTTGCGCTTCGCCGCCACCCCCGTCCGCGTCGTGGGGGAGGAGTTCGCCCCGGAGCTCGCCCCGGACCTCGGGCAGCACACCGACGAGATCCTCGGGGAGCTGTCGTGAGCGGTCACTTCTCCGAGCTGCTGCGCTTCTGGGCGCGGCGGCTGCCGGACCACCTCGCCGTCCGCTTCGCCGAGCGCGACTACACCTGGTCCGAGTTGGACCGCGCCACGGACGAGCTGGCCGCCGGCCTGTACCGCGCCGGCCTGCGACCCGGCGACGTGCTCGGCGTCCTGATGACCAACAGGGTCCAGTTCGTGGAGGCGATGCACGCCGCGTTCCGCGTCGGCGCGGCCGTCGAACTGCTGAACATCCGGTTCACGCCGGCCGAGATGGTGCACCCCGTCGTGGACGCGGGCACCCGCATGGTCGTCACCGAGCCCGCGCTGGTCCCCGTGCTCGCCGACGCCCGCGCCGTGGTGCCCGGGCTGACCGTGCTCACCACGGAGCCGGTGGAGGGCTGCACCCCGCTCGACGATCTGCGACTGGGCGGCGAGCGGCCGCCGGACCGCCGCCCGGACCCGGAGGAGACGGCGCTGCTGGCCTACACCTCCGGCACCACCGGGGTGCCCAAGGGCGCCATGCTGCCGCACCGGGCGATCATCGCCAACGGGAACGCCCGGGCCGTCGCGGACGCGCTGACCTGGAAGGACCGCGTCCTCATCATCGTGCCGCTGGCCTTCACGGGCGGCTCGTCGAGCTACCTGCGCGAGTCGGTGACCACCGGCGCGCCCGCGATCGTGCAGGGCACCTTCGACCCGCCGCAGATCCTGGAGCTGCTCGAACGCGAGCAGATCACCGTGTGCTCGGCCGTGCCGGTGGTGTGGGAGGGCGTGCTCGCGCTGCCGTCGTTGGCCGACGCCGACCTCTCCGCGCTGCGCGCCGGCGTCGGCGCCGGGGCGCCGATGGCGATCGAGGTGATCCGCGCCTGGCAGCGACTGGGCGTCGGGATGCGCCAGGGCTACGGACAGACCGAGTTCGCCGGCGGCTACGCCACCCTGCTCTACGAGGACGAGGCCGCGGACCACGTCGGCTCGGTCGGGCGCGTGATCATGCACCACGAGATCCGGGTCGTCGACTCCGCCGACCGGGACGTTCCGGTCGGCGAGCCGGGCCAGATCCTGCTCCGCGGACCGTCGGTGATGAGCGGCTACTGGAAGCGTCCGGAGGCGACAGCCGAGACGCTGGCCGGCGGCTGGCTGCACACCGGTGACATCGGCCGGCTCGACGAGCACGGGTTCCTCACCCTGGTCGACCGGGCCAAGGACATGCTCATCTCCGGTGGGCTCAACGTGTACCCGGCGGAGATCGAGACCGTGCTGGCCGGGCGGCCCGGGCTGGAGGAGTGCGCGGTCGTCGGCGTCCCGCACGAGCGCTGGGGCGAGGTGCCGATGCTCGTCGTTCCGGACCTGGACCGGGTGGACGTCGACGAGCTGCGCGCGCACGTCGGCACCGTCCTGGCCGACTACCGACGTCCCAAGTGGATCGTCGGAACGGGCGCCCCGCTGCCGCGCACGCTCGGCGGCAAGATCCTCAAGCGCGAGATCCGCGCGGCCTATCCCGAGGTGCCGCCCGACGCGGTGCCCCTCACCACCACCCGGGGGAACCGGACATGAGCCTGCTGAACAGCGACGTCGCCGACCTGCTCGCCGAGCACCTCAAGGCCGGCACCACCGAGATGTCGCCCACCGATCTGCGTGTGCCGATCGCGCACTTCGTGAGCGAGGAGCGCGCCGCGAAGGAACGGGAGCTGATGACCCGGCTGCCGGTGATCATCGGACACGGGTCGGAGATCGCCGAGCGCGGCAGCTTCGTCACCCGCGAGGTGCTGGGAATCCCGCTGCTCGTCGTCCGGAAGTCCGACGGGACGGTGGCCGGCTACCTGAACATCTGCCGGCACCGCGGCGGCCGCGTCGAGGACGCGCCCTGCGGGAAGCAGCGCTACTTCACCTGCCACTACCACGGCTGGAGCTACTCCCGGGAGGACGGCGGGCTGCGCGGTGTCCCCTACGACGACTTCTACACCCACGTCGAGAAGGACCGGCACGGCCTGCACACGATCCGGGTCGAGGAGCGCCACGGGTTCCTGTTCGCCGACCTGTCCGGCCGGCAGGACTGGGACATCGACGACTGGCTCGGCCCGGAGGTGGACGCGCAGCTGGCCCCGTTCGGCCTCGACGGCGCGGAGATCTTCCTCGACAGGTCCTTCACCCTGGACATCAACTGGAAGATCGTGCTCGACGGCGCGATCGACGTCCTGCACCCGAAGTTCCTGCATCCCACGGGCGTCGGCAAGCTGATCGAGACGAACACCAGCGTGTGGCGCCAGTACGGCCGGCACGGGCAGTCCTTCAGCCCGCGCACCCGCATGGGGGACAAGGCCCGGGCGGGCGAGCCCGTCGACGCGAGCTTCCGGTACATGGGCAGCAACCTGTTCCTCTACCCGAACTCGATGGTGATCTCCACGCCCGACCACGTCGAGTTCTGGACGGTCTGGCCGGACACTGAGACCGCGGGCCGCTCGACCACGCACATCCGCTTCCTCGTCCGCCCCGAGAAGCGCGACGAGCGCATCGAGCGCCGGATCATGCGGAGCTGGGAGATCCTCGAGGAGGCCGCCGTCAACGAGGACTGGCCGATGGAGCTGACCATCCAGCAGAACGCCAAGGCCCACCCCCACGGCACCTTCCTCTACGGCCGCAACGAGCAGTCCTGCCAGCACCTGCACCGCGAGCTCGCCGCGGACCTGGGGAACTGATCCAGTTCAGGGCCTGGTCGCGGTCATCGTCCGCGACTCACCCTCCAGGAGCTTCTCGGTGGGGTCGCGGGCAGCTCGATGTCCCGATCACGGCGACCTCGCGGATGCCGAGGCCTGCCCGAATTGTCCCGCGACGTCCGGGGCCCTCTCGTTGAACATGACGCGGGCTGCCTGCCGTCGACAGGCGCTCATCCCGTTTCGCCGGTCGCGAGTCCAGCACCATCTGAATCCGAGAGGAGGGCCCCCGTGGCCCCCACCCCCCGCACGGTCCTCGTCACCGGTGCAGGTCGCGGCATAGGCGCCGCCATCGCGCGCACCTTCGCCGAAGGCGGCGACACCGTCGTGGTCCTCGACATCGCCGACGACCTTGCCGAGAAGACGGCGCTCGAGCTGCGCGAGAGCGGCCACGACGCCTTCTCCGTGCGCGCGGACGTCTCGCGAAGCGACGAGGTCGACGCAGCCGTCGACGCGATGGAGTCTCGGGTCGGCCCGGTCGAGGTCCTCATCAACAATGCGGGCCTCGCGGCGGAAGGTCTGGCCGGGGTCGTCGATGTCGACGAGGCAGCCTGGGACACCGACTTCGGTGTGAACGTGAAGGGCCCTTTCCTCCTCTCCAAGCGCGTGTTGCCCGGCATGCTCGAGCGGGGTGGCGGGATCATCGTGACCGTCGCGTCCGTCGCGGGCCTCCGCGGCCGCCGGGCCGGTGCGGGATACACCGCCAGCAAGCACGCCGTCGTGGGGTTGACCCGGAGCATCACCGCCTCGTACGGCCGCCGCGGCATCCGCTGCAACGCGGTGTGCCCCGGCGGGGTGGACTCCGGCATGCAGGCGGGCGTTCCCGGGGACGAGGAGACTGCCCGACTGGTCGCCGAGTTCCGGGCGACCATGCCCCGCCGGGGCCTGCCGGACGAGGTCGCCTCCATCTGCCACTTCCTCGCCTCCGACGGTGCCTCGTTCATGAACGGCGCTGCTGTCGTCGCCGACGCGGGCTGGACCGTGCCATGACCGGGCCCGCGCTGCACCGATCCGTCGTCTTCCCGAGCCAGGAGCTCCCGGTCGAGCCGGGAGCCGTCCGAGCGTTCGCCCAGGCCGCCGAAGATCTCGGCTACTCCCGGGTGATCGTCTACGACCACGTCCTCGGGGTGGTTCAGGACGATCGCAACCCACCTCTGGCCGCACCGTACGACGAGACCGTCCCCTTCCACGAGCCGCTCACGCTGCTCGCGTTCCTCGCGGCGGTCACCACACGTATCGAGCTGGCCACCGGCGTCGTGGTCGCACCGCAGCGGCAGACCGCGCTGCTCGCCAAACAGGCCGCGGAGCTCGACGGACTCTCCGGGGGCAGGCTTGCGCTCGGGCTGGGGATCGGCTGGAACCATGTGGAGTTCGAGGCGCTGGGAATCGAGTTCTCCGGTCGAGCAGCGCGGCTGGAGGAGCAGGTCGCACTGCTCCGTCGACTCTGGAGCGAGCCCGTCGTCGACTTCACCGGGACCTTCCACCGCGTCGACCGCGCTGCGCTGGTCCCCCGACCGGCGAACCGCATCCCGATCCTGCTCGGCGGCCGGACGCGGGCCGCGGTCCGCCGCGCGGGCAGGATCGCCGACGGTTTTCTCTTCGCCTTCGGCGGCGACGAGACCGTCGACCAGGTCGCAGAGCTCGCCGGTGCCGCGCGCGCCGCAGGACGAGATCCGGCGGACGTGCCCGCCGAGCTCTTCCTCTCCTACGGAGTGGGTCCCGACGCCTGGGCCGTCGATCGGGACCGATGGATCGCGGCAGGCGGAACCCGCCTCGCTGTCCGGACTTCGACGGCGAGTGCCGCCGCGATCGGGCTCCAGGTCCGACCACTGGAGACCGTCGACGACCACATCGCCGCGATTGCGGACTTCGCTGAGTGGTGGGCCGCCACTCCGACCGCGGCAATCAGCGCCTCCTGACCCGGCCCGCACCGCACGAAACCTCGCCAGATCCGCCGTGGCGGTCGAGGCCGTCCGAAGCTGTGTCGATCCTAGGAGCCATCGATGAACGAGAGCCGCCCACGTGCGCTCAATGAGACACTCGACCGGATCGGGTTCACGGGTCGCCAGAAGGCGATCGTCGCGTTGTGCGCCCTCATCGCGATGGCAGAGGGCTTCGACACCCTCGCCATCGGCTACCTCATCCCGTCGATGGCGAAGGAATGGGCGATCTCGCCCGGACAGTTCGGTGTCGCCGTCACCGCCGGGTCGATCGGAATGATCGTCGGCCTGGTGTCGCTGGGGCCGGTGGCCGACCGGCTCGGCCGCCGGATCGTCATCATCGTCTGCACGTCGACCTTCGCGCTGTTCACGGGGCTGATCGTGTTCGTGCAGAGCGTCGAGGCACTCTCGGCGCTCCGGTTCCTCGCCGGCCTCGGGCTCGGCGCGGCGCTGGCCAACGTCATCGCCCTCGCCGTGGAGCTGGTCCCCACACGATCGAAGGCGAAGGTCGCCACGCTGGTCGGGAGTGGCGCAGTGGCGGGCGGCGTGGTCTGCGGACTGGTCGCACAGGTCATGTTGCCGGCCTTCGGCTGGACCTCGATCTTCGTGGTCGGCGCCGTGATCCCACTTCTGCTCGCCGTGGTGGCGATGTGGATGCTGCCCGAGTCCGTCGAGTACCTCCTGGCGAAGGGCAAGCAGGCCGAGGCCCAGCGGTTCCTGCTGCAGATCGACCCCCGGGACTCCGGCGCACCGCTCGCAGCCGTGGGCGAGGTCACGAAGGGGGCGTCGAAGGCGCCTGTCGCCGCGCTGTTCACCGACGGGCACGGCCCGGGCACGATCCTGCTGTGGGCGGCGTCGTTCTCGGCCTACGTGCTCACGTTCTTCCTCTTCACCTGGGTGCCGACGCTGCTCGGCCAGGCCGGGCTGTCTCCCGCCACGTCTGCCAACGCGATGTCCCTGACGCTACTCGCCACGATCGCGGGTGGGCTGGCGATGGCGGCTGTCGCCGATCGGCGCTCCGGCGACTATCGAGTGATGATCATCGGGTTCCCACTGGCCTGCGTGTTCATCTATCTGACCAGCGCCACCCTGGACTACCCGGCACTCGTGTTGATCTCGCTCATCGCCGTCGGGTTCTTCGGAATCGGAACCCAGAATGCGCTCAGTCCGGTCGCGGCGGCCATGTACCCGTCGCACGCCCGCTCCACCGGCGTGAGCTGGATGCAGGGGATGGGGCGGGTAGGGTCGCTGATCTCCCCCATCCTCGGTGGGCTCCTGCTGAGCCAGGGCATCTCCGAGGTCACCATGTTCCGACTGGCCATCGTGCCGACGCTGGTCGCCGCGATCGCCATCTCACTGCTCGTCACCCGGCTGTGGGTGACGCAACGGAAGGCCGCGTCGCAGCCCCGGAGCGGATCGTCGGACAGCAACACCGTCGTTCCCGCCGACCCAACACCTGGGGCCTGACCGCCCTGCCCTCCTCCACATCGCAGCCCTATTCGCTCGCGATCGAACGGGACGGGCGACGGGTTGTCGGAGCTCAGGCGCCCCTGCGGGATCCGATGCCGGTCAACCAAGTAGTGCGGGGCCGACACCAGGACGTCGTGCAGGCCGAGCGGGGGCTGCTCGCCCGCTTCGCGCTACCGGCTGGAGGTGGACTACCGGACCCACGCCAGGCAGCTCCTCGAGGACCTGGCGGAGCAGGCCGCCCCGCGCCCGTCGGTCACCGCCGGCCGCGCGGGATGACCGGCCGCCGTGAACGTCCGTGGGGTGGTGCTGGGCTGGCGGTCGAGCTCGCTCCGGACGTGCGGGTCAACGCCGTGAACCCGGTGGTCACCGAGACCGCGTTCCTCACCGCGCTGAACGGCGGGGAGCCCCTCGGCGAAGCCGCCCGCGCGGCCATGGTCGCGGGCATCCCGATGGGCCGCCCGGCGAACGGACGTCGCCTCGGCGGTCGCCTACCTCGCGTCGGACGAGGCGGGCTTCCTCGCCGGCGTCTGCCTCGACGTGGACGGGGGGCGCAGCATCCGCTGACGGTCACCGTCCGCCGGCCATGGCCCGTAGTTCGCCCTTCAGCACCTTCCCGGTGGCGTTGCGGGGCAGCTCGTCGACCACCACCACCCGCCGCGGCACCTTGAAGTTCGCCAGGCGCTCCCGGGCCCAGGCGACCAGCTCGTCCTGGCTCGGGGCGCCGGCGGCCGAGGGGATCACGAAGGCGGCGCCGACCTCGCCCAGGCGCTCGTCCGGCGTGCCGATCACGGCGACCTCGCGGATGCCGGGGTGCTCGGCGAGGGTCGCCTCGATCTCGGCGGGGTAGGCGTTGAACCCGCCCACGACGAACATGTCGCGCTTTCGGTCGGTGACCGACAGGTTGCCCTGGTCGTCCATGCGTCCGATGTCGCCGGTGTGCAGCCAGCCCTCGGCGTCGGTCTTCAGCGCCGTCTCGGCGGTGGCGTCGAGGTAGCCCTGCATCACGTTGTAGCCGCGCACCCGGACCTCGCCGAGCTCGCCGGGCGGGACGGGGGTGCCGTCGTTGTCGACGACCGCGACCTCGACGCCGGGCAGGGTGCGCCCGGAGGCCCGGGTCAGCACGTCGACCGGGTCGTCGGGCCGGGAGATAGTGGCCAGCGCACAGCCTTCCGTCATGCCGTAGCAGGTGGTCACGCGCTCGAACCCGAGCTCCGCGAGCACCCGGCGGATGAGCAACGCGCGGGGACGGAGGCGGCCCCGGTGATCGCGAGCCGCAAGGACGACAGGTCCCGTTCCCGAAGGCGGGGATCGGCGAGCAGGGTCGCGTAAAGCGTCGGCGGGCCCGGCAGCACCTCGATGTCCTCGCGGTCGACCTGGTCGAGCAGCACTTCGGGGTCGAGCACGGCGTGCGGGTAGATCGTCATGCCGTGCATCAGCGCCGACAGCGATCCCGCCTTGTAGCCGAACGCGTGGAAGAAGGGGTTGACGATCGCGTGGCGGTCCCCGTCCCGGAACCCGGCGAGGCGGGAGAAGTCGTAGTAGCCGCGCAGGTTCTGGGCGTGCGTGGTGAGCGCGCCCTTGGGACGGCCGGTGGTGCCGGAGGTGAAGAGGACGTCCGAGATGCAGTCGCCGTCGACCTGGGTCATCACGTCGTCCGGCGTGACTGACTCGGCCAGGAACCCGTCCCACCCGAGAGCCCCCTCGCGGGCTCCGTCGAGCCGGACGGTGCACGGGACCGACACGTTCTCGGCAGCGAGCATGCGGAGGTAGTCGTTGCCGAGGAACCCGTCCGCGACGACGAGCACGCGCGGGCGCGCCCGATCCAGGATGTGGGCCACCTCCGGCCCCTTGTACCGGGTGTTGAGCGGGACCAGGGCGGCCCCGACGCTCTGGGCGCCGAGGGCCGCCACGATCCACGCCCAGGAGTTCGGCGCCCACAGCGCGACCCGGTCACCGACACCGACGCCGTGGGCCAGCATCGCTCCGGCCGCGCGGCGAACCTCGTCCCCGAGCTCGCGGTAGCTCAGCGTCCGGCCGTCGTCGACGACCGCGGGACGGTCACCGAACCGGGCCGCCGCGTCGGCCACCAGCTCGCCGAAGGTGCGCCAGCGCCGGTCACCCCGCTCGCCGTCGAGAATCTCCTGCCGCACAGCGGAACCTGACGATCTCGACCTGGGTCAGGACGCCTCCGGGGTGAACCGGATGCGGAGCGAGTTGATGCCGCGGACCTGGGAGTGGTGCAGCTCGGGCGTGTGCTCGGGGTCGAGCACGAAGCCCGGGATCCGCCGGAGGATCTCCCTGAGGGCGACCGAGAGCTCGATCCGGGCGAGGTGCGAGCCGACGCAGCGGTGCGGGCCGCCGCTGAACGCGAGGTGCCGGTTCTGGCTCCGGTCGATCCGCAGTTCGTCGGGGGCGGGGAACTCCCGCGGATCGCGGTTCGCCGCCGAGAGCATCACCAGCACCATGTCGCCGGGCTGCAGGGTCACCCCCTGCAGCGTCGTCTCGCGGGTGACGACCCGGCCGCCGGCCACGGGCGCCTCGATCCGGAGCAGCTCCTCGACAGCCGCGCCCAGCAACGACGGATCGTCGATCAGCCGCTGCCGCTCCCGCGGATTCCGGACGAGATGGATCAACCCGAGGCCCAGCACGCCGCGGACGGTGTGCAGGCCGCCGAGCATCAGCAACCAGAACATCCGGAGCAGCTCGTCGTCCGTCAGCGGGCGGCCCTCGAACTCCGCGTTGACGATCTGCGAGGTCGGATCCTGGCCGTCGCCGCCGCGGCGGTCGGCGATCACGCCGGTGAAGTAGGCGAAGACCTCCTCGTTGGCCTTCTGGCGGACAGCCGCGTCCTCCTCCGCCGGAGCGCCGGGCTTGCCGACGAGGATCGCCTCGGTCCACTCGGTGAAGCGCTCGCCGTCCTCCAGCGGCCACTCCATCAGCGAGACGAACGTGGCCATCGTGAGCGGGTGCGCCAGCTCCTGGACCACGTCGCAGTGCCCGCGCGCCGCGAACCCGTCGATCAGCGACGTGGTGGTCCCCCGAATCGCCTCCTCGAGCGCCCGCATCCGCGTCGGGTTGAACAGCGGATTGAGGATCTGCCGGTACAGCTTGTGCTCGGGCGGGTCGATCTGCAGGGGGATCGACGGCACCGGCGCGACCACGGGCACCTGGTTCTGCGTGTTGGAAAAGGTCTCCCAGTCCCGGACCACGGCGTGCACGTCGTCGTAGCGGGTCACGATCCAGTACCCGCCGTGCAGCGGCGAGTACGCGACCGGCGTCTTCTCCTGCAGCGCGGCGAGGGCGGCGTGCGGGCTCGACAGGGCCGGATCGGTGATGTCGAAGTCGGTGATCAGCTCGGGTGGGACGTCCTCGAGACGGGTGGGCACCGGGGTCGCCTTTCTGTGGTGGGGAAGCGTCCGGGTCAGCCGGCGGAGCCGCCCCGGCCGGCGGCGTAGTCCGCCTGCGCCTTGTGGATGCCGGCGTGGAAGCGCTCGCTGAAGCCGTCCTTGCGCTCCGCCGTCCAGGCGTAGGAGCGGCTCAGGGAGTCGGTGGTGCCGGTGAAGCGGGGCATGATCTCGTCGGCGAACAGCTCGTACTGCCGGGTCGTCGCGGCGGTGTCCGCCCAGTCGTGGGCGGTGAGCAGGAAGGTGCCGAAGCCGCCGGTCAGCTCGACGAGCCCGCGGACGTAGTCGGCCACCCGGTCCGGCCCGCCGATGCAGCCGTAGCCGGACTCGTTGACGCGGCGCACCAACTCCTCGTGCGACACCTCCTCGCCAGGCGCGATCATCTGCATCGGGGTCGTGACGTGCCGGTACGCCATGAAGTCCGCCAGCCCGAAGCGGGTGTCCTCCAGAGCCTGCTCGTCCGACTCGGCCAGGTGCACGTTGCCGACGATCGCCCACTCGTTCCGGGACACGACCTGTCCGTGCGCGGCCGCCTCGGCCTCCGTGATCCCCCAGGTCTTCGCCAGCAGCTCCGCGGCGGCCGCCGAGGTGCCGCCGACGGACAGCAGCCCCAGCCCGTGCCGGCCCGCCAGCTTCGGGCCGGACGGCGACATGGCCGCGGCGACGGCGAGCGGGATCCCACCCGGCCGGTAGCCCTGCAGCTGCAGGCGGGCGTCGTCGAGGGTGAACCAGTCCGTCTTGCGGTGGACGGGGCCGGGGGTCCCGAGCAGCTCGATGATCGCGTCGAGCGCCTCCTCCATCCGCGGCCGGAGGAGGTTGTAGTCCATACCCATCATCTGCGAGTCCGCGACCAGCGCACCCGGGCCGAACCCGATACGGATGCGGCCACGGGTCATGTGGTCGAGGAACGCGATCCGGTCCGCCACCATCAGCGGATGGTGGTACGGCAGCGAGATCACGCCGCTGCACAGCTCTATCCGCGAGGTCCGCTGGGCAGCCGCGGCGATCATCAGCTCGGGCGAGGGGATGTACTCGAAGCCGCCGCTGTGGTGCTCGCCGAACCAGACCTGGGAGTAGCCAAGGCGGTCGAGCGCCTCGATGTGCCGCAGGTCCTGCTCGATCGCGACCGCGGGGCTGCGGCGGGGGTTGTGGTAGGGGGGCATGAACAGGCCGAAACGCACGGTGGGCTCCGATCAGGTGGAGTGGACCACGACGCTGCGGAGGGTGCTGCCCTCGTACATGGCGGCGTATCCGTCGTTGATCTCGTCGAGGGAGAAGGTGCGGGTGACCAGCTCGTCGAGCTTGAGGTGGCCGGCGCGGTAGAGGTCGAGCAGGGCGGGGACGGCCTTCGTCGGGGACATCGCGCCGTAGAGGCAGCCCTGGATCCGCTTCTGGTACATCGGGAGCTGGACGAGATCGAGCGGGATCGGGCTCGGGTCCCGCCCGGGGACGGCAGTGGCGACGAGCGTGCCGTCCTTGCGGACGGCGTCGAAGGCCTGGGCGATGTACTCGCCCTTCAGCGTGCTGGTGGTGACGATCGCGACGTCCGCGCCCTGGCCGTCGGTCAGCGAGCGGGCGAGGTCGGTGGCCTCCTCGATCGTCTCCACGGCGTCCGTCGCGCCGAACTCGAGGGCGCCGGAACGGCGGAAGGGCAGCGGGTCCGCCGCGATGATCCGCACCGCCCCCGCGTGCTTGGCACCCTGCACGGCGTTGATCCCGAGGCCGCCGGTACCCATCACGATCACGACGTCGCCCGGCTTCACCCCGCCCGCGTTGACCGCGGATCCCCATCCGGTGGGGACGCCGCAGCCGACCAGCGCCGCGGTCGTCAGCGGGATGTCCTTTCCGATCGGGATGCAGCACAGCTCGGGCACCACGCTCCACTCGGAGAAGGTCCCGACGAACGCGGCCTGGGCGACGTCGCGGCCCTCGTGGTGCATCCGGTAGGTGCCGTCGAGCAGGGCGCCCTTCGGGATCAGCGCCCCGAGGTCGCAGAGGTTCTGCATGCCGCTCGCGCACCAGCGGCAGCGCCCGCAGCCGGGGATGAACGCGGTCACCACGTGGTCGCCGGGTTTCAGTGTGGTCACGCCGGGTCCGACGGCTTCGACCACGCCGGCTCCCTCGTGCCCGCCGCAGTAGGACAGGACCTGGGTGCCGCTGTCGCCGGTCGCGTGGTGCTCGTCGGAGTGGCACAGGCCCGTCGCGGCGTACCGCAGCAGCACCTCGTTCGCGCGGGGCTCGTCGACGTCGACCTCGACGACCTCCCACTTGCCGGGCACCTCCATCAGCAGTGCGGCCCTGGACTTCATCGGTCCTCCTCCTCGCGCGCCCCTGACGGGGCGCGAGTCATTGGCCGAGAGCGGCCAGGGTGTCGTGGTCGGCGACGGCCGCGGCGTAGCGCTCACCCATCAGCCGACAGACGTCCTCGCCCTGCTTCTCGGGCGGGCACACGGCGAAGAGCAGGCCGTGCAGGTGGTGGCGGCGGTAGGCCGCCCAGGCCTCGTCGAAGGTCGGTGCGGGGGCCCCGGTCGCGGCGAGCGCCGCCAGGTAGGTCTGCAGCAGGTCGCGTTCACACGCTCGTCGGGTCTCGACGTCCAGGGCGCCCACCAGGAAGTACGCCGTGTCGTCCGACCACGGGCCGAGGCACGCGACCTGCCAGTCGAGGAAGCGGATCACGCCGTCGACGAGGTAGGTGTTGCCGATGTGCGGGTCGCCGTGGGCGAGCGACTGGACCTCGGCGTCGTCGATCTCCCACAGGCGGTGCATCGCCCGCTCGACCCGGCGCCGGTCCCGCATTGCGGGGGTGAACGAGTCCGTGGTCGGCCGCTCCATCGCCGCCGCCCAGTGGGCCTCGGAGAGGAAGCCCGTGACGACGGTCCGGTACTGGGGCGAGCCGACGACGAGCCAGGGCGTGGCACCGGGGCCGGTGCGGTCCCAGCTGCGCCCGTGCATGTCGGCCAGCAGCTCCAGCGCGGCCGCGACCTGGTCGGGGGTGTAGCGGTCCTGCGGTCGGCCGAACGCGACACCCGGCCCGCGCAGGTCGTCGAGCACGACGAGGCCCTGCTCGCCGCCCTGTCCCTCACCGTCGTCGACCTCGGTGCCCCAGCAGCGGGGCACGACGTCGCCGAGCGCGGGGGCGATGTCGGCGTAGAAGCGGGCCTCGGCGCGGTAGCCGCGGTGCCCGAGGGCGCGCAGGGCGTCGTCGAACCCGCCTTTGAGGCACAACGCCTCCGGCGGGCCGCCCGGTGGGTTCGCGGCGTAGCGGACCTTCAGCATCACCTTCGTCGCGGTGCCCCACACCACCGAGTCGACGGTCACCTCCGCGACCTCGACCCCGGGGGTGGTGCGCCCGAGGATCCCGGTGAGCCACTGCGGGGTGATCTCCGACAACGACGTCGGGGACCCGGCCGCCGTGCTCATCGCACCTTGGCGTGCGTGGTGGGGACGTCGGCGTAGAGCTCCCGGATCTCGCGTCGGGCGATCTTGCCGCTCGCCATTCGCGGCAGTGGGCCCGCGGAGCGCACCACGTAGCGGGGCACCTTGTACCCGGCGAGGTGCTCGGTGCAGTGGGCGACGACGGCCTCCGCATCGGGCGCCTCGAGCCCGTGCACCACCGCCGCCGGGGTCTCGCCGAACCGCTCGTCGGCCACAGGGACCACGCACACCTCGTCGACCCCGGGCAGCCCGGCGATCACGTTCTCGATCTCCGATGGTGCGATGTTGTAGCCGCCGGAGATGATCAGGTCCTTCATTCGGTCGACCATGCGGATCAGCCCGGTCTCGTCGGCGACGCCGAGGTCGCCGGTGTGGAACCAGCCGCCCCGCCACGCCGCCTCGGTCGCCTCGGGGTTGCGCCAGTACCCCGGCGTGATCGACGGGCCCTTGGCGACGATCTCGCCCTCCTCGCCGGGCGCGCACTCGGTCCCGTCCGGCCGAACGACCCGGTGCGGGGTGAAGACCGAGCCGCGGCCCACCGCCTCCGGGTGCGCGATCGCCTCCTCGACGGGGTTCATCGACGACAGCCCGTGCAGCTCCGTCATCCCGTAGGACTGCCGCAGCACCACACCCTTGTCCAGCCAGACCTTCAGGTTGTCCGGGGACACGCGCGCGCCGGCCACGGTGGCCAGCTGGATGCAGGACAGGTCGGCATCGGCGAACTCGGGCAGTGCGGACATCTGCTCGAACAGCAGCGGGACGCCGCACACCACCTCGACGCGTCGCTCACTGATCCGCTGCAGCATCGCCTTGGCGTCGAACCCGCGCTCGTAGAACAGGGTCATCCCGCGCGTGAGCGGGTGCAGGACGTGCCATGGCAGGCCCGGCATGCCGGACATCGACAGCACGAAGATCATCCGGCCACCCGGCCGCATCACCGGCTCGGTCACCGCGAACTCGGTGAGGAAGCTGACGAAGCTGCGGTGCGAGAGCGTGACGCCCTTGGGCTTCGAGGTGGTGCCGCTGGTGTAGACGATGATCGCGACGTCGTCGGGGTCAACGGCGGGTGGCGGCACGGGAGTGTGCGGTGCCGTGCGCTGCTCGGCGAAGGACTCCATCGGCAGCAGCCGGATCGGGTCGTCCCCGATCGCTTCCGCCATCCGCTCGGCGGAGGCCTCGTCGGCGACCACGGCGACGGGCTCGGCGTCGGTGAGCTGGTGACGGAACTCCGTCGCCGTGAAGCGGTTGTTGAACGGGACGGCGACGGCGCCGAGCTTCAGGGCGCCGATCGCCGAGGCGATCCACTCGAGACTGTTGGCGCCGACGAAGCCGACCCGGTCCCCGGTGCCGACGCCGAGCCCGGCGAGCCGGTGGGCGGCGTTGTCGGTCCAGCGGTCGAGGGTCGCGTAGTCGACCTCGTCCGTGCCGTCGAAGACGACCGCGAGGCGGTCGGGGTTGTTGCGCGCCCACCAGCGGACGCCGTCGGTGATCATGCGGTTCTCCCGGTGGTGGGCAGGAGAGAGTGGCGCCGAACGCGCAGCGAATCGGGACGCGAGGGCATTCGTCCGCACTCCTGTCTGCATTGACGAGGTATCGCACGGAAATGGTTCGGAAAGCGCCGAACGAAACTTACCTTACGAGGGTAGGTAGAAGGGTGTCAAGGGTCGCCGTCGCCGTCAGGGCCGGCGTTCGAGGCGCGGGTCGTCGATGCCGCGCAGGAAGGTCCGGATGGACTCGGCCCACAGCGTCTCGGGGTCGAGGTCGTTGGCGTCGATCGCGCGCGTGAGCGCCGGCTCCGTCACGGGGTCGACGTCGGGGAAGATCTCCTTGCGGCTCGCCGGGCGCTTCATCGCCTCGGTCAGCGCAGCGCCCAGGGTGAAGCGGTCCAGCCCGTCGAGCACGAGAACCTGCAGGTGGTCGGGCACGCCGACCTCGGAGAGGAAGGCCGCCGAGATCTCGTAGACGGGGGCGAAGACGTCCCGCGGCATGAACTGGAGAAGCACGGGCGCGGCGTTGGCATGTCGGAGGATCGTCCGCCGGAAGTTCAGGCTCTGGACCACGAAGTACTCGATCCAGTTGTCGGGATCGCGCTCGCGGGGCCGCGGCGTCTCCAGCACGATCGCCCGGGCGACCGCCTCGAGGATCGAGGCCTTGTCCGGGAAGTGGTAGTAGAGCGACGGTGCCTGCACGTTCATCTCGCGGGCGAGCCGCTTCAGGCTGAACGCCTCCAGGCCCTCCTCGTCGATGATCGCCAACGCCGACGACACGATCGACGAGTAGCTCAGAAGGGGCTGTGCGGGCCGCGGCATGCGCGGATTATGGTGCAACCACGATCGCGCCGAGGACTACTCTCACCTATTAGCGTAAGGTATGTTCGCCACCCATCCTGAGGTCCGTCGTGGACACGGAGAGGGAGGACCGGCCCATGGGTGTGCTGGACGGGAAGATCGCGCTGGTGACGGGGGGAGCCTCGGGGATCGGGCTGGCGTCGGCCCGAGCGCTGGCGGAGGCGGGTGCGGCGGTGGCGATCGCGGACCTCGACGCCGATCGCGGTGAGTCCACGGCGAAGGAGCTGGTCGCCGCGGGCGCCCGCAGCCTCTTCGTGCGGACGGACGCCACCGACGAGGAGCAGGTCGCGGCCATGGTCGGCCGCGTCGTCGACGAGTTCGGCGGCCTCGACCTGGCCCTGAACAACGTGGGGCGCGGTGAGCTCGGCCGCACCGTCACCACCACGACGCTGGAGAAGTGGAACTGGATCCTCGGCATGTCCCTGACCTCGGCGTGGCTGGGGATGAAGTACGAGATCCCCGCGATGCTCGCCCGGGGCGGCGGGGCGATCGTGAACATGGCGTCGAGCGCCGGGATGAGCCCGCAGACGACCGCCTCGCCGGCCTACGCGGCGGCGAAGGCCGGGGTCGTGCACCTGACCCGGTACGCCGCGAAGCAGTACGCCGCGGAGGGGATCCGGGTGAACGCCGTCGCGCCCGGACTGACCCTCACCCCGACCGTCGAGGCCTGGTTCAGCCCGGAGGCGATCGCCGAGCAGGTGTCGAGCGGGCAGTTCGTGGAGCGGGCGGTGTCGCCCGAGGAGGTGGCGGCCGCCGTCGTGTACCTCTGCTCGCCCGCCGCCGCAATGGTCACCGGGCACACGCTCCCGGTCAGCGGGGGAGTCGCCTGAGCGGCGTGGTTGACACCGTTCTATCTACACCCGTAAGGTAAAGATCGGTCGCCGCGGAATTGTCGCGGCCCTGTTGCCGGCGGCGATTCTGCCGCCATTCCCGGAGCCTGCCCGACGAAGGGGAGTGCACGTCGTGACCTTCGATCTGTACGTGGACGGGGCGTGGACCGCCTCGGCGAGCACGGAGCGGGTGGAGGTGCTGAACCCGGCCACCGAGGAGCGGATCGGCGACGTGCCCGCGGGCTCGCCCGAGGACGTCGACCTCGCGGTCGCCGCGGCCAGCCGGGCCCTCGAGGGGTGGGCCGCGACGGACCCGGGGGAGCGGGCCAAGCTCGTCTCCCGGCTGGCGGACGAGCTGGAGCGCCGCCAGGACGAGATCACCGAGATCGTGGTGGCGGAGGTCGGCACGCCGCGGCGCACCGCGCGCTGGGCCCAGGTCGGCCTCGGCATCGTCGACCTGCGGGAGGCGGCGTCCGCGGCGGCGGACTTCCCGTGGGAGGAGCCGCTGCGCAACTCGCTGATCGTGCGCGAGCCGGTCGGCGTCGTCGGCGCCATCACGCCGTGGAACTACCCGCTGCACCAGATCACCGCCAAGATCGGCGCCGCGTTCGCCGCGGGTTGCACGGTCGTCGTCAAGGCCAGCGAGGTCGCCCCGCTGACCGCGCGGGCGCTCACCGAGGCGATCGACGCCATCGGCGTGCCGCCCGGGGTGTTCAACCTGGTCAACGGGTACGGGCCGATCGTCGGCGAGGCGCTGGCCGTCCACCCGGACGTCGACATGGTCAGCTTCACCGGCTCCAACGCGGTCGGCAAGCGGATCCTGGAGCTGGCCGCGGGCACGGTGAAGCGCGTGTCGGTGGAGCTCGGCGGCAAAAGCGCCGCCGTGCTGCTCGACGACCTGTCCGAGGAGGAGTTCGCCAAGGCCGTCCCGCACACCGTGCGGGCCTGCTACATGAACGGCGGGCAGTCCTGCAACGCGCAGACCCGCATGCTCGTCCCGCGCACCCGGCTCGCCGCGGCCGAGGAGCTCGCGAAGGCCGCGGCCGAGGCCTACGCGCCCGGCGACCCGACCGCCGACGCCACCAAGCTCGGCCCGATGGTGACCGCGGCGCAGCGGGACAAGATCCTGCGCTACATCCGCACCGGGGTCGAGGAGGGCGCGCGGCTGGTCACCGGCTCGCCGGAGGCGCCCGAGGGGCCCGGCTTCTACGTGCGGCCGACGGTGCTCTCCGACGTCGCGCCCACGGCCACCGTGGCGCAGGAGGAGATCTTCGGGCCGGTGCTGTCGATCATCCCGTTCGACTCCGAGGAGGAGGCGGTGGCGATCGCCAACGGCACGATCTTCGGCATCGCCGGGGCGGTGTGGTCCACCGACAAGGGCCACGCCCAGTCCGTCGCGCGCCGGATGAAGGCGACGCAGATCGAGGTCAACGGCGGCCGGTTCAACGGCGCAGCGCCCTTCGGCGGGTTCAAGCAGTCCGGCCACGGCCGCGAGGGTGGCGCGTTCGGACTCGAGGAGTTCGTCGAGATCAAGAGCCTGCAGCTGTAGAGCTGCGTCTTGACCCCGTCAACCTAACCCAATAAGGTGACGGCGACCATGCAGCCGGAAACGGTGCGTGGCGGCGCCACCATCGACCGGGCGACCCGTGGATCGCACCCTTTCCTAGGTCGCGCGAGCGGATTCTCCCGGTCGCGTTTCCCGTTCCCGACAGTCGTCCGTCGCGGACGACGAGCCCCGAGCCGTCCCACCACCACCGCACGATCCACAGTGGAGGGCGGCCCTCAGGAGGAGGGCCCCGATGGTGTACGCCGACCTGCCCTACGACGCCGAGACGAAGGCGGGCTTCGCCCGCGTCCTCTTCGACCACCTCGACAACCGCACCACCGACCTCGCGCCCGAGGTCCTCGAGATCGACGCGCGCGTGTACTCGGACCCGGCGCTGGCCGCGCGCGAGCGGGCCGACCTGTTCGGCCACGTGCCGGTCATCGCTGCACACGGCAGCGAGCTGCCCAAGCGCAACGACTTCCTCGTGGCCCAGCTGCCGAACAACGAGGTGGTGCTGGTCCGCCAGGCCGACGGTCAGGTGCGCGGCTTCGTCAACACCTGCCGACACCGCGGCGCCCGGCTGGTGAACGAGGACACCGGCTCCCGGCGGTTCTTCTCCTGCCGCTACCACGGGTGGTCCTACGCCGGGGACGGGTCGCTGCGCACGATCGCCGAGGAGTCGACGTTCGGCAGCGTGGACAAGTCGTGCCTGGGGCTCAAGGAGGTCCCGGTCGAGGAGCGGCACGGCTTCGTCTGGGTCGTCGACTCCGCCGCGGGCGACCGCAAGATCGACGTCGGCGAGTGGCTGGGCCCGGAGTTCGAGGCCTCCCTGGGCGCCCTGGAGATGGACCGCTACACCTGCTACGTCGCGGGGAACTTCGACGTGGACATCAACTGGAAGGTGCTCATGGACGCCTTCCTCGACGGCTACCACATCGCCTACGCCCACACCGGCACCGTCGCGCCGTACTTCTACAACAACCTGCAGACCTGGCAGCCGATGGGTCGGCACGGCCGGATGGTCTCCGCGCGCAAGAGCATCGACAAGGTCCGCGGCCAGAACCCGGAGACCGCCGAGATCGACCGGCACGTCACCGTCGCGCACTTCCTCATGCCGAACATGAGCGTGCTCCGTCAGCCGGACCACCTCGAGGTCCTCAACTTCGTGCCCGCGCCGGGCACCGCCGCGGGCACCCGGATGCAGATGCGGATCCTGACCCGCGAGCCCGCCGTGACCGACGAGCAGAAGGCCCGCTGGGACAAGAACTGGAACATCCTGATGGCGGTGCTGCGGGACGAGGACCTCGTGGTCAACGAGGGGCTGCAGAAGGCCGTGTCCAACACCGACATCGGGCCGCTGTACTTCGGCCGCAACGAGATCGCCAACCAGCACTTCCACCGCTGGATGGCAGCTGCGCTCGACGACCCCCGGCACTGGGGCTGAGGAGGGATCCGTGGAGTACGAGTTCTACGCCCACCGGATCACCGGGGGCATCGGGGCGGACGACCGCTTCTGGGAGTCCCTGGAGGAGGGCGAGTTCCGGCTGCCCCGCTGCGCGGACTGCAAGCGCTGGATGTGGCCCGCGCACTTCCGCTGCGGGCAGTGCGGCTCGTGGGAGCAGCTCTGGGAGCCGGTCGAGATGAGCGGGCGCATCTACTCCTGGACGCGCGCCCACTACGCGTTCGACCGCACGAAGGAGCGCACCGAGGACCTGCCGTACGTCGTGGTCGTCGCCGAGGTGCCCGCGGCGGACGGGGCGCGCGTGGTAGGCGTGCTCGCCGGGCCCGATGAGGGTGTGCACGTCGGCGCGGAGGTGCGCGGGCACATCGACCCGCCGTCGGAGAAGGCGAAGGGGTACCCGGCCGTGCGGTGGAGCGTGGTGAACTAATGGTCAACGCGATCATGCGGGGGACGACCGCCGTCGTCGGCGTCGGGCAGACCCCCTGGTACAAGCGGGGCACCTCCGGGGAGCCCGCCCTCAAGCTGGCCATGCGCGCCATCGTGGCCGCCGCGGAGGACGCCGGGATCGACCCGTCGGAGATCGACGGGTTCGTCTCCTACGGCTCCGAGCGCAACGACGGCCAGCGCATGATGCCCGCGCTCGGCACGAAGGAGCTGCGCTTCGGGGCGCTGGTGTGGACCCACGGCGGCGGCATCCCGGGCGCGCTCGGCCTCGCGGCGACGGCCATCGTCACCGGCCAGGCGAACGTCGTCGTGGTGTACCGGGCGATGTCGGAGTACCGCGGCCGCCGGCTGCGGGTGGACGTCGCGCAGGACGACACGTCACCCCAGCACCTGGTCAACGGTCTGGACTCGCCCGCGCAGATGTGCGCGCTGCGGTCGATACGGCTGATCGAGGCGGAGGGCGTGCCCGCGCGCACGCTGCGGGACATGGCGCTGGCCTCGTACCACCACGCGAAGCGCAACCCCCGGGCCATCGGCCGCGACACCGAGCTCGACGCCGAGACCTACGAGGAGTCCCGCTGGGTCTCCGAGCCCTACCACCTCTTCGACTGCTCCAGGGAGAACGACGCGGGGTCCGCCGTCATCCTGGTGTCCGCGGAGCGGGCGAAGGACCTCAAGCAGACGCCCGCCTACCTGCTCGGCGCGCCGATGGGTGCCGCGCAGGGCTGGGGGATGCTCGAGGAGAGCGGCAACCCGTACTGGTCCGCCGGTTTCCAGGGCGTGGCCGACCGGCTGTGGGCGGACACCGGCTATGGCCCGGGGGACGTCGACGTCGCCCAGATCTACGAGAACATGACCGGGATGGGCGTGTCCGCCCTGATCGAGCACGGCTTCTGCACGCCGGAGAGCGCGGGGGAGTTCGTCACGTTCGACAACCTCGTCGCGCCGAACGGGGGCCTGCCGATCAACACCTCGGGCGGCAACCTCGCCGAGGGCTTCATCCACGGCATGAGCCTGGTCGGCGAGGCCGTTCGGCAGATCCGCGGCACCTCCACCAACCAGGTGCCGGACGCGAACCTGTCCCTGATGACCGGCGGGCCTGGCGATCCGGTCGTCTCCACGGCGCTGTTCGCGAGCGCGGCGGCCCTCTGATGCGACGCGTGGTGACCGGCGAGGGCCCGGACGGGCGGTCGTACGTCGTCTCCGACGGCAAGGCGACGACGGCCGAGGTCGGCACGATGGACCTCGACCTGTTGTGGCGCAACGACACCGTGCCGACCCTTCCGGCTCCCACAGAGGTCCCGGGCGAGGTGGCGTTCCCACCGGCCGGCGGGGTCTGGGTCATCACCTGGACCATCCCCGCGGGCACGACCGGCGAGGACCCGGACGACATCGTGCAGAGCACGGGGGAACGACCGGGCTTCCACTCGACGGACTCGGTGGACGTGAACGTGGTCCTGTCCGGCGAGGTCGTGCTCGAGCTCGACGAGGGCGAGGTCGCGCTGCGTGCCGGCGATCTCGTCGTGGTGAACGGCAGCAGGCACGCCTGGCAGAACAGGTCGTCGGAGCCGGTGCGGGTGCTCTCGACGATCGTCGGGGGCACCCGCACACCCACCACCTGACGCTCGACGTCATCGTCGACAGAGAGTACGAGGAGCCACCATGTCCCGACCCGCCGCGCGTACCGCGGGGTCCAGGGCGGTCGTCCTGACCTGCCTCGCGGTCACCGTCCTCGACGGCATCGACCTGCTGATGTTCGGCGCCGTCATGCCCGTCCTGATCCAGAACAAGGAATGGGGCATCACGGCGGTCGAGGCCGGATTCATCGGCAGCCTCTCGCTGTTCGGGATGATGCTCGGCGCGATGCTCGCCGGGTACCTCACCGACATCGTCGGCCGCCGACCCATCGTGCTCGCCTGCGTCGCGAGCTTCAGCATCTTCACCGGGCTGTGCGCGGTGGCGACCAACCTGCAGATGTTCGGCGCCTTCCGCCTGCTGGCCGGCCTCGGCTTCGGCGGGGCGCTGCCCACGGTGATCGCGCTGACGATGGAGTACGTGCGGATCGAGCGTCGGCAGTTCTACAACGGCGTGATCCAGACCGGGTTCCCGATCGGTGGCGCGATCATCGCCGTGTTGGCGATCTTCGTGATCCCGGCGTTCGGCTGGCAGTCGCTCTTCGCCGCGGCCGGGGTGATCGGCATCGGTCTCTTCGCCGTCGCGTACCGGAACCTGCCGGAGTCGCTGGCCTTCCTCGTGGCCCGGGGCCGGCACGAGGAGGCGCAGGCGCTGGCCGAGCGGTACGACCTGGGCCGCAGCGCCGAGTCGGCGGTCGCCCTGCAGGCCGCGCCGCCCGCCGCGGAGGGCCGGCGATCCGCCCTGCGGACCCTCTTCGTCCCGGGCTTCCGCCTCGCGACCGTGCTCTTCCCGCTGATCAGCTTCTTCGGGCTGCTCGTCTCCTACGGCATGAACACCTGGATCCCGCAGATCCTCCGGTCCACCGGCTACGACCTCGGCTCCGCGCTCACCTTCCTCCTGGCGTTCAACATCGGCAGCGCGATCGGCATGGTCGTCCTCACCGGGCTGGCGGACCGCTTCGGGTCCCGCAAGGTGATCTCGACCGGCTTCGTCCTGGGCGCCCTGGCCGTCGCCACGCTGACGCTCGGCCCGGCGCAGGGCGTGGTCTTCGCACTGGTGCTCCTGATCGGGTTCTGCGCGTCGTCCCAGACCGCCGTCTACGGGTTCGCGGGGATCTACTACCCGGCGGCCTCGCGGGGGACCGTCCTCGGCCTCTGCGCGGGCCTCGGCCGGCTCGGCGGCGTCGTCGGGCCGATCATGGTGGGTCTCATCATGGCCACCTCCGCCGGTGCGACCGGCGCCTTCTGGGCCTTCGCGGCCGTGGGTGTCGCGGCGTCCGTCCTCGTGGCGGCGGTGCCCCGCAGCGGGCTCGCCGACCGCCGCGCCGAGCCGCGGCCTGTCGCCGAGCCGGGTGCCTCCGAGACCCCGGCCACCGCATGAGCACGAGCGAGCGCACAGCACTCTCCGCCGAGCAGCTGTACGGCACCTGGGACCTGGTCCGCTTCGTCCGGCTCGTCGACGGCGAGGTCATCGGCGACGTCCTCGGACCCGATCCCGTGGGCCGGATTAGCTACCAGCCCGACGGACGGGTGACGGCACTGCTCATGCAGCGCGAGCGCGCCTGGCCCGTCGACGGCGACTTCCTGCAGGTCGACGACGCCACCCGCGGTGCTGCCGCCCTCGGGTTCGTCGGCTACGGCGGCTGGTTCGAGCTCGACGGGGACGTCGTCACCCACCACCTCGACATCTCCCTCTACCCGGAGCACCCGGGCACGGACCTGGTCCGGGTCGCGCGCTGGGAGGGCGGCCTGCTGGTGCTGCGGACCGAGGAACGCCGTACCCGGTCGGGCCGCCTGCTGTATGACGAGCTGAGCTGGCGGCCGCTCACCCGCTGACCCGCACTCCGTCCCGACGACGATCGGAGTTCCGCCATGCCCACCCGAACCGAGGACGTCCCCGCCGAGCTGGTGGTGGACTTCGACATCGCCGATCCCGCCCTCGCCGTGCCGCACGAGACGCTGGCCGCGTACCAGGAGAAGACGCCGGTCGCCTGGTCGCCGCGGCACGGCGGGCACTGGATCCTCACCCGCTACGACGACTGCCACGAGGCCTGCCGGGACTGGGAGGTCTTCTCCGTCGAGAACGCGCAGGTCCCGCGCATCACCACCGAGCCCTCGATCCCGAACGAGATCGACCCGCCCGCGCACAAGCACTACCGGGACGTACTCAACCCGTTGTTCAGCCCGCGCCGGATGAAGGCCCTCGAGGACCGGATCCGCGGGGTGGCCGTCGAGCTGATCGACGCCTTCGCCGCGCGGGGGACCTGCGAGTTCGTGACCGAGTTCGCGCAGCCGATCACGGCGGGTACGTTCGTCGCGCTGATGGGCTGGCCCGCCGAGCACGCCCCGCAGTTCGACCGCTGGACCACCGACATGCTCGTCGGGAAGCCAGGGGCGTCCCCGGAGGAGGACGCCCGGGTCCGCTCCGAGGCCAACGACGCGGTCTTCGCCTACTTCGGCGACATGATCGCCCGGCGGAACGACCCGCGGCCGGACGACGTCATGTCCGTGCTGTTCACCTCTCGGTACGACGACGAGCGCCCGCTCACCGACACCGAGCTCCAGAAGATGTTGTGGCTGCTGATGGTCGGCGGCCTGCACACCGTCCGCGGGGTGCTGTCCTTCGGGATGTTGCACTTCCTGCGCGACCGCGCCCAGCGGGCGGCCCTGATCGCCGATCCCGGCCTCGCCGGGGCCGCGGCGGAGGAGCTGCTGCGCATCGACTCGCCGGTCGCGCTCGGCAGGCTCGTGAAGAAGCGGACGGTCGTGCGCGGGGTGACCCTCGAGCCCGGTGACCGGGTACTGCTGATGTCCTCGGCCGCGGGCCGCGACCCCGGCGAGTTCGAGGACCCGGACACTCTCCGGCTCGACCGCCCGACCAACCGCCACCTGGCCTTCGGGGCCGGGATCCACCGCTGCGTCGGCTCCCACCTGGCCCGCATCGAGATCCGCACGGCGCTGGAGGAGATCCACCGCCGGATGCCCGACTACGAGCTGGACGGGGATCCGGTGTTCCACCACAGCCAGGTGCGGGGGCTCGAGTCGCTGCCCCTGCGCTTCACCCCGTCCCGGTGAGCCCGGAGTCGACGAGCACCGCGAAGAAGCTCGACTTCAGCGGCCGTCGGGCGCTGGTGACCGGCGCGGCGTCGGGCATCGGCCGCGCGACGGCGCGGTGGCTCGACGAGGCCGGGGTCGCCGGGCTGATCCTCGTCGACGTCGATGCCGCGGGACTGGCGGCCGTCGACCTTTCGTGCGAGGTCCGACGGGTCGTCGGGGACGTCGGGGACACGGGTCTCTGGGAGCGGATCGAGGCCGAGACGTCGCGGCTCGACCACGCCGTGCTCAATGCCGGGGTGCCGCCGGCCGGTCTCTCCGTCGCGGACACGTCCGCGGAGCAGTGGCGCCGGGTCCTGGGCACGAACCTCGACGGCGCGTTCCACGGACTGCGGTGTGCGTTACGGCTGATGCGAGGCAGGGGCGGCAGCATCGTCCTGACCTCGTCGGTCGCCGGGATCAGGCCGATGGAGGGGACGGCGGACTACGGCGCGGCGAAGGCGGCCCTCATTCAGCTGGCGAAGGTCGCGGCCCTGGAGAACGCCGCCGACGGGATCCGGGTCAACACCGTCGTCCCGGGCAGTGTCAACTCCGGGATCCGCGAGGCGGGGCGCGACGCGGCCGAGATCGGCGTCGAGCCGCGGATCCGGGTGCCGGGTCGACCCGCGGACGAGCTCGCGGCCGAAATCGGCTTCTGGATCGACCACGGCGCGTCGCACCTGTCGTTCAGCACGATGGACGCCGGCCTGAGGTCGGTGGCGGAGCACCTGCGTCATCTGGAGAGCGCGCTGAGCACGGTCTCGCGAGGAGGGTGAACCTCCCGCCCCCTCCCGGGCTCAGGCGCGGGCCAGGCGGACCGGGATCGCGTTCATCTGCACCGTGCCCGAGAGCGGGTCCAGCACGGTGCCGTCGGTAAGGGTGTTGCTGTTGACCCCGGGCTTCTGCGCCGCGACGCGCAGGCGGGCGTGCGGGTCGTCGTGGCCCCAGCCGTGACCCAGCGAGACGACGCCGGTGCCCACCTCGTCCGTCACCCGGACCGGGACCCGGATCTCCCCGGCGGCCGAGGTCACCAGCGCGACTCCGCCGTCGGTCAGGTCGTGCGCCTCGGCGTCGGCGGGGGAGACGTGCAGCGCCGACCGGTCCTTGCCCTTCGCGAGCGGCGAGACGTTGTGCAGCCAGGAGTTCTTCGACCGCAGGTCGCGCCGGCCGATCAGCAGCAGGGTGCCGGGCTCGGGCTGCGGGACCTCGACCCGGGCGAGGGCCTCGAGGATCATCGGCGGGGCCAGCTCGATCGTGCCGGACGGCGTGCGGATCACCTCGTCCAGGCGTGGCTCCAGCGGCCCGAGGTCGATGCCGTGCGGGAACTCCAGCAGCCGGGACAGCGACAGCCCGCCCGGGTTGCGGCCGAACAGGTCGCCGTAGGGGCCGGAGCGGATCCGCAGGTCCATCAGTCGCCGCGGGCCCCGGCCGGGCACCCCGGCGACGATCTCGGACTCCTCGGCACCCACGCTGCGGGCGATGGAGCGGCGCAGGGCGGTGGCGATCTCGTCGTCGATCTCGTCGGAACCGGCGTGGGCGCCGCGTCCCTCGTAGATCGCGCAGAGCCGCAGCAGGATCTTCCACTCCGAGAGCATCCCGTCCGGGACGGGGCGGGCGGGTGTGGAGAAGCGGGCGTAGTTGCGCTGCGCGTACTGGTAGAGGACGAGATCGAAGTGATCCCGCGTGAGTGAGCCCGGCGGCGGGAGGATCACGTCCGCGTACCGCGTCGTCTCGTTCAGGTAGGGGTCGACACAGATCAGCGTCTCGACCTCCGCGAGGGCGCACTGCATCCGTGCGGAGTCGGGCAGCGAGCGTGCGAGGTTGCCGGCGTACACCACCAGTCCGCGGACCCGGCCGGGACCGGGCGTGAGGATCTCCTCGGCCAGCGCGGCGACGGGGAACTCGCCGAGCACCTCGGGATGCCCGCTCACCCGCGTCCGGTACCGCCCGACGGTGAACGGGCGCGCGGGCTTCGTGGCCTTCCGCGTGGTCGGGCCGCCGGTGACGGGCCGGGTGAACAGCAGTCCGCCCGGCCGGTCGAGGTGTCCGCACAGGAC
Source organism: Pseudonocardia yuanmonensis (assembly GCF_039542425.1). NCBI lineage: Bacteria > Bacillati > Actinomycetota > Actinomycetes > Pseudonocardiales > Pseudonocardiaceae > Pseudonocardia > Pseudonocardia yuanmonensis. Next base: position 51,778 of record NZ_BAABIC010000031.1, read on the forward strand.
ATTGACGGCCTGCAGCGCCCAGCAGGTGAGGGTGCCGTACCGGTTGAGCGTCGTGCCGAGCCGGCCGTACACGGCGGCGCGCTCAGCGGTCGCGAGATCGCGGGCGAGGCGCGTGATCGTCTCCGGCGGGATGCCGCAGACCTCGGCGACGGCCGCGGGCGGGTACGCCGCGACGGCCTCGCGCAGCTCGCGCAGCCCGCTGAGCCGGCCCGCGGCCGCGCGGGGTCGCACAAGGTCCTCGGCGAACAGGACGTGCAGGATCCCGAGGAACAGGAACAGGTCCGTGCCGGGCCGGATCTGCAGGTGCTCGTCCGCTGCCCCGGCGGTGGCGGTCCGGGCGGGGTCGACGACGACCAGCCGGCCGCCTCGGGCCCGCAGCGCCTTCAGCTTCCCGCGGTAGTCCGGCGCGGCGCCGATGCTGCCGTTCGACACCAGCGGATTGCCGCCGACGATCACCAGCAGATCCGTGGTGTCGAGGTCCGGCACCGGGATACTGCTTGGCTCCCCGAACAGCAGGGCCGCCGTGACGTTCTGCGGCAGCTGGTCCATCGTCGCCGGAGAGTAGGCCTGGATGCTGCCCAACGACCGGGCGAGTCGGCCCGCGAGCAGGGTGAACGCGACGTTGTGGCCGGTCGGGTTGCCGGTGTATGCGGCGACCGAGTTGCGGTCCTCGGCGAGCAGGGGCGTGAGCAGCCGGTCGACCTCGGCGAACGCCTCCTCCCAGCTCGCCTCCTGCAGCTCGCCGGCGCGCCGGACGAGGGGTCGGGTGAGGCGGTCGGGGTCGTCGTCGACCGCGCCGAGCGAGGCGCCCTTGGGGCAGAGGAAGCCCTTGCTGTAGACGTCGTCGGTGTCGCCGCGGACCGAGACCACCCGGTCCTCCGCGTCGAGGGTGACCGAGAGTCCGCACATCGCCTCGCACAGCGGGCACCCGCGGGGAACGGTCCGCAGGGCCAGGTCCCGAACGGTGGCTCGGGTGGCGGCGTCGCTCGTCATCGGGCCTCCTCACACATATCTAACGACTGTAGGTTGAGGGCTGCGACCGGTCAATGGTGGTCGTGCGGCCGTGAGCCGGTCTCCCGGTGAACTCGTAGCCGTGGCCGGTGCCCGTCCAGACCCGGAGCCGGGCGGCGAGCGGAGTGTGCCCGTCCTCGGCCATCTCGACCCGGTCGTCGACCCGGACCACGCCGTGCCGCTCGCCGCGGTCGTCCACGTAGCCGTAGTCCGATCGGCCGCGGTCCGTCGTCATCGCGTAGACGGCGGCGAACAGGTCCTCGCCGAAGGTCAGGTGGCCCCAGCGGTAGGTCGCCGTGAGGTTCCCGTAGTCACCCGGACCCCAGGAGTGGTCGTGGAAGGCAACGGCGCTCGCGGCCCGGCCCTCGGCGAAGGTCGCGGTGGTCCGGCCGAAGACCTCAGTAGTGGCCGGTCCCGGACGACTCGTGGTCCGACACACGGTTGCCGCGCAGCACGAGCGGCGCGGTGAAACCGGTGAAGGCGAGGTCGGCCTCCGAGCTCTGCACGCACGCGCGCTGCCGCGCGGGCTGGAAGTCGACGTGGTGGTATCCGCCGGAGCGGGTCACCGGGTCGTACCACGAGGTCAGCCAGGCCTCCTGCCACAGCTCCGAGTCACCGACCGGGTGGTGCCGGAAGTGGTCGCAGGCCGTGTAGCTGCTCATCCGGCGAGCCGGACCGGACCGTCGAGGAAGTCGAGCAGGTGCTCGCCGAACACGTCGTTGTCGTCGCCGGCGACCATGTGCCCGGCCCCGTCGACGTCGACGAGGCGGGCCGACGGGACGAGGCTCAGCAGCTCCTGGGCGCCCGCGGTGCTGACCACACGCGACTGCCGGCCCCGCACCAGCAGCGTGGGCACGCCCAGCCCACGGGCGGCCTCGCGAGCGCGGCGGGCGTTGTCGTCGAGCGTGCGCGGGTCGGTCTGCCGGCTGTCGAGCAGGCGGGGGTCCCAGTGCCAGTACCAGCGGCCGTCGCGGCGGCGAAGGTTCTTCTTCAGGCCCTCGGGCCGCGGCGGCCGGGTGCGGTGCGGGTTGTAGGCGGCGACGGCCGCGGCCGCCTCGTCGAGCGTGGCGAACCCGGAGGTGCCGGAGCGCATGAAGTCGGTGATCTCCGCGGTTCCCGCGCGCTCGGTGGTGGGCGTGACGTCGACGAGTACCAGGCCGCGGGCCAGGGTCGGGTCGGCGGCAAGCGCGAGCAGGGAGGTCATGCCGCCGAGGGAGGCGCCGACGAGCACCGGGGGTTCGTCGAGCACGGTGACCGCTGTGCGCAGGTCGGCCACGTGCGCGTCGAGCGTGTAGTCGCCGTCCGGCGCCCAGTCGCTGTCGCCGTGTCCCCGCAGATCGACCGCGATCGCGGTCCAGCCCTGCGCGGCCAGCCGTCGGCCGGTGTGTCGCCAGGAGTGCCGGGTCTGCCCGCCGCCGTGCAGCAGCAGGACGGTGCCGCGGCGCGTGCGCAGCGGCGGCGCCCAGCGGTCCGCGGTGAGCCGGACGCCCTCGCCCGGCAGGGTGAGCCGGCGGTGGCCGTATTCCATCGTTCTTCTCCTCGTGTGGCGGGTCGTGGTCCGGCCCGCGCTGCAGCCAGGTCTGCTCACGCCACCGGTTGATCGTCTCCTGGCGTGTGCCCGGTCCGGCCGGACGACTGTGCGACGGTCGACGGCCACGTCAGGCCGTCCGAGCGCCGTCGGTCACCCGTTTCGGGCCGGCGAAGGAGATGGCGATGGTGCGGCGCCGGGGGGTACTGCTTCGGGTCCACACCAGCCGCGAGAGGGTGTCCGGGACGGCGTCGACGAGCACCTCGCCGGAGACCCTGAGCGAGCGGCCCTTGTGCGGTCGAACCATGGCGCACCCCTCGCGTCGTCGCGGCGTCCTCCGTCGCGGTATGCGTGACGGTGGACGGATCGTGTCTCATCGTATCGCGGTCTTACCTTATTGCTGTAGATTAACCCAAGGGAGAGTGGCATGAGTGATCTGTCCGGTCTGCACGCCGTGATCACGGGTGGCAACGGCGGGATCGGCCTGGCGATGGCGACAGGGATGGCCCGGGCCGGGGCGAACATCACGCTCTGGGCCCGGGACACCGCCAAGAGCGAGGCCGCGGTGGCGCACCTGGGCGGGCTCGGGGTCAAGGCACAGGCCCTGATGTGCGACGTCGCCGACGAGGAACAGGTCGTCGACGCGATGGCCCGGTCGGTCGAGGCGCTCGGCCCGCTCGGCTGCGTCGTCGCCAACGCCGGGACCGCGGCGGCCCGTCCCCTCGTGGAGACCACGCTCGCCGACTGGCGCGGGGTCATGGCGACCAACCTCGACGGCGTCTTCCTCACCTGCCGCGAGGGCGCCCGCCAGTTCGTCGAGCAGGGGACGGGCGGCTCGATGATCCTCGTGTCGTCCATGGTCAGCCGCTTCGGCGCGGCGCAGCAGGCCGCCTATGCGGCGAGCAAGACCGGTGTGCTCGGGCTGGCCCGCACGCTCGCCGTCGAGCTGGCCCGCCACCGGGTCCGGGTCAACACCCTGGTCCCGGGCTGGACCCGCACGGGTCTCACCGTGCCGCGGCAGGAGGACGAGCGGTTCATGGCCGCCACGACGGCGCGCACACCGGTGCGGCGCTGGGCCGACCCCGAGGAGTTCGAGAAGGTCGGCGCCTTCCTGGCCGATCCGTCGCAGACCTTCCACACGGGCAACGAGGTCGTGGTGGACGGGGGCTACTCGATCTTCTGAGTCGGAGGAGCGTGGAGCCACTCGTGGTGCGAAATCGTGTTCGTGGTGCGAGTTGCGGAGGCTGCAGCGGGTCTAGCCGGCGCTATCTTCGCTGGTAGAAGGGCTACGGGGGATCTTGGGCGATCCTGGCAGTCAAGGGGTAAGGGGTTCGAAACCCCTCAGCTCCACCCTGACCAGCGGAATCTCCGCTGATGAAGATCGAGACCGTTGGTAAAGGTGCCACGACCTCGAATCCTTCGTGATCATTGTCTCGGGACGTCTCCGCTGGTTACCGCGTTGCGACACCTGGGGATGTTCGAACTTCTGACCCCTTGACTCCGGCGTGGAGCCAGTCGGGGTGCGGGTACACCTCTGTACTGACAATCCTGCCCTCTGCGTTCTGCTGGTTGGGGCACCGGAGGGCAGGGATTCCCGCAGATCTCACTCACCGGTCCGCCTGTGGCGTGGCGGACCTGGCCGGAGACGAAGCTGGAGCGGTTGCCAACGACGTAGGAGAAGGACGTCAACACTGCCCATGCCCGCCCTCGCAGCCCTGGCGAGAGAGCCGACGGCGAGCTGAAGACCCTCCAGGCGTCGAACAGTGCTGGCGGCGCGCGGGGATCTGGAAACCGGTGTGTGCACGAGCGTTGTCCCTGAAGTTCAGCAGCCCGCCGATGGGATCATGGCAACCGCGCGCCGGCGGCGAATCCTCCGTCGACGGTGAGGACGTGGCCCGTGATCATCCCCGCCTCGGGGGAGGCGTGGAAGCCGACGGCGGCGGCGACCTCCTCCGGACGGACATACCGTGGGATCGCCATGAGATCGAGCCACACCTGCCGGGTCTGGGCGGAGCGCGAGGCGACGAGCGGGGGTCTCGACGGGCCCGGGGCCACGGCGTTGACCGTGATGTAGCGCGCACCCACCTCGGAAGGTGCCGGTCCGGATGGTGTCGACCAGGGCCTGCCAGTCGTCGTCGGTGGTGTCGGCGAGGTCGTTGAGGATGGTGAAGCCCCGCATTATTGCGTCGACGACTCCGAGGGGCCGCACGGCCCGCGCACGCAGCGCGATCTCGCCCGCGGCATGGTCCAGGAGCGGACCGTGCGGGTCGGCGTCCAGGTCCGCGGCGAGATCACGCGGCTGAGCATGAGTGCACGGACGCGCGCGTCGGCGGCGACGTCCGCCTCATGGTGCGCGTGTCCGACCGGGTTGATCCGCACGACGAGCCGGGAGGTGCCGGACGAGCGGACCGTCGATCGCATCGCGGCCCGCCCCCGCGATTTCGCGACCTCCGCGAACCGAGTCCTCGAGGTCCACGACGACCGCGTCGGCGGGCCCGGCCAGGGCCTTGGCGGTGAGCTCCGGCCGGGTCGCCGGGGTGAACAGCAGGGTGCGCACCCGCAGCCCGCCTTCCTGCAGCGCGAGCGTGATCACGCGATCTCGACCAGCCCCCGGAGCAGCTCACCGGCCTCCAGGTCGCGGTAGCCCTCGTTGACCTGCTCCAGGCGGTAGCGGCGGGTGATGAGCTCGTCCAGCAGGAGCTTCTTCTCCTGGTGCAGCGCGAGCAGCGCCGGGATGTCCCGGGTGGGGCTGCAGTCGCCGTAGGCCGTGCCGCGGATCGTCTTGCTGAGCATGGTGATCATGGGTGTGGGCAGGACGAGCGCCGGTTCGGTGAAGGCCGCCATCGCGGTGATCACCACGGTGCCGCCCTTCGCGACCAGGTCCACCGCGGCCGCGCTGATCTCCGGGGTGTTCGTGGAGGTGGTGATGATGACCTTGTCCGCCCCCGCGCCCACGGTCAGGTTCATGACGAGCTCGCGGGCGGCCGCGGCGTCTGCCACGCTCACCGACGCCCCGAACAGGTGCGCGGCGTCCCGCTTGAACTCCACGGGCTCGACGACCACGACCTCGCGGGCGCCTGCGGCCCGGGCGCCCTGCACGGCGTTCATTCCGATGCCGCCCGCCCCGAGGACCACGACGACCTCGCCGGGGTGGACCGCCGCGGCGTTGACCGCCGACCCCCACCCCGTCGGGACGCCGCAGCCGACGAGAGCCGCCACGTCGAGGGGGATGTGGGACTCGATGCGCACGACCGAGCCCTCGTGCACCACGCCGTACTGACTGAACGTGCCGAGCTGACACATCGCGCCGACCCGGCCGCCTGAGCCGGAGAGCGGCCAGCTCTCACCGGGGAGGTGTCCGCGCATCGTCGCCGCGCCCGCGTCGCACAGCACCTGGCGGCCACTCGCGCACCACCGGCACGTTCCACAGCTCGGGATGAACGAGCAGACCACGTGGTCACCTGGTTCGACCCTGGTCACCAGCGGTCCCACTGCCTCGACGATCGCGGAGCCCTCGTGGCCCAGGACCATCGGCAGCCGCCCCGCGATGGTGCCGTCGGTGACGTGGAGGTCGGAGCGGCACAGGCCCGCGTACCGGTAGGCGAGCAGGACCTCGCGACCCTGGGGGGCCGCGACGTCGAGCTCCTCGAGCCGCATCTCCTCACCGACGCGGTGCAGCACGGCTGCGGTCGTGGTCCTCGTCATCGGGAACTCCTCGAGGGGAACTGGATCGCTTTGGTGGCGGTGTACTCGGCGATGCCGTAGGCGCCGGACTCACGACCGAGGCCGGAGGCGCCGACGCCGCCGAAGGGGGCTGCGGGGTTGTGCGCGGCGCCGTTGACGTCGACCTGGCCGGTCCGCAGCCGCGCGGCTACGGCGGCGGCCCGGTCCTCGTCGGCCGACCACACGGCGCCGTGCAGGCCGTACGGAGTGGCGTTCGCGGCGGCGACCGCCGCGTCCTCGTCGTCGACGGGGATGACCGTCAGGACCGGACCGAACACCTCCTCGGTCGCGATCGGGGCCGTCGGGGAGACATCGGCGAACACGGTGGGACCGACGTAGTGGCCCTTGTCGGGTACCGGGTGGTCCACACCGCCGAACACGAGGCGAGTGCCGTCGGCGACCGCGGCACGGACGAGGCCGAGCACCCGGTCGCGCTGCGCGGCTGAGACCAGCGGACCGAGCCGGGTGGCCGGGTCGGTGGGGTCGCCGGGCACGAAACGTGCCGCCTGGGCCACGGCGATCTCCACGGCCTCGTCGTGTCGTGCGCGCGGCACGATCAGCCGGGTCCAGGCGCTGCACGTCTGGCCCCCGTTGAGGTAGCAGTTCGCCACGGACACCGTGACCGCCGCGGTGAGGTCGGCATCGTCGAGGACCACGCTCGCGGACTTGCCCCCGAGCTCCAGCACGGGCCTGGCCAGGTTCGCGGCGGCGAGCGCCGCGACCCGGCGCCCGGCGGCCGTCGACCCGGTGAAGGACACGACGTCCACGTCCGGGTGGCCGACGAGCGCTTCGCCGACGCTGGGCCCGGTCCCGTGCACCAGGTTCATCACCCCGTCGGGCACCCCCGCCTCGGGGAGCAGGTCCATCAGGATCTCGGTGGCGAGCGGGGCCACCTCGCTCGGCTTGAGCACGACGGTGCAGCCCGCTGCCAGCGCCGGGGCGATCTTGAGGACCGCCTGGTGCAGCGGGTAGTTCCACGGGGTCACCGCGGCGACCACGCCCGCGGGTTCGTGCGCGATGCGGGAGTGCCCGATCCACTCCGGCTCGAGGTCTCGCTCCAGGACCGCCACGCAGGCGTCGACGTCCGCGCGGGGCAGCGCCGCCTGGACGCGGCGGGCGAGCGTGATCGGGGTGCCGACGTCCGCGGTGATCGCCCGGGCCAGGTCGTCCTCGCGGTCGGCGAGGAGCCCGGACAGTGTGGCGAGCACCTTCGCCCGGTCGGCGGGGCTGCTGCGGGACCACTCGGCGAACGCGCTGCGCGCCGCCGCCACCGCCGCCTCGACGAGCTCCGGGGTCGAGGGGTGCACGGTCGCGATGGTCGCTCGCGTCGCCGGGTTCTCCACCGCGATCGGCGGCTCGCTCGTGCGGTGTCGACGGCCGCCGACGAGGGTGAGGCAGTCGGTCATGGCTGTCCTAACGGTCGGTGGTGAGGACGGCGGCGGAGCCGTCCATGAGGGCACCGGAGGTCACGACCGCGACCTCGTGCCGGGCGGCTTGGCGGTCGCCGCCGCGGCCCTGCAGCTGCAGGACGGCCTCGGCGAGGGTGTTCATGCCGTGCAGGTAGCCCTCTCCGAGCAGGCCGCCGTGCGGGTTGATCGGCAGACGACCGGAGCGGACCAGCTCGCCCGCTCCGCCGCGCTCGCAGAGGCCGAGCCCGTCCAGACTCATCAGCACGGCGCTGGTGAAGCAGTCGTAGAGGCAGGCCACGTCGACGTCGGCGGGGGTGACACCCGCCCGCCCGAACAGCTGGTCCCGGACGAGGTCGGTGAAGTTGCGCGTGTAGTCCTCGGTCAGCACGTGGTCGCCGATGTCCAGCCCCGGTCGCGGGCCTGCGCGGTAGGCCGCCGCGGCCACCCGGACCGGCGGGCGGCGCAGGTCGCGGGCGCGGTCGAGACCGGTGACGAGCAGTGCGCAGGCGCCGTCGACCTCCGGTGTGCAGTCGGCGACCCGGAAGGGGTCGGCGACGAAGGGGGAGGCGAAGTACCCGTCGAGGTCCAATGGCGCCCGCCGGATCGCACGTTCGTTGCGGACCGCGTACTCCCGGTGCGCGATCGCGACGGCGGCGAGGTCGCGGGCGTCCTGACCGGTCTCGTGCAGGTACCGGCGCGCCCACATCGCGATGTACATCGGGTAGGCGTCGTAGCCGATGGGGTAGCGGAACTGGCCGCCGCGCCCGGGGAAGCGCGCCGAACCGACCTTCGGACCCGACCGCCCGTTGAGCGCCCGGAAGATCAGCACGTGCTCGGCGAGACCGGCGGAGACGGCGGCGCTCGCGTGGGCGAGCAGATTGCAGGGCGCGTGGCCCGCCTGGTTGAGGTCCAGCACCATCCGCAACCCCGGCAGGGCCAACGCCGTGGCCAGGGCCTCGGCGTTCTCGGAGTCGGTGCCGACCATGTGGCTGGCGATGCCGTCGACCTGTGCGACGGGCAGGCCCGCGTCCGCGCAGGCGGCCAGCGCGGCCTCGGCGGCCAGGTCGAGGACCGGGCGTCCGGACTCCCGGCTGAACGCGGTGTAGCCGACGCCGGCCACCGCGACCTCACGCATCGGGCACCATCCGCAGCTCCGTCCAGTCGGGGTGGTGGTGGAAGAGGGGGCGGACACGCATGCCGAAGTCGATGCCGTCCGCTCGGTCCAGGCGCACGGCGACCCGCGGCCCCGCGTCGAGGTCGACGGTCGCGACCACGTACGGGACGTCCGCGGTGAACTGCGGCCGGAAGGCCCGGTGCACGACGATCCACGAGTAGACCTCGCCCCGGGCGTCGACGTCCTCCCGGTCGTGGCGGTCCGACGTGCACCACGGGCAGCGGCCCATCGGGGGGAAGCGCAGCCGCGCGCACGCCGCACACCGCTGCAGCTCCAGCCGCTCGAGTCGCAGCGCCGCCCAGAACGGGGCGCTGTCCGCATCGATCCCCCCTCCAGGCGGTCCGGGGGCGGGTGTGGTCATCGAGGCCCTCCAATTCTTTCCACCGGTGGTTTGAATATCGTGGAGAGCGTGCGCTCGCGCAAGCCCTTGACGGGCCCTCGGCGGCCCTCTTAGGGTCTCGCTCCATCAAACGGTGGGTGGAATTTCTGCCGACCGACCGTGCCGTCGTTCCCCGACGTCGAGGAGCCCCGATGACCGAGCACGATCCACACGCCGAACTCGTCCTGGACGACACCTCGCCGCCGCGCGAGACGCCGCCCGACCCCGAACGCGATCGGGCCTTCCGCCGCACCGTGGTCGGCGCGGTCATCGGCTCCGTCGTCGAGTTCTACGAGTTCTCCGCCTACGGCGTGCTCGCCACGACGATGGCCGCGGTGTTCTTCCCGATCGCCGACCCCACGGCGGCATTGCTGTCGTCGCTCGCGGTGTTCGCGCTCGCGTTCTTCGCCCGCCCGCTGGGCGGGTTCTTCTGGGGCCCGGTCGGGGACCGGATCGGCCGCAAGCGGACCCTCGCCCTGACCATCCTGCTGATGTCGGCCTCGACGCTGTTGATGGGTCTGCTGCCGAGCTACGCGGCCATCGGGGTGGCGGCCCCGATCATGCTCGTCATCCTCCGCTTCCTGCAGGGCTTCTCGTGCGGGGGTGAGGTCTCGGGCGCGGTGTCGTTCATCGCCGAGCAGGCCCCGGCGAAGCGGCGGGGCTTCTTCGTGTCGCTGATCGTGGTCGGGGCCACGCTCGGAACGCTGCTCGGCACGCTCGTCCCGGCGACCCTGCTGCTCACCCTCAGCACCGAGGACATGCAGGCCTGGGGCTGGCGCATCCCGTTCCTGTTCGCGCTACCGCTGGGTGTCGTGGCGATCTACATCCGTCGGAAGCTGGACGAGACGCCCTACTTCCTCGAGCTCAAGCGGCGCAGCGGGGCCCGGCGCAACCCCGTCACGGCGGCCCTGTCCGGGCGCAGGCAGTGGACGCTCCTCAGCCAGTCCGTACTGATCACCTCGCTCAACGCCGCCTCGTTCTTCATGCTCGTCGGTTATCTGCCCAGCTTCGCGGTGCGCGACCTGAGGCTGACCGGGGCCCTGGCCTTCATGCCGACGGTGCTCGCCATCGTCACGATGCTCGCCTCGGAACTCATGGCGGCCCGGCTGTCCGACCGGATCGGGCGCCGCAGGGTGCTCGTCGGCTCGGGGCTGTGGCTGCTGGTGCTGTCCTGGCCCGCGTTCCTGCTGATCACCTCGGGCTCCCTGGGCCCGATGGCCGTCGGACTGGTGATCATGGGTATCGGCGCGGGGGCCTTCACCGCCGTGACCAACCCGGCGATCATCGAGCTGTTCTCGACGAGCGTGCGGGTCACCGGGCACGGGATCACCTACAACCTGGCGATCGCCGTCTTCGGCGGCTCCGCCCCGTACCTGCTGACCTGGCTCGGTGGCGTCACCGGCAGCGCCGTGGTCGGTGCCTTTTACATCATGGCGGTCTCACTGATCGCCATCCCCGCCGTGCTCTCCATCCCCGAGATGGCGGGCAAGCCCATGAAGACCGGATGAGGACCACCATGGATGTTCCGAGCCTGATGAGGCAGTCCGTCCACTTCCACCGCGAGCGCACCGCGCTGATCGCCGGAACCCGCCACCTGACGTTCGGCGAGGCCTGGGAGCGCGGGGTTCGGGTCGCCAACGGCCTGATCGCGGCCGGGGTGCGACCCGGCGACCGCGTGGCGGCGGTCGAGGACAACACGCTCGGCGCCGCGGACCTGTTCCTCGGGGCGGCCATCGCCGGAGCCGTCCGGGTGCCGCTCTACCCGCGCAGCTCACGTGAGGCGCACGCGATCATGATGGCCCAGACCGAGACCGTGCTGGTGGTTGCCGAGGAGCCCTACATCGACACGGTCAAGGGCCTCGAACACGAGGTCGGCTCCCTGCACACGGTGCTCGTCCGGGATTCGGGCTGGGAGGACTGGCTCGCCGCGCAGTCCGCCGCGGACCCGCTGATTGAGGTCGGCCCGGACGACTGGTACATCATCCGACACTCCTCCGGCACGACCGGACGGCCGAAGGGCGTCGGCTACACCCAGCACGACTGGCTCGTGAACTGCCGCAACTGGTACTACCGCCTGCCGCGGCTGAGCACCGACTCGGTGGTCGGCCACGCGGCACCGATCTCGCACGCCGCCGGCTACCTCTTCCTGCCGGCGTGGCTCGCGGGCGCGACGAACGTCCTCTACGGACCGTTCTCGGCCACGAGCACCCTGGAGCTCACCGAGGCCCACCGGGTGACCCACCTCTACCTCGCCCCGACGATGCTCGCCGGGGTCACCGCCGACCCGACGGCGGACGGCCGGGACTTCTCCGCGCTCGAGGGCCTGCTCATGGGTGGCTCGCCCGTCACGGAGCGGACGATCGAGGCCGGTCGGCGGGTCTTCGGGGATGTGCTCCACCAGGTCTTCGGACAGACCGAGGCGACGCCCCTGACGTTCCTGACCCCGCAGGAGTGGTTCAGCGACGTGCCGGGCTCGACGCCCCTGCGGTCCGCCGGGCGGGTCCTGCCCTTCTGCAGGCTGGAGATCCGGGACGCCGAGGGCGCCGTCCTCGGCCCGGACGGGGTCGGCGAGATCTGGACGCAGGTCGAGGCGCAGATGAGCGGCTACTGGGGTGATCCCGAGCGCTCCGCCGACCGTCTCGTCGACGGGTGGATCCGGACCGGTGACATCGGCAGGCTCGACGCCAACGGCTACCTGTACCTGCTGGACCGGGCGGACGACATGATCGTCTCGGGTGGGTTCAACATCTGGCCCGCCGAGCTGGAGACCATCCTCGCCCGGCACCCGCAGGTGCGCGAGGCGGCGGTCTTCGGCATCCCGCACGAGAAGTGGGGTGAGACCCCGATGGCGGTCTGCGTCGTCGACCCGGGCGCGACGGTCTCCGAGGAGGAGCTGGTCGAACTGGTCGCCACCACGTTGGGCCGGCACCAGAAGCCCGGGCGCCTGCAGCTCACGACCGAGCCGCTGCCGGTCTCGCCGACCGGCAAGGTGCAGCGGCGGGTGCTGCGCGAACCGCACTGGGCAGGACACGAGGGAAGGGTGAGTGGCGCGTGAGCGTGCGGACCGATCGGATCAGCCTCGGAGGGCCCCCGGTGAACGGCTCGGAACCGGCCTTCGGCGTCCCACCGAACGCCGAGCTCGCGCTCGTGACCCTCGACCGTCCGGACGAGATGAACCCGCTGGACCACGACGCCATCCGGACACTCCGCGCGGCGCTGGCGGACCTGGACGCCGACCCGCGGGTGCGGGCGGTCGCGATCACCGGCGCGGGGCGTGCGTTCTCCGCGGGTGGGGACATGAAGAAGTACCGGACCCTCCAGCGTGACCCGATCGCCTTCCCGGTCTTCCTCGAGGACTTCCACACGCTGCTGACCGAGGTCGGTGCCGCCGCCACACCCGTCCTCGCGCTCGTGAACGGCGTCGCCGTGGCCGGGGGTATCGAGCTCCTGCTGAGCTGCGACTTCGCCGTCGCCGCCGAGTCGGCCCGAATCGGCGACGGGCACCTGCCCTTCGGTCAGATGGGCGGTGGCGGATCGCTCACGCTGCTCCCACGGGTCGTCGGACCCTCGCGAGCCCGAGAGCTGGTGTTCACCGGAAGGACGCTCCCCGCGGCGGAGGCACTCGAGTGGGGGCTGGTCAGCCGGGTCGTACCCGACGACGACCTCCGCACGGCCGGGATCGAGATCGCGCGCGGGCTGGCGGCGCGGTCCCCGCTCGCGGTCGCCAACGCCAAGCGCACGCTCAACGCGTCGTACTGGGAGGGCACCGCCATCGGCGCGGGACTGCGGCTGGAGCGGGAGACCGCTGCCCGCTACTGCCTGACCAGCACCGACGCACACGAGGGACTCGCCGCGTTCGCCGAGAAGCGGTCCCCGCAGTTCTCCGGGAGGTGAGTGCGGTGCACGGGGTCCCCACCGACCTGCTGGCCTGGCAGACCGACCTGCGGGTTCCGCCGGGGGAGGACCTCGTGACGCTGTTGACCCGGCACGACGGGTACGTGAACGGGGACCTTCCGGACGTCGCCGTGATCCATGAACGGGTGCCGATCCGCGAGATGAGCGGGTGGCGGCTGACCGCCGACGTCACCGTGCCGCGCGGGCGGGGCCCGTTCCCCTGCCTGGTCTACCTGCACGGTGGCGGGTGGACGCTGGGAACTCCCGCCACCCACCGCAGGCTGGCCGCCGACCTCGCCGTGCTGGGGCTGGTGGTGGTGTCCGTCGACTACCGACGCGCTCCGAGGCACCGGTTCCCGGCCGCCGTCGAGGACACCGAGGCCGCTGTGCGGTGGGCACACGCCCGCGCGGTGGAGTTCGGCGGCGACCCCACACGGTTGCTCATCGGCGGTGACTCGGCGGGCGCGAACCTCGCCGCGGCGGTGCTCGCCACCGCCGATCTCCCCGAGGTGCGCGCGGCACTGCTGCTCTACGGCGTGTACGACTTCCATCGGGCGTTACCCCTGCTCACCGCCTTGACCGGTGGCCCGGACGCCGCGAGCCAGCACTACGTCGACCCGGCGGACTTCGACCGTCTCCACGGGGACCCGCGACTCAGCCCGGACCGTGCCGTCGCGGGCTTCCCACCCTGCTGGTTGACCGTCGGGGGCCTCGATCCGCTTCGCGGGGAGACCGAGGCCATGGCCGCCGCGCTGGTCGCGGCCGCGGTGCCGCACCGCGTGCACGTCGCTCCGGGCGCGCCCCACGCCTATCTGCAGCTGCCCACGCACCCGGCACACGCCGGGGCATGGCGACCGCTGCGGGCATTCCGCGAGGAGCGCGTCTCCGTGGCGTGGGTTGACCGGGGCTCAGGCCCCTGGGACGAGAAGCCCGCCGAGGACCAGGTCGGCGAAGTCCTCGCCGATCTCCTCCGCGGACTTCCGCCCGCCGGGGGTGAACCAGCGGTACACGGAGTTCACCATCCCGAAGATCGCGAAAGAGGCGATCTTCGGGTCGACCTCGGGCCGGATCCGGCCCGCCGCCTGCGCCTCGACGATCCACTTCTGCACGGCGTGCTCGTGCTGCGCCCGCTCCTCGATGATCACCGCCTGGCGCTCCAGCGGGAGCGAGCGCCACTCCAGGTAGAACAGCGTCGAGCGCTCGAGGTTGCGGGCGGTGTGCGCGGTGTCGACGGTGATCAGCTCACGCAGCTTGTCGACGGCGGAGCCGTCGGACTCGAGGATCTCGGCGAAGTAGCTGCGCGTGTCCTCGTGGTACTGCTGAATGAGCTCGAAGAGCAGGTCCTGCTTGCTCGAGATGTAGTAGTAGACGCTTCCCTTGAGCAGGCCCAACGCGGCGCCGATGTCCTGGGTGGTCGTGGCCTCGTAACCGCGCTCGAAGAACATCCGGGCCGCTGTGTCGAGGACCTCCTGCCTGCGCGAGTGCTGCTTACGCCGCCGGCGCGGCGGCGCAGGCTCCTCCGGCACCGCCGACCCCGCTCGCGCCACGACCCACTCCTCCCGACGCCCCGAGGATACGGACGCCCGCGCCGCGACCCGGGATCGACCCACCGGTGGACCGAACGATGAACGGAGACGCCATGCGCTACATCGACTTCCTCGACCGCGGCGCGGAGCTCTACGGCTCCCGCGACGCGATCCGGGACGGCGACCGCTCCTGGACCTACCGCGAACTCGTCACCCTGAGCCATCGGATCGCCCGCGCCCTGCAGACGGAAGGGCTTCGCCCCGGCGACCCGGTCGCGATCTGGACCCCCAACCATCCGATGGGCCTCGCCGCCCAGTTCGGCGCCGCCCGTGCCGGGTGCCCGTGGATCCCGGTGAACGTCCGCAATGGCGTCGAGGAGAACCTCGCCGTACTCGCTCGCCTTGGGGCGAGGCACCTCTTCTTCCACTCGTCCGTCGCCGCGGACGCGGCCCGAGCGCTCGCCGAGGTCGACGGCCTGGAGTCGAGCGTCCAGCTTGACGGGATCGAGTTCGACGACTGGCTGCCGGCCTGCGGCCCGACCGTCGAGTGCCCCACCGGGCCCGACGACGTCGTCCTGCTGCCGAACACCAGCGGCACCGCCGGGCGGCCGAAGGGGGTGCGCCACGTCAACCGGGGCATCGAGGCGATGGTCGCGAACTACCAGAGTCTCATGCACTACGACGTTCCGCCGGTCACCCTCGCCGCGGCACCGCTCACGCACGCCGCCGGCTACTTCGCGACCACCCTGCTCTCCCAGGGCGGCACGGTCGTCACGCTGCGCGCACCTGACCCGCTGAGCATCCTGGAGGCGATCGAGCGCGAGCGGGTGACGACGCTCTTCCTGCCGCCGACGCTGATCTACTCGATGCTCGCGCACCCGAGGGTCGGGGACTTCGACTACTCGTCGCTTCGCTACATGATCTATGGCGGGGCGCCGATGTCGGTCGAGAAGCTGCGCGAGGCGATCACCGTCTTCGGTCCCGTGCTCGCCCAGACCTACGGGCTCACGGAGGCCCCGGTCGTGCTGGGCTTCCTGCTCCCGCACGACCATGTGGAGGCCCTCGCCGATCCCTCCCGGGAACGTCGGCTGATCAGCTGTGGGCGCCCCGGACCGTTCACCGAGATCGGGATCATGGACGACGGCGGTCGGCTGCTCGGCCCGGGCGAGCGGGGCGAGATCGTGTGCCGGGGTGGCACGGTCATGGCGGGCTACGTCGACAACCCGGACGAGGACGCCCGGGTGTTCGACCGCGGCTGGCTGCACACCGGGGACGTCGGCGAACGGGATGCCGATGGGTTCCTCTACGTCGTCGATCGCAAGAAGGACATGATCATCTCCGGCGGTTTCAACGTGTACCCGGCCGAGGTCGAACAGCTGATCTGGCGCCATCCCGCCGTCCAGGACTGCGCCGTCGTCGGCCTGCCCGACGAGAAATGGGGCGAGGCGGTCACCGCCTTCGTCGAGCTGAAGGCCGGGGCGGAGCTCGACACCGCCGAGCTGGCCGTGGCCCTGCGTGCACAGCTCGGCGGGGTCAAGGCGCCCAAGGCGATCCGCGTCGTCGACACCCTGCCGCGCAGCGCGGCGGGCAAGGTGCTGAAGCGGGTCATCCGGGAGCAGTACTGGAAGGGACGCGACCGTGTCATCTGAGACCCTGCTGGTCGAGCACGCCGCCGGCGTGATGACGTTGACGTTGAACCGGCCCGCCGCCCTGAACAGCCTCGCTCCCTCGCTCGTCGACGCGCTGGACGAGGCGTGCGCGGCCATCGAGGTCGACGACGCGGTTCGGGTCGTGCTCCTGCGGGGGAGCGGACGCGCCTTCTGCGCGGGTGGCGACCTCCAGGCGGCGATGGCCGCCGAGGCCGCGGAACCGGGCGCCGCCGCCCGCTACTTCGACTCGATCAGCGCCGTCCTGCGGCGAATCGAGCGCCTCCCGATGCCGGTGGTCGCAGCGATCCACGGCTGGGCCGTCGCAGGCGGCCTCGAGATCGCGTTGTGCTGCGACCTCGTCGTGGCCGCCGACTCCGCCCGGTTCGGCGACGCGCACGCCCGCTACGGCCTGATTCCCGGGGGCGGGGGTTCGGCGCGGCTCCCGCGCCGGATCGGGTCGGGTCCCGCGAAGTGGCTGATGTACACCGCCGAGCCCGTGTCGGCCGACCAGATGCAGCGCTGGGGTCTCGTCCAGCTGGTCGTCCCCGCCTCCGACCTCGAGGCGGCCGCCCGCGGGCTGGCGGAGTCGCTCACCCAACGCAGCCCGCAGGGGCTCCGCGCGATGAAGCGGCTCGTGGACGCCCAGGCCGATCACACCCTCGACGAGGCCCTCGCCCTCGAGTCCAAGGTCTCGGCCGACCATGTCGCGTCGGGCGGAGCGGACGAGGGCTGGGCTGCCTTCGCCGAGAAGCGCCAGCCGGACTTCGGGTGACCGCCTGGCCTGTCCGCGGCAGCGTAGTCATGGAGCCACTCGTGGTGCGAAACCTTGCGCATGGTGCGAGTTCTGGAGGCTGGAGAGGGAGATTCTGTCAGTGTTGCTGCTGGTAGGAGGCTTGTGAGGGGGCTCGTGGAATCCTGGCAGTCAAGGGGTCAGGGGTTCGAATCCCCTCAGCTCCACCCTGACCAGCGGATTCTCCGCTGACGAAGATCGAGGTCGCCGGTAAAGGGTGCCACGACCTCGAATCTCCTATGAAGACTCTCCACAATCATTCTCGCTGGTAACGGCGTTGTGGGGTTGTTCTGGCGTTCGAGGTTCTGACCACTTGACTCTGGCGTGGAGCCGATCGTGGTGCGAGGACATCTTTGCATCGAGAATCCTGCTCTCTGTGTGCTGCTGGTGAGGGCACCGGAGGGCAGGGCTTCCCGCGGATCTCACTGACCGGGCCGCCCGCGACGTGGGGACCTGGCCGAGACGAAGCTGGAGCAGTTCACAACGACGTACGAGAAGGCGCCGACATTGCTCATGGCCGCTCTCGCTGCTCTGGCGAGGGAGCAACGGCGGCCCAAGGAGTTCCTCTTACCGATCGGCGCCGGCGGCGCCCGGGGCTCGAGGCTGGTATGCGCACGATCGTCGCCTTGAGGGCCCGGTAGTCCGCCGAAGGGATATGACGGCCACGCGCCGCCGATCGGTCGTCAGCGAGTGAAGACGATCTTCCCGGCCACGTCGCCCTCGCTCATGGCGCGGAAACCGTCGGCTGCCTTCTCGAGGGGGAGCTCGAGTCCGATCGCGGGGGAGATGCCTGCTTGGTCGACGAAGGCGAGGAGGTCGACGAGTTCCTGGCGGGTGCCCATGGTGGAGCCCTCCACGCGGATCTGGAGGAAGAACAGTCGCTGAAGGTCGGCGGAGGGTGCCGGTCCGCTGGTGGCGCCGCAGCAGATCACGGCGCCGCCGGGGCGGACCGAGCGCATGGAGTGGGCCCAGGTGGCTTCGCCGACCGACTCGAAGACCGCGTCGACCTTGCCGGGCAGCCTGGCGCCCGCCTCGAAGGTCGCGTGCGCGCCGAGCCGCTCGGCCAGTGCTCGCTTCTCCGCGGCCCGTCCGGTGACCCAGACCTGCATGCCGGCTGCGGCCCCCAGCTGGATGAGGGCCGTGGAGACGCCACCCGCGGCACCCTGGACGAGCATGGTCTGGCCGGGGCGCAGGCCGGACTTGGTGAACAGCATGCGGTACGCGGTGAGCCAGGCGGTCCCGAGGACGGACGCCGCCTGCGGGGAGACGCCCGCCGGCAGCGGGATGACGTTGCGCTCGGGCACGACCACGGTGTCGGCGAACGTGCCCTGGTGCTTCTCGGTGAGCAGGGTGCGCCGCGGGTCGAGGGTCTCGTCTCCGGACCATGCGGGGTCGCCGATGACCGGGTAGACCACGACGTCGGTGCCGTCGGGCAGGGTCCCGGTCGCGTCACCGCCGAGGATCATCGGGTACTGGTCGGGCTTGAGGCCGACGCCGCGAAGAGTCCACAGGTCGTGCATGTTCAAGCTGGCGGCCGTGGTGCGCACCGCCACCCATCCCGCGGGCACCTCGGGCTCCGGGCGTTCGCCCACGACGAGGGCGGCAAGGGGATCGGTAGGGTTCGGCTCGGCGGCGTAGACGGCGAACACGGGCACCTCCAGAGTTCGATGATGTTAGAAACGTAGAGACATCGGGCCTGGCACGCAACGTCGTGGTGACCGCGCCCACGCCCGGCTCGGGCGGCAGCACGCGAGCGGCGTGCGAGCATGGTTGTCGATGAGCACGGACTCTCAGCCCGGCCCGCCGGTCGCGCCCTCGCTGCACGACTCCTATGTCGCGTTCGGCAAAGCCATCGCCGACCCCACGCGACTGGACATGCTCGTGCTCATCGGAGAGACGGGGGAATACCCCTGTACCGCCTTGGAGCAGCAGCTGCCGATCAGCAAGTCGACCATCTCGTATCACGTCAAGGTCCTGACCCAGGCCGGACTGGTCAAGGTCCGCCGGGAGGGCCGTTTCTTCCACTACGAGCTGCAGCGCGAGGTGCTCGACTACTTCGCTCCAGGGCTACTCGCTCGCCTGCTGGCGGCACGCACGCAGTACGAGTCCTGACACAAGTTTCCTCGGGTCGGTGGTGGCACCACCTCAGTCAGTCGCCGGCCTCAGCTCGCCCCGGGGTCCAAGTGTGCGCAGACCAGCCGCAGGTGAAGGGCGAGCTCGACCTGCAGCCGGGAGGCGGAATCATCCGTCCCGCCCTCGAGGAGCCGGTTGATGCGGTCCAGACGCTGGGAGACGGTCTTGGGATGCAGCTGCAGCACAGCAGCAGTCTGGTTGGTGTTCCCGTTGCACCCGTAGAAGGTCCGAAGCGTCGCCTCGAGCTCGGTCCGGCGCCTGGCATCGTAGTCGAGCACGGGTCCCAGCACGGACC
The DNA here is from genome assembly GCF_039542425.1 of Pseudonocardia yuanmonensis. NCBI lineage: Bacteria > Bacillati > Actinomycetota > Actinomycetes > Pseudonocardiales > Pseudonocardiaceae > Pseudonocardia > Pseudonocardia yuanmonensis. The sequence continues at coordinate 71,289 of NZ_BAABIC010000031.1, forward strand.
GGACGAAGCCTTTCACGTTCCGCTCCTTGCCCAGCAGCAGGCCCACGAAGCCGATGTCCGACGTCTGCGCGTACCGTCCGCTGCTGCCCAGGGCGAGCAGCGCGTCCAGGCACGTCTCCGCCTCGGCACGGGCCGAGCGGATCTCGTTCGGGCCCACGACCGGTCCGGCCGCGCCGATGGTCGGCCGTCGTCCACTGGCGCGGTGGAGGGTCGCGCTGACGAGCTCCGCCGTCTCCCGCACGTCCGGACGGGGAAGCGCGAGAATGAGACGACCGCCGTGGACGGTGGAGAGACCGTGGTGTGTCGAAGCGAGCTCGGCCGCGGTCCGGACCAGGCGGTCGCGCTCCTCGGGGAGCTCGGCGACCAGCACGGTGTAGCCCGCGTGGAGATCCACACCGAGATGTCGGGCACGCTCACTCATGCCGTGCCGGGCGTGGTCGAGCAGGATGTCCTCGAACAGCTCGCCGCGGACTCGGCTCTCGGTCTCCGCCAGTGACCGACGGAAGAGCAGCAGCAGGCCCGTGACGAGGGCGGCGCGTTCGAGGATCTGCTGGTCGACCTCGTCCGCGGGCTCGGGCCGCACGAGGATGAGGTGGCTGAGCAGGTCCGTTCCCGCCGTCACGGACGTGCTGCACACGCCGTCACCGACGTACGTCCTGGGCGAGGAACGGCTCGTTGCGAGGACTTCGGCGATCGTGGCCGCGGAGATCGCCTCGGTGCTGGTGGCCACGACGAGTGTCTCGCTGTCGTCGACGACCGCCACCTCGCCCCCCAGCAGGTTGCGAACCTCCTGCGCGACCTCGGCCAGGTCCCCGCCGTGCAGGACGAGCGCTGCCAGTCGGTCGTGGGCCTGAGCGGCCCGTTCGATGTCGGCGTTGCGCTCCTTGAGGAGGCCGCTCGCGATCTCCAGCTCGTCGAGGGCCGTCTGCATCTGGCTCCGCATGCGGGCCTTCTCGACGGCGACCGCGGCGTGCGCCGCGAAGGAGGAGAGGAGGGCCACGTCGGTGGGCGGGAAGGGACGCTCCGCGCGGTATCCGGCGAAGAGCACACCGATGACCCGCTGTTCGACGAGCAGCGGGACGCCCAGGATCGCCACCAGACCCTCCTCGCGAGCCGCCGCGTCGGCGGCAGCGGTGTGGCGGAACCCGTCATCGGTGAAGTACGACGCAGTTGCGTACGGGACCCCGGTCTGGGCCACCAGGCCACCCAGTCCGTCCCCCATCGGCACGCGGAGCCTGCGGAAGAGTGCGGAGGTGCCACCATCGGTGATGGTGGTGTAGTAGGTGTCGCCGACCTCCTCGTCCACCAAGGTCATGTACGACAGGTCCGAGCCGAGGAGGCGGCGAGCTCGCGTCACGATGGCCTCGAGCACTGAGCGGAGCTCGGTGCGGGCAGCAAGGTCGCCGGCGGTCTCGTACAGCGCGGCGAGCTCCGCCTCTCGTCGTCTGCTCGTCTCGAGGATGTGTCGAACGTCCAACGCGAGCTCTCGGGCTTCTTCGAGCTCCGCCACGGTGGACGCCGGAGCGGCGGCCTGGCGCGCCTGCTGCACGAGAGCGTCGAAGTCCTGTGCGGGCGCGTCCTCGGCGAGGAGCTTGAGGAAGGACAACGCTGTCATCCGCGTCATTATCGTGAACGGCCCGTCGGGCCGGTAGCACTTCGCGAGGTGGCTATGCGGCACGGGGACGTGCACGACGCGACCCGCATACCTCCGTCGCGGCCCGCGATCGGGACACCTGATCCGGCCGCGATGTATCCCGTCGGCATATAGCAGCACTCTCGGAATCGGGCCTACCTTTTGCGAACCGAGGAGCTGCCGCCGACAGGAGCCCGCTCACGAATCTCCGCTCTTTCGTCGGCGCCCGAGTCGAAAGCATCCCCAATGAGGCCTCAAAGGAGAAGCGTCATGGCATCGACGTCACCGCGTCCCCTCGCCGGCACCCGCGTCCTCGACTTCACCTGGAGCGTGGCCGGGCCCACGATGACCCGCTACCTGGCCTCGCTCGGTGCCGAGGTGATCAAGGTCGAGTGGCCCCGCAACGCCGATCCCATGCGGTCGGCGATGTACCTGGGCGACGAACAGCACAAGACACTGAACAACGGGTCGTTCTTCGCCAACCTGAACGTCGGCAAGCGGAGCCTGACCGTCAACCTCCGCACGGAGGAGGGCCTCGCCGTCATTCGCGACCTCGTCCGTGAGTGCGACGTGGTGGCCGAGTCGTTCTCAGCCACCGTGCTGCGGCGCTGGGGCCTGGACCACGCCGCGCTGCAACAGCTCAATCCCTCGATCGTCTACGTCAGCGTCAGCGGGTTCGGGCACAACGGCCCGCACGGGGACAAGAACACCTGGGGGCCCACCGCGCAGGCTATGTCCGGCATCAGCGCCATGTCCGGCGAGGCCGGTGCGCCCCCGGCCGGCTGGGGCTGGTCCTACCTCGACGTCACCAGCGGCTACATGGCCGCACTCGGGGTACTCACCGCCCTGATCCGGCGGCAGCGCACGGGGGAGGGCGCCCGCCTGGACATGTCGCAGGTGGAGGTCGGCATCTCCCTGGCCGGCCCCGGTCTGCTCGAGTCCGCCGTCACCGGTGGCCAACTGCGCCGTCGTGGCGTACCCGGGGGGAACCGGTCCGTGGCCACCGACGGGTCGGTGGTGGGGTACCGCGGCGACACGGCCGCACCGAGCGGCGCCTACCGGACGCGCGGCGGCGGTGAGAACGACTACTGCACCGTGTCGGTCGCCGACGACGGGCACTGGCGCTCGCTCAAGGACGCCCTGGGGAACCCGGCCTGGGCCGAGAACCCGCGCTACGACGACCCGGGCGGTCGGGCCGAACACCAGGACGCCATCGACACCAAGCTCGCCGCCTGGATGGCCGAGCGCGACAAGTACGAGGCCATGGACACCCTGCAGCGCCGCGGTGTGCCCGCCGGAGCCGTGCAGAGCGGCCGGGACCGGGTCGAGAACGACCCGCAGCTGCGCAGCCGCGGAATCTTCGCCGAGCTGGAGCACCCCCACCTCGGCACCCAGGCCTTCGAGGGCGTGCCGTTCCGGTCGTCGACGTCGGACTACGAGCTGGAACCGCGCTGGCCGCTGCTGGGGGCGGACAACGACTACGTCCTGACCGAAGTGCTCGGCTACAGCGCCGAGACCGTCTCCCGGCTGCACGAGCAGCACATCCTGTGGCCGGAGGGCGTGCCGGCCAACCCCGTCGTCGAGAGGTCGCTGTGGTGAACGTGAACAGGAGCACGATGCTGGAGGGCCTGACCGTTCTCGAGCTCGACGACGGTCTGGCCGAGTTCGCCGGGAAGCTGCTCGCCGACTCCGGTGCCGAGGTGATCAAGATCGAGCCGCCCCGGGGGGCGCCGGGCCGGGCCGTCGCACCGTTCGTCGGCTCGACGCCGGACCGGACGAGCCTGCAGTTCGAGCACTACAACACCTCCAAGCAGTCGGTGGTGCTGGACCTGACGTCCGAGGCGGACCGAATCCTGCTCACCAGGCTGGCCGCGCGGGCGGACGTGGTGCTCGACGGCCTGGGCGCCGGCGTCGCTGACTCGCTCGGGGTGGGCCACACGGAGCTCTCCGCGGTCAACCCGGCGCTGATCTACTGCGCCGTCACCCCGTTCGGCTGCGACGGTCCCTGGGCGGGTTTCGCGGCCACCGACCTGACCCAGCTCGCCTTGGGTGGCGTCATGGCCTCCTGCGGCTACGACGACGGCGCCGACTACGCGGACGGCACCGGTTACAGCGGCGCCCCGGTCGCCCCCACCGGCGGTCACGTCAAGCACCTTGTCGGGATGATGGCGGTGATGGCCACGCTCGCCGCGGTCCTCGAGCTGGGCACCTCGGGCCGGGGGCAGTTCGTGGACGTCTCGGCGCACGAGGCCACCGCGGTCTCGACCGAGATGGCCGTCCCGTTCTGGCTGTACCAGCAGCGCGAGGTGCACCGGCACACCGCCCGGCACGCGATGCCCGCCCGCACCCCCCGGTGGCAGCACCGGTGCGCCGACGGCAAGTATCTCCTGGCCCTGCCGCTCTACATCGACGACGCGCGGTTCGCCGCGCTGGTCGAGTGGTTCGACTCCGAGGGCATGGCCGAGGACCTGGCCGACGAGAAGTACCGCAGGTCGATGCAGCGCGAGGACCACATGTTCCACGTGGTCGACGTGATCGGCCGGTTCTGCGCCCGGCACGACTCGGATCACCTGTTCCGCGAGGCCCAGGCCCGCCGGCTGCCCTGGGCACCGGTCAACTCACCCGACGAGCTGCTCGCGGACCCGCACTTCACCGAGCACCGGGACACGTTCGTGAGCGTCCCCGCCCACGGGGGCGTCCACCTCTACGCCCAGCCCCCCTTCCTGATCGGCCACGGGACGTCGATCCGCCCGGCGCCCCGCCTCGGCGAGCACACCCGCGACGTCCTCGGCGCCGTGCTCGAGGACGAGTACACCACCGACACCCCCGCCCGTCAGCAGGTCTGAGTTCCCTCACCGACAAGGAACCCCCATGGTCGCCACCCTCACCGACAAGGCCTACATCGCCGGCGTGGCCGAGACGGAGTACGTCCGGGGCACGCCCAAGAGCGAACGCCAGCTGATCCTGGAGGCCTCGGCCGCCGCCTGCCGCGACGCCGGGATCGACCCCTCGACCATCGACGGGATCGTCATGGCGTGGAAGGACGTCCCGACCAACGAGGACTTCATCGCCGCCCTCGGCATCAAGGACCTGCGCTTCCACTCCCACGTGCACATCGGTGGCGCCTCCCCGGTCGCAGCCGTCGTGCAGGCGGCCGCCGCCATCGCGGCCGGCCTGGCCACCCGGGTTCTCGTGCCCACCGGGCACAACTGGTTCTCCCGGCCCGTCCGTCTCAGCTCGATGGAGCAGACCCCCGGCGGGGTGGGCAACGTGCCCGGGGCCGAGATCCGCAACAACCTGGAGAACCCGGCCGGTCTGCTCGCGGCGATGCAGTGGTACAGCCTGCATGCCAACCGCTGGTTCCACGAGACCAAGGCGGACCCGGCGGGCATGGAGACGGTCGCCCTCACCACCCGCAGGCACGCGCATCTCAACAGCAAGGCCTACATGCGGGACCGCGAGCTGACCAGCGAGCAATACCGGGCCTCGCCGGTACTGGTCAAGCCGTTCCACCTCTTCGACATCTGCCTGGAGACCGACGGGGCCGCCGCGGTCCTCGTCGTGTCGGAGGAGGAGGCCCGGCACATGAACGGGCGGGCCGTCGCCATCGCCGGGGGCGCCGAGGGCCACGCCGAGTGCCCCGACGACCTGTCCACCCGGCCGAACATCCTCGACATGGGCATCACCAAGGCCGCGAGCCGCGCCTTCGACATGGCGGGCGTCCGGCACGACGACATCGACTTCGCCGAGATCTACGACTGCTTCACCTTCATCGTCCTGCGCCAGCTCGAGGAGATGGGCTTCTGCGACCGCGGCGAGGCGTCGGACTTCGTCAGCGGCGGCCGGATCGCCCTCGGCGGCGACATGCCCGTCAACACCCACGGCGGCCTGCTCTCCCAAGCCCACGGCATCGGCATGAACCACGTGATCGAGGCCGTCATCCAGCTGCGCGGCGAAGCCGGCCCGGCCCAGGTGGAGGACGCCCACATCGGGCTGGTCACCGGGTACGGCGACTTCAGCGACGGCTCCGTCGTGATCCTGCACAACTGAGCACCCCGCCAATCACGACCCCTCCAGAAGGAGCTCCGACCCATGACGACCGCCAACCTCAGCCCGGTCCCGCTGATGCCGGACAGCTCTCTGTACGCCGACTACTTCAAGGGCCTGCGCGACGGGCGCCTGGTCGCGCAGACCTGCACCGGGTGCGGCGCGCTGCAGTGGCCGCCGCGTGAGCTCTGCGGGCACTGCCAGAGCTCGACCTTCGAGCCGGTCGACGTCCCCACCGAGGGGCTCGTCTACACCTACAGCGTCATGTACCGCGCGTTCCACAGGGCATTCGCCGACAAGCTGCCCTACGGCGTCGTGGTCGTCGAGGTGGCCGACGGGGTGCGCTTCATCGGCCGCTACGCCGGTCCCGACCCGGAGTCGATCGAGTGCGGCCAGCGCATGGAGGCCGTGTTCGACGACCTCGGACCGGACAGCGGCTCGGTCGCGTGGCGCCGTGCCGAGGACCCCGCACCCGTCTCGCCCTAGCCACTGGGGCGACCCGCGCTCGACGCGGCGTGCTCGCCGCCTGACCAAGGCACATCACCGGCCCCTTACCCGAGGCCCGGCCGCACTCCCGATACCACAGCCACCGCAACCCCGCACGGAGCGCACGCTCCGCCTCAACGACGAGGAGCCCCGATGGGCGCACTCACACCGCCGTCGGCCGGAAGGCTGCCCGCACCCATGATCGCCGCGTTCTGCGCGCTGGTCCTCGTGTTCGACGGCTACGACGTCTCCGTCTTCGCCACGACCATTCCGGCCCTGCTGCAGTACGAGCCGTGGGGCCTCAACGCCGCCGAGCTGGGGTTCATCGCCAGCCTGGCCCTGATCGGGATGCTGATCGGCTCCCTGCTGTGCGGCTTCGCCACCGACGTGCTCGGCCGCAAGCTCATGCTGATGGCCAGCTCCGGCTGGTTCTCGCTCTGCATGGCCGTGTGCGCCTTCGCGCCCACGGCCACGGTGTTCGGGATCTTCCGCTTCCTGGCCGGGCTCGGCCTCGGGGGTGTCATGCCGACCGCCATCGCACTCGCCGTGGAGTTCGCCCCCAAGGCCCGACGCAACGTGGTCAACATGGTGCTCACCGCCGGCTTCATGGTGGGCACGCTCTTCGCCGCGCTGCTCGGAATCGTGATCATCGAGGCGTACGGCTTCCGGCCGATGTACGTCATCGCCGCGCTGCCACTGCTGTTGCTGCCCGTCGCGTGGTTCGTGCTACCCGAGTCGATCCAGTACCTGGTGTCGAAGGGCCGCCTCGACGAGGCCCGGGCGGTGGCTGCCCGCTACGGCGTCGAGGTCGCCGAGGGCCCGCGACCGGACGCGGTGCGGCGCTCGCCGCTGCGCAGTCTCGCCCGCCGTCCGCTGTGGGGGTTCCTGATCGTCTTCGGCATCGGCGGGCTGGTCGTGCAGCTGCTCATGTACGGCCTCAACACCTGGCTGCCGCAGCTGATGAGGATGGAGGGCTACCCGCTCGGGTCCGCGTTGAGCTTCCTCGCCACGATGTCCCTGGGCGCCATCGCAGGTGGCCTGGTCATGTCGTGGGCGGCGGACCGGTCGCACCCCCGGTTGCTGGTGCTCCTCGGCTTCGGTATAGGGGTGGTGGCGCTGGTGGTCCTCGCCTCGGGACCCTCCACGGTGGTGCTCTACGTCGCGGTCGCCCTGGCCGGGGTCGGCGGCAGCGGGACGGCCGCGATCCTCAACGGCTACGTCGCGACCTGGTTCCCGACGACGGTGCAGGCCTCGGCGCTGGGCACCTACTTCACCATCGCCCGCCTGGGCGGCATCCTCGGCCCGATCGCCGGTGGATGGATCATCGCCGCGGGACTTCCGGTGGCCTGGACGTTCTACGCCCTGCTGGTGCCGACGGCGATCGGCGTCCTGCTGGTGTTCGTGATGCCGCGCAGCCACGCTTACGTGGGTGACGCGCTCGCCGACGGCGCGGAGCCGCCCACCGGGCGGACGGTGGTGGACGCTTCCTGACCGCGGGGCGGTGCGGCCGGCCGCAGGGTGCACCCGGGCCGGCCGCACGGTCACGGGACGCGGCGGAGTGGTTGCGGCCGGTTGACGGGACTGCGCGGTTCCTCGCCACGCAGGACCCGGGCCACGTCGGCCAGCGCACTCGACCGCACCTCCGCCCAGGACTCCTCACTCCAGTGCGCGGCATGCGGGGTGAGGATCACGGAGTCCAGACCGCGCAGCGGGCTGTCGGCCTCGAGGGGCTCGCAGGCGAACGCGTCGAGGCCCGCCCCGAACAGGTGGCCCTCGACAAGGGCGTCGGCGAGCGCGTGCTCGTCGACCAGGCCGCCGCGCGAGACGTTGACCAGCACCGAGCCGGGCCGCATGCGGGCGAGTACCGCGGCGTCGACGATGTTGCGCGTCGACTCCAGCAGCGGCACGTGCAGCGACAGCACGTCCGACCGCGCGACGAGCTCGTCGAAACCGACCAGCTCGACGCCGTCCGGCCCCGCAACAGCGGCCGGGTCGTGCGCGACGACGGTGTAGCCGAGTGCGCGCGCCACCTCGGCAGTGCGCCAGCCTGTCCGGCCCAGACCGAGCAGACCAAACGTCTGCACGTCCGGGCGGTGCACGCCCGGTGCGAGCGCCGAGGCCCAGCCCTCGGAGCGGATGCCCCGGTCGAGCGCGGGCAGTCGCCGGGTGACCGCGAGGGCGAGCGCGATCGCGTGCACGGCCACCTCGCGGTGGTTCGCGTCGGGCACGTTGGTCACCCAGATGCCCCGGTCGGTGGCCGCGGCGACGTCGATCGTGTCGTAGCCGATCCCGTAGCGGGTGATCGAGCGGGCGGCTCGCAGGTTCTCGATGACGTGCCTCGGGAAATCCTCGACCAGAACGAGCACCGCGTCGGCGTCGCGGGTCGCCTCCAGCACGGTCCTCTCGTCCGGGGCGTGGACGGCCTCGAAGTCGACGTCGAGGCCGTCGAAGACGGTGAGGTCGGACGGCCCGACCGGCACTCGCGTCGAGGTCTGGACGACGCGGAACGACGCCGTCATCCGTTCACCTCCTCCCAGGTGCGCCGGGCGCCCTCGACGATCCAGCCGAGGTCGATCCCTGCGAAGAGCAGTGTGGCCCCCGCCTTCCGATAGCGCGGCATCTCCTCCGGGGTGAGGACGAACGCCCCCTTGGCCACGCCGTGTGCGTCGCCGGCGGCGAAGATCGCGTCGATCGCCGCGACGTGCTCGTCGGACCACATGGGGACCCCGAGCGAGGTCGCGAGGTCGAACGGTCCGATCACCACGGCGTCGATGCCCGGGACGGCGAGGATCTGGTCCGCCACGGCGAGCCCGGCCGAGGTCTCGATCTGAATCGCGACGAGGACCTCGGCGTTGGCGCGGGCGACATGGGTGGCGAGGCTCGCGCCGTAGCCCTGGCCCCGACCGGGACCGGCGCCGCGGCGACCCTCCGGTGCGTAGCGAGCCCTGGCCACGACGTCGACGGCCTCGGCGACCGACTCGATGCGCGGCACGACGATCCCGGCGGCACCGAGGTCGAGCACCCGGGCGATGTAGGAACCGACCTCCGGGACCCGCACCATCGCGGGGACGGGGCCCACATCCGCGGCCCTGAGCATCCCCTCCAACCGGTCCAGGCTCAGCGGTGAGTGCTCGGCGTCGATGCAGAGCACCGGGAACGGGCCGCTCGACAGGGCCTCGACGACCACGGGTGATGGGATGCCGATGGTCGCGCCGATGAGGATCTCGTCACGGACCCGGTTGCGGAGGTCGTGGCGACGGGAGTTGTACAGAGTCATGCCTCAGTCCCTTACGGCGACGCCCCGCAGCGCGGGGGTCTGGTCGAGTTCTTCGCGGCTCACGAACGGCCTGCCGAGCACGAGCGCGCAAGCAGTGAGCAGCTGGGTCACGATGACGAGCGCGGCGACCAGCCACGGCCTGCCGTCGAGGGCCACCACGAGGGCGGCCGCCAGGAAGGGTGCCGGACCCGCGATGAGGGCGCTGTGGATCTCGCGTGACGAGAACAGGCCCGAGGTGCGGTACTCGGCCTTGAACAGCGCGGGCATGAGCACCGTGTGTCCGGCCGAGCCCGCGCTCCAGGCGAACGCGAACATCACGACGCTGGTCACGATGATCAATGCGAGGTTGCCCGTCTCGAGCACGGCGAAGTAGGGGAAGGCGAGCGCGACCGCCCCGACGATGCCGATGTACATGACGCGCTTGGCCCCGATGCGGTCGCACACCTGACCCCAGAGGACGCAGATGACACTGCCGCTGACCAGCATCGAGAGGTTCACGACGAGCGACTGCGAACGGGGCAGCCCGACGGAGTTGGTGAGGTAGCCGATCCCGAAGGTCAGCATGACGTACGCGGTGCCGTTGAGGCCTGCGGGAATGAGGAACCCGGCGAACCAGTTCCGCGGGCTGGCCAAGAAGGAGTGCCAGACCGCGACCAGCGGGTTGGCCCGTGCCTCCGGGGCGCGCCCCGCGTCGCGCTCGATCTGGACGCGGGCGAATTCCGGCGACTCGTCCATCCGGCGGCGCAGCATGATCGCCACGACGGTCAGCACGGCGCTGAGCAGGAAGGGCAGTCGCCAGCCCCAGGACAGGAAGGCCTCGGGCGAGACCGACGCCGTGATCGCGGTGTAGAGCAGCGTCGCGACGATCATGCCGACGAGCCCGGTCGCCATCGCGAACGAGGCGTAGAAACCCTTGCGCCGCCGCGTGGCGGACTCGTTGAGCAGCGTGATCGCCCCCGCGAGCTCGGCCCCCGCTCCGAAACCCTGAGCGAGCCGCAGCACGACCAGGAGGATCGGCGCCCACACGCCGATCACGGCGTAGGTGGGCAGGGCGCCGATGAGCACGGTGGGAACGCCGATCAGGACGATCGACAGCATGAGGACCGGACGGCGGCCGACCCGGTCGGCGAGCGCGCCCAGCACGATGCCGCCGATGGGCCGCGCGATGAACCCGACGGCGAACGTCGCGAACGTGGCGAGCAGGCCGACGGTGCCGGTGGCGGCGGGAAAGAACAGGGGGGCGATGACCAGGCCGGCCACGATCCCGTAGAGACCATAGTCGTACCACTCGATGATGGTGCCGACACCGGCGGCCACCGTCGTGGACCTGGCGCTGCGCCGGGTGGGGGTCGTCCGCGCGGTGGGGCCCGCTTCAGGGGGCGTTGTTGGCATGAGAGCTCCCTTGCTCATAGCTGGTATGCGGCACTGTACATCGTCTACTGCGTTTTGAATTCTGTCGACAGTCCTCAGTCTGAGTATGCTGGGCCCATGGCCGCCGCCGACCCCGCTCCTGGGCTCTCCCTCATCCAGACCTCGTCGCTCGTCGATGAGGCATACCGGCAGATCAGAGGTCTCATCCTCGAGGGCCAGCTCAAGCCCGGGACCCGGCTGAAGGACTCCGTCCTCGCCGACGAGATGGGCATCAGTCGCTCGCCCGTCCGCGAGGCGCTGCGACTACTGGAGCACTCCGGGCTGGTCGAGAAGTCGGTGAACCGCTCCTACCGCATCTCCGTCCTCGATCCCGGTGACGTGCCCGAGCTGGCCAGGCTCCGTTGTGCCGACGAGGTGATGGCGGTTCGGACCATCGTTCAACGAGGCACCCCGGTCGAGTCGCTCGCCAAGTGGATCGAGGAGCTCCGGCGCGTTGACGGGGATCCGGAGGCCGGGGCTGCCGCGGACGCCGCTTTCCACTCGGAGGTCGTGCGCCTCGCGGGGATGCCACGCCTGGACTTGCGCTATTCGGGGCTCACCGACCAGATGCGCCTCGTGCTGCTCACGGGAGACGTGTCCTGGGGCTCGGGAGGTGTGCTCGTCGACTCGCACACGGTGTTGTACGAGGCGCTTGTCGACGCGGTGCGCACGGGCGATCCGCGGGAGGCCATGCGCCTGTGGGAATTCCACATCCTGACCGGGATGGGTGTTCCGGACATCCTTGAGCCGCTCTGATCCGAATCGCGCGGATCTGGTCGTTCACTGCGCTGGTGATCGACGGTGTCGGAAGAGCACGAGCAGACACGTCGTTCGCACACCTGACCACTGGTGAGCTCAACCGCCGCCCGGCCGGCTAGTTTCTGCGGCCGCCTCTCCATGAGGCCAGGCTTCGTGAGCACGGACTGTCCTAGGGTCGTCGGCAGGATATCGAGGTCAGGAGGCCGGTGTGGGCGCGTACGAGGACGTTTTCCGGGCCAGCGTGGAGGACCGGGAGGGGTTCTGGTTGCGGGCGGCGGAGGCGCTCGACTGGCACAAGGCGCCGACGAGGGCCCTGGACGACTCC
>NZ_BAABIC010000032.1:0-67632 GCF_039542425.1 Pseudonocardia yuanmonensis
CCACCGGGAAGCTGGCCCACTACAAGATCCCGCGCTACGTGCTGGTGGTCGACGAGTTCCCGATGACGGTGACCGGCAAGGTCCGCAAGGTGGAGATGCGGGAGAAGTCGGTGGACCTCCTCGACCTGCACGACGCGGCGTCCGTCCGCAACGCCTGACGCCCCGTCGTGCGTGCCGACAGTCGCTTTGGCCACTATCGGCACGCACAGGGACGAGGGAGGCGCTGCATGCGGGAACTGACGGCGGAGCCGGTCACGGGGCCGGTGGCCCACCACGGCGAGGGCCCGGTCTGGCATCCCTCGTGGGCCGGGGTGCGGTGGGTGGACATGCTCGCCGGTGACATCCTCGAGCTCGCCGGCGGCGAGGTCCGGCGCACGCACGTCGGCGACGTGGCCGCCGCCTTCCGCCCGCGCCGCGGTGGCGGGGTCGTCCTCGCCGCCGAGCGCAACCTCCTCCTGCTCGACGACGACCTCCGCTGCGAGCGCGACCTCGGTCCGGTGTGGAGCGACCCCGGCGTCCGGTTCAACGACGGCGGCTGCACCCCGGACGGCGCCTTCTGGTGCGGCACCATGGCTTACGACGAGCGCCCCGGCGCCGGCACCCTCTTCCGGCTCGGCCCGGACCTCGCCGTGGAGCCGGTCCTCGCCGGCGTCACCGTCTCCAACGGGTTCTGCCCGGACCCGACGGGCACGCGGGTCTACTACATCGACACCCCTACCGGGCGGATCGACGTGTTCGACCTCGACGCCGGCCCCACGGCCCGGCGGCCGTTCGCCGGGGTCACCGGCGGCCACCCCGACGGGCTCACGGTCGACGCGGAGGGCGGCGTGTGGGTCGCGCTGTGGGAGGGCTCCGCGGTGCACCGCTACACACCCGACGGCCGGCTCGACGCCCGCGTCCCGCTGCCGGTCTCCCGGGTCACGGCCTGCACGTTCGGCGGCCCGGGCCTCGACACGCTCTACGTGACCACCTCCGCCGAGGGCGCGGACCGCGGGGCGGAGCCGCTGGCCGGGGCGCTGTTCGCCCTCACGCCCGGGGTGCGCGGGCTGCCGGTGCTCGAGTTCGCCGGCTGACGGTCAGCCGACCCGGCCGGTGAACAGGTAGTAGCCGATCGCGGCGAAGAGCCGGTCGGTGCGGTGCAGCTCGTCGATCGTCGCGACCCAGCGCTCGGTCGCCCGCTCGTCGATCACCCCGACCGCCCCGGCGGAGCGGCCGACGCCGGTGAAGTACTGCGCCGCGAGGTCCGGGTCGAACACGACCATCCGGCTCGCGATCTCCATGTCCCGCACGCCCAGGTCGAGGAGGTGTCCGCGCAGGTCGCGGGCCAGCAGCCCGTGCACCACGGCGGTGTCGCACTCGTGCGCCAGCACCGCCCGGGCCAGCCCCTTGTCCGGCACGTTCACGGTGTTGGTGTCGAAGTCCGGCGCGATGACCGCGATCGCTCCGCCCGGCCGGGTCACGCGCACCATCTCGCGCAGCGCGCGCCACGGGTCGTCGAGGTAGATCAGGACGCGCTCGACGCGGGTGACGTCGAAGGAGGCGTCGGCGAAGGGCAGGTGCTGCGCGTCCGCCCGCAGCAGCTCGACCGGCACCCCCGCGGCGGCCGCCCGGCGCCGGCCCTCGGCGACGAAGTCCGCGCTGAGGTCGACGCCGGTGACCGCGCCGCCCGGCTGCACGAGCCGGGCGAGCCGGAGGGTCTCGAGCCCGAACCCGCACCCGACGTCCAGCACCCGGCGGCCCGGCCCGGTCCCGGTGCGCTCGATCGCGAGGGACTTGAGCTCCCGCAGCAGCGGGAGCCGGTCGAAGGCCTCGAGCGCCGCGACGTAGGTCGCCGGCAGCGCGGCGTGGTCGAGGTCGGTGAAGTCGTGGAGCGCGATGTCGGGATCGGTCGTGCTCACGGGCCCTCCCTCCGCGGACCGGCGGAGGGGGCCGCACGGGCTGGCTCGCGCGGCCCCGGCACCGCGTTACCGGCCGCGGCTCCGGCCCGTCGGTCGTCATCGATTGACTCTCGATAGATATGCAGTGATACTCGCTCACTGTTGATCGACCGTCGAGAGGCGGTCCGTGTCGCGGTGGGGTGGACACGGCCCGTCGAGACAGCCGCGAAGGAGACCTCGTGAGGAACCTTCTGCCCGTCGTCGTCGCCGTCCTGGGCCCCGTCCTCGCGGCCGCGCTCGGTGGCGCCGCCGTCGTGCACGGCGAGGCCGACGACTCCCCGGGCCTGCAGCTCATCGGCGTCGCGCTCGTCGTCGGCGCGATCCTGCTGGGCGTGCGGATGCTCCGGCGCGCGAGATAGGTGGGGAAGGTGAGGTCAGCGCTTGAGGCGGTGGCTCCCGGCGTGCCAGTCCTCCTCCAGCCCGACCTCGCCCGGCCGCACGCCGAAGGAGGGCAGCTGCGGCCGCTCCCGCAGGCTGCGCTTGAGCTCGGCGAACCCCGGGAACCCGGCGAGCGCCACGACGTGGTCCCACAGCCGGACCGCGTCCTCCTCGGCCGGCAGCCTGCTGATGACGGGGCCGAACAACGCGGTCCCCTCCGGCGGGGCGAAGTGCAGGATCGGGGTGCCGACGTCCTTGCCGGTCAGGGTGAGCGCCTCGTCCGTCTCGGCGCGGACCACCTCGTCGAGCTCCGCGTCGTCCAGAGTGGTGACGAGCCGGGCCGGCAGCCCGACCGTCGCGAGCGCCTCCGCCGCGATCGCGCGCGTGCGTGAGGCGCCCTCGCCCGGCTGCTCGGTCCGTTCGTAGAGCAGCTCGCCCAGCGCCTCGTACAGCGGCCCGACGGCCTCGGGCCCGTGCTCCTCGCGCACCCGGGCCGCCAGCCGCAGCAGCCGCAGCCCGGCGGTGTGTCCCGCCTCGTAGCCCGCCGGGAAGTGGGCCTCGTAGTCGACGTGTGCGTTGAGCAGGCGCAGCGAGACGAACCGCCACTCGACCCCGTACCGGCGTCGGCGCTGGACGGTACGGACCCACTTGCTGGTCATCCACGCGAACGGGCAGGCCGGGTCGAAGTAGAACCGGAGATCCGTCACGTGCCCACCGTACGTGCGGTCCGCGCCGATCGTGGGCGTGAGCCCGCGCGCGACGGGTACGCCTCCGACATGGCGTTCCAGGTGACCGAGGTGCAGAAGGCGCTCAAGGGCGCGGACTACCCGATGGACGGCGGCGAGCTGGCGAAGCTGGCCGAGAAGAACGGCGCGGACAAGGAGCTCGTCGAGTCCCTCCGCGGGCTCCGCCAGGTCGACGGGCCGAACACGGTGATGGCCGAGCTGAAGGGCGAGCTCGGCGGCTCGACCCCGGGCGGCAACTCGAAGGACGAGAAGCAGTACAAGGACGTCGAGGGCCCGGCCTTCCAGGTCAACGAGGTGCAGAAGTACCTCAAGGGTGCCGACTACCCGGCCGACGGCGGGCAGCTCGCCGAGCTGGCGTCGAAGAACGGCGCGCCGGACGACCTGGTGGAGACCCTGAAGGGGCTGCGCGAGGTCGACGGGCCCAACACGGTGATGAAGGAGATCAAGAGCCACCTCGGGGGCAAGCCGGACGGCGCGTGACGCGCCGCCCGGCGCTGACCGGCCGTCCCCTCCGGAACCGATCACCGCGGGCGTTTATCCCGTCGATCAGGGGATAGGCGGGCGCCCGTGGTGGCCGTCGTGCAGGTGCTGGACTCGCTCGATCCGGGCGGGGCGGAACGGCACGTCGTCGACCTGGCCTGCGCGCTCGCGCGGCGCGGGCACCGGGTGGACGTCGCCGCCTCGGCCGCCGGGCCACTGGCCGCCGAGCTGCGGCGCGCGGGAGTGCGGTGGCACGTGGTCGCACCCGAGCGGGTCACGCGGCGCCCGTGCCCGCAGTTCGCCGACGGGCTGGCCGAGCTGCTCGGCCAGGTCCGTCCGGACGTCGTCCACGCCCACATGCACGCCGCCACGCTCGCGGCCGCCCGGGCCGTCCCGCGGGGCACCGCGCTCGTCGTCACCGAACACACCGAGGCGCCGTGGCGGACCGCGGCCGACCGCGCCCACGCCCGCACGGCCCTGCGGAGGGCAGGACTCGTGCTGGCCGTCTCGCGGCCCGTCGCCGCGCGACTGTCCGAGCAGTACCGGCTGCCGGAGGGCGCGGTCCGGGTCGTGGTCCCGGCCGTGACCCACGGCCCGTCGCACGGGGCCGCGCCGCCGTCCTGGCGGGGCAGGCCCGTGATCGGTCGGGTGTGCCGGCTGCAGCCCGACAAGGGCGTCGACGTGTTCCTGCAGGCCGCCGCGCTGCTGGCGCCCCGCCTGCCCACCGCCCTCTTCCCGGTGATCGGCGAGGGGCCCGCCGCCGAGCGGCTGCACGGCCTCGCCCGGTGGCTCGGCCTGGACGGCCGGGTGCTCTGGCTGGGCTACCGGCCCGACGCGCGGACGCTGCTGACGTGGATGGACGTCCTGGCCGTGACCTCCTGGACCGAGGGCGACCCGATGGTGGTGCTGGAGGCCTTCACCGCCGGGGTCCCGGTGGTCGGCGCGGCCGTCGGCGGCGTCCCGGACCAGGTGCGGTCGGGCCGCAACGGGCTGCTCGTCCCGCCCGGCGACGCGGCGTCGCTCGCCCGGGCCCTGCACGCCGTCGTCACCCGGCCGGTGCTCGGCAGGCGGCTGCGCGAGGGCGCCCTCCGCCGGGCGGCCGCCCTGTCCTTCGACGCCATGGTCGACGCCGTCGAGGAGACCTACCGGGACGTGCTCGCCCCGCTCGGCGCCGCGCGGGCCGCCCGGGCCGGAGCCTGACGGCGGGTGCGCGAGCCCCGTGCGGGCCGGGCCCGATCTCAGCCGAGGCCCCGGAGGACCGGGGCGAGCAGCTCCGGGTGGGTCAGCGGCACCATGTGCCCGCCCGCGGGCAGGGTGAACGCCCGTCCCCTCGGCGCCGTGCGCGCGAGGTGCTCGGTCCACCCGGCGGGCGCGATCCGGTCGCGCTTACCCCGGACGACGAGCACGGGGCAGCGCGTCGCCGCGAGCGCGGGCTCGATCCGGTGCCGCCGGGCCGCGTCCAGCGCGCGGGCCATCCCGCCGAGTCCGGTCCGCAGGTAGTCCCGCACGAGCAGCGGGGCCTGGGCGGGCCATTCGTGCGCGGCCGTCCGCAGCCACCGCTCCACCAGGCGCGGCCACGTGCACCCGGAGGGATCGGTCGTCGGGCCGACGAGGACCACCGCCGCCGGCGGGCGCCGCGCCCGGGCCGCCGCCTCGGTCACGATCTGGCAGCTCGCCGAGTGCCCCAGCAGGACCCGGCCGGCGAGGTCGGCCGCCTCCAGGACCCGGCAGGCCTGGGCCGTGGGGTCGAGCGGGGTGCCGCGGGGCGCCCGCCTGCCGAAGCCGGGCACCGTGACGACGTCCGCCCCGGCCCCCAGCACGGAGAGGGTCGGACCCCAGCTCGCCCCGGAGAGGCCGAGCCCGGGCACGAGGACGAAGGGAAACATGGGCCGGTCAGCCGCGCCGCCAGTCGTCCGAGGGCAGGTGGGAGCCCGCCATCGGGCCCATCTGCAGCATCCCGCCGTCGACCACCCACGAGGCGCCGGTGACGTAGGACGCGGCGGGCGAGGCGAGGAACGCGATCACGTCGGCGATCTCCCACGCGTGCCCGGGCCGGCCGAGCGGCACCCCGGGCCGGTCGGCCTGCGTCGGGTCCTCGTCCTCCTGCCCGGTCATCGGCGTCGCGATCTCGCCGGGCGCCACCGCGTTCACCGTGATGCCGTGCCCGGCGAGCTCGATCGCCGCGGTCCTGGTCAGTAGCCCGAGGCCACCCTTCGCCGCGCAGTACGGCGCCGCGCCGACCCGGGGCGCGTGCTCGTGCACGCTGGTGATGTTCACGATCCGCCCGCCCCGGCCCGCGTCGACCATCCGCCTGGCCGCGCGCTGCAGGCAGAGGAAGGCGCCGTCGAGGTCGGTCGAGATCACCTCGCGCCACTGGTCGAAGCCCAGCTCCAGCAGCGGCGTCGCGGTCCCGGTGCCCGAGCCGTTGACCAGCACGTCCACGCCCCCGAGGGCCTCGGCCAGCTCGTCGACGACGTCCGCGGCCCCGGGCAGCTCGGTCAGGTCCAGCCGGCGGACCTCGGCCCGCCGCCCCAGCTCACGGACCTCCTGCGCGGTGTTCTCGGCGCCCTTCTCGTCCTCGTGCCAGGTGATGCCCACGTCGCAGCCGGCCTTCGCCAGCGCGACGGCGGTGGCCCGCCCGATGCCCGAGTCGGAGCCGGTGACGATGGCGGTACGGGGGAAGTCGTGGGGAGTCTGCATACGGTCGAGATGCCCGCCCTGCGCGGACTCACGCCCCGCGCGGCGATCCGGCCCGCTCGCCCGGGCGGCCGCCCGCGATCACCCGCGCGGCCCAACTTCCCCTCGTCACGCGTCCCGCGTCACCGGACCGGGTATCTGATCTCGTCGACGGAGGGAGGACACGGTGACGGTGGCGACGACGGGTGGCGGTCACGTCCAGCGTTCGGGCGGAGGCGGCTCCAGCGGGCTGGCCGACGTCGTCGAGCTGATCCTGGACAAGGGGCTCGTGATCGACGTGTTCGTCCGCGTGTCCATCGTGGGCATCGAGCTCCTCACGATCGACGCCCGCGTGGTCGTGGCCAGTGTGGACACCTTCCTGCGGTTCGCCGAGGCCACCAACCGGCTCGACCTCTACAGCAGCGAGAAGCGCGGCACCGACCTCCCCGAGATCCTGCAGAAGACCACCGAGAAGGCGATGCGCTGAGGCCCGCAGGGGGCGTCAGCCGCCGCGGTACTCCGACTCGAGGACCAGGTCCTTGACCAGCGACTGGTACTCGACGTGCGCGGGGTGCTCGGTCGTGTGCCACAGGCCGCCCTCGTGCTCGGCCATGTAGGCGCGGTAGGCCGGGGCGCCGGGGACCAGCACGTTGTCCGCCACGACGACGGAGCCAGGGTGCAGCCAGCCGGACTCGAGGACCAGCTCGAGATCGGCGAGGTAGCGGTCCTTGTCGTGGTCGAGGAACACGAGATCGAGCGACCCGGGCGAAAAGCCGTGGTCGTCCCGCAGGCGCTGCAGCGTCCCGCCGCCGTCGCCGAGCGACCCGACGACCACCGTCACGCGGTCGGCGACCCCTGCGTGGGCGATGACGCGACGCGCGATGTCGGCGTTCGCCGCGTTGAACTCCACCGAGTACAGATGTGCGTCGGACGGTGTGGCCCGGGTCATCCTGAGCGCGCTGTAGCCGCAGTAGGTGCCCAGCTCCAGGATGCGATGTGGGTGGGCGGCCGCCACCGCCCGCTCGAGGATCGGCCCCTTCTCGTCGCCGACGGCGGCGAGGATCCGGCCGGTGCGGCAGAACTCGTCGGCGGTGCGGATCGCGTCGTCGACGTCGCCGGGCCGGGCATGGGCGACGAGGTACCGGGCGAAGGCCTCCTCCCTGCCGTCCCCGATCTGACCCGTCCTCGCGAAGTGCCTGATCCCCACCAGCAGCCGGAGGAACGACCAGCGCAGGAAGGGCACCGGCCTGCCCGTCAGCTCGTTCGCGACGATGGCCCCGCCGAGAGCGACCGCCACACAGGAGAGCGGCCGCGGGACGCCGGTCCGCCGGGCGGGACCCGGGCCGAGGAGCGCCGTGCCGCCCGCGACCAGGGCGCCCCCGGCGAGCAGCCCCGGCCACCGGCGGAGTCGCGCGACGGCGTCCACGTGGCCTCCCGGGGTCGGCGGTTGCCTCGTGCGTCTCGCAGCGATCTCGCTTCCCGTTAGCCGGGCCGGCGCGTCAGTTGCCGCGTGGGCCACCGCCGCCGTTCGCCGTCGCCTCGACGGTGGCCTGCGGCAGCAGCACCTGCTGGCCCTCGTCGAGCCCGGCGCGGACCTCGGTGAACCGGTCGCCGACCAGGCCGGGGGTGAACTCGCGGGTGACGGGCCGGCCGTCCGAGCCCGGCAGCGAGACGACCGACCTCCCGTTCTCCTGCCGGACCGCGGCGGCGGGCACGCGGAGGACGTCGGCGACGGTGCGGGTCAGCACGTCCGCCTGCGCGGTCTGGCCGTCCTTCAGCTGCGGGTCGACCTGGGTGAGCACGATCGTCGCGTAGTAGCTGACCACCCCGGAGATCTGGTCCGCGGTCGGCGCGACGGCCACCACCGTGCCCGGCGAGGTCAGGTCCGGCACCGCGTCCACGGTCACGTCGACCCGCTGGTTCGGCTGCACCTGCGCCGCGTCGCTCTCCTCGAACGGGACGACGAGCTGGAAGGTCTGCAGGTCGTTCAGGGTGATGAAGGCGCCGTTCCCGGCGGGGTCGGCGGCGGCAGCGGCGTCGGTCGTCCCCCGGCGGCCACCGGGATCCGGGCGTCCGTGCCGGGGGCCAGCGGGGTCGCGCCGCCGGCCGCGGCGACGAAGTCCCCGACCGCGCCGTTGATCGCGGACACGGTGCCGGCGACCGGGGCGCGCAGCACGGTGTCCTCCACGGCCCGCCGGGCGTCGGCGACGCTGTTCTCGGCGTCGCGGACCACGGCCTCCTGCACGTCGATGTCGGCGGGGGCGTCGTTGCCGGCACTGTCGAGCCGGCTCTGGGCGTCCGAGACGGCACTCTCGGCGTTGGCGATGTTCACGCGGCCGGCTGCGCGGTCGGTGTCGCGCTGGTGTTCGGCGGCGTCGAGGGCGGTGCGGGACTGGATGACGGCGCCCTTGGCGGTCTGCACGGCCTGCTTGTCGGTGGGGATGGCGGTGCAGGCGGGGTTGGTACCGGTGCTGGTACCGGCGCCGGTGGGGGACGAGTTCGTGTTCGCGTTCGACAGGCCGGTGAGCAAGCCCGTTCCCTCCGAGCTGCCCTCCGTCGCCGGCCGCGCCGTGGGCGCCGGCGTAGTGGGCGTCGTCGAGCCGCTCCGGCACGCCTTCTGGTCCTTCTCCAGCTGCCGCTTCGCCAGCTCCAGCTGCTTCTCGTCGAAGGCGAGCTGCACCCTGGCCCGGTCGATCGCGGAGGCGTCCGCGGCGTCCGTGGCGGCGACCTGTCCGCGGGTGGCGTCGAGGATCTCCCGGGCGGAGTCGAGCGCCGCCTGCGCCGCCTCGACCGAGTTCCCGCCGGTCAGCTTGCCGAGCGAGGCCTGCTGCTGGTCCAGCTGCGCCTGCGCGGAGGCGAGCCGGGAGCGGGCGGCGGCGTCGTCCAGCCGGGCGAGCGGCTGGCCGGCCTGCACGGCGTCGCCCACCTTCACGAACAGCTCCGCGATCTGCCCGCGGTCGGCGAACCCGAGGTTCTGCTGCGTGATCGACACGAGGGTGCCCGAGGCCGAGACGGCGGTGGACACCGTGCCCCGGTCGACGACGGCGGTCGGCGCCGTCGTTGTGTCCCCGGTGCAGGCCGCGGCCAGGGCGAGCAGTCCGGCCAGCCCGGCGGCGCGCAGCGCGCGGGCCCGGGTCGTCTTCGCTGCGGTCCGTGCGCTCACGGTGGGAATCACTCCCCGGGTCGTCGGGATCATTGGTGCCGGAGGGCGTCGATGGGCCGCATCCGGGCCGCGCGGTTGGCGGGGTAGCCGCCGGCGACCAGCCCGATGAGCAGGCTCACGGTGAAGGCGAGCACCACGGAGCCCACCGACACGGCCGGGGCGGGGAAGTCGGTGACGAGCCGGGGCAGCACGATCCCGGCCGCCACGGACAGGCCGATGCCGAGCAGGATGCCGAGCACCCCCCCGACCCCGGTGAGGATCATCGACTCGATCAGGAACTGCTGGAGGATCGCGCGGCGGCGGGCGCCGATGGCCTTGCGGATGCCGATCTCGCGGGTCCGCTCCGTGACCGTGACCAGCATGATGTTGGCGACGCCGATGCTGCCCACGACCAGCGAGATCCCGGCGACCGCGGCCACGAAGATCGTGACGAAGGACAGCACCTGCGAGGACTGGTCTAGCAGGCTCTGCAGCGCGGTCACGGTGAAGTCCCGCTCGCCCGGGTCCCGGATCGCGTGCCGCTGGTCCAGGATCGCCGAGGCCTGCTGCACGGCCTGCGGCACCGCGTCGGTCGAGACCGCGCGCAGCGTGATCGAGTCGACGACGTCGCCGCCGCCGAGCAGGTAGCTGCGGGCGGTGCCGAGGGGCATGACCGCCACGTCGTCCTGCTGGCCGTTGGCCTTGAGCACGCCGATCACGCGGAAGGTCGTGCGGCCGATCCGGACGTCCTTGCCCAGGGCCTCGCCCGCCTGGCCGGCGAACAGCGTGGCCACGGGGTTCGGCCCGAGCACCACGACCTTGGCCTTGTTGCGGGCCTGCTGCTCGTCGAAGAAGGAGCCGACGACGAGCTCGCGGTTGGCGACGTCGAGGTGGTCGGCCTGGGTCCCGAGGATCGACGACCGGTGCTGCCCGTCGCCGGTCACCTGCAGCAGTGCGCTGCCGTTCACCGACGGGGTCACGGACGCGACCGCGGGCGCGCGGCCCGTGTCGGCGAGCGCGTCGACGTCCGCGTCGGTGAGGTCGCGGGCGGCCCTGTTCCCGCTGATCGCGCCCTGGGTCTTGGTGATCTGGATCTGGTTGGCCAGTGGGCCGAAGGCGTCGGCGACGAAGCGCTGCAGGCCGTTGCCGAACGCCACCAGCACGATCACCGCGGCGACGCCGATGATGATCCCGAGCATCGTCAGGACCGACCGCAGCTTGTTGGTACGCAGCCCGCGCGCCGCGATCCGGGCGGCCTCCCCGAGGTTCACCGCCGCTCGTCCCCCACGATGTGGCCGTCGCGCAGGGTGACGACGCGCGTGGCGAACTCGGCGACCTCGGGCTCGTGCGTGATCAGCACGATCGTCCGGCCCGCCTCGTTGAGCTCCACGAACAGGTTCATGACGTCGACCGTCGAGGCCGTGTCGAGGTTCCCCGTCGGCTCGTCGGCGAGGATCATCGTCGGGTCCGTGACCAGGGCGCGGGCGACGGCGACGCGCTGCTGCTGGCCGCCGGACAGCTCGTTGGGCTGGTGGTTCCCCCGCTCGGCGAGCCCCACCCGGGCGAGTGCGCGGCGGGCGCGGGTGCGGCGGTCCTTCGTGCCGGCGTACACCATCGGCAGCTCGACGTTGCGGATCGCCGAGGTCCGCGGCAGCAGGTTGAACGACTGGAAGACGAAGCCGATCTTGCGGTTGCGGATGTCGGCGAGCCGGTTGTCCGACAGCCGGCCCACGTCGATCCCGTCGAGCCGGTAGGTGCCCGAGGTCGGGACGTCGAGGCAGCCGAGGATGTTCATCATCGTCGACTTGCCGGACCCGGACGGTCCCATGATCGCGACGAGGTCGCCGTCGTCGATCCGCAGGCTCACGTCGTCGAGCGCCCGCAGCACGATGTCACCGGTCCGGTAGACCTTGGACACGTGCTCCAGCTCGATCATCGTCCCCCCGCCGTGGTCCCCCCGAACCACCCGTTCGGCCCAACGACCGGACGCGCGTTCGGTGATCACCCGGTCCGGCGAACCGGGCCGAGCCCTTCCCGCGACGGCCGCTGATCGGTAGCGTCCGGGCCCGCTCCCCCGAGTGATCGATCGACACACAAGGGGGAGAGCCATGCCGGAGGAGAGTTCCGTCGACGTCCTCGTGGTCGGTGCCGGCCCGGTCGGCCTGACCGCCGCGCTCGAGCTGCGCCGCCGCGGCGTCGACGTCCGGGTCGTCGACAGGCTCGTCGAGCCACCGCAGTACGCAAAGGCCGTCGGCATCCAGCCGCGCACGCTCGAGCTGTGGGAGGCCGCGGGTGTCCTGCGCCCCGCGCTCGACGCCGGGATCGAGATGCGCGGCCAGATCGTGCTGCGCGACGGCGAGCAGGTGGCCCGGGTGGACATGGACGTGCCGCCGGACGTGCCCTTCGCCTTCCTGGCGCTGCCGCAGTACGAGACCGAACGCCTGCTCGCCGAGGCCCTGGCCGGGTACGGCACCCGGGCCGAGCGCGGCGTCGAGCTGCTCTCCTTCACCCAGGACGACGAGGGCGTGACGGCCGAGCTGTCCGGCGGCGAGCGGGTGCGGGCGAAGTACCTCGTGGGCGCGGACGGCGCGCACAGCGCGGTCCGCAAGGGCCTGGGGCTGTCCTTCGAGGGCGGCGCGTTCGCCGAGGAGTACATGCTCGGCGACGTCGAGGTGGACTGGTCGCTGCCGCGCGGCTACGCCCTGCGCGCCACCCGCGGCGACGACATCCTGGTCGCCATCCCGCTCCCCGGCGGCCGGCGTTACCGGATGTCCATGCTGGTCCCGCCCGACCTGGCCACTCCTGCCACCGGGGAGGTCGCGCACGGCTTCGAGGCGGGCCGCCGGCCGGAGCTCCACCACATCCAGGCCGTCCTCGACCGGCTCGCGCCCGAGCCGTGCACCGCGTCGACCCTGCGCTGGTCGTCGGTCTTCCGGATCAGCCACCGCATCGTCGACGCCTACGGACGCGGCCGGGTGTTCGTCGCCGGCGACGCCGCGCACATCCACCCGCCGACGGGTGCCCAGGGCATGAACACCGGCATCCAGGACGCCGTCGGCCTGGCCTGGCGGCTGGCCCTCGCCGTCGACGGCGTCGCCGCGCCCGGCCTGCTGGCCACGTACGACGCGGAGCGACGGCCGGTGGGTGAGGAGGTCGTCGGGCGGACCGTGCGGCACGCGACCAGCGGTGGGATCCAGATCGACCGGGACGACCCGTGGACGACGGTCCGCCGCGAGGCACAGCTACTGGTCGGCTACCGCGGCAGCCCGGCCGTGTCCCCGGCCGACCCCGGCCTCCCGGTCGACGCGCCGCAGCCGGGCGACCGGGTGCCCGACGCCCGCGGGCTGGTCCGCGGCGGCGTGCGCTTCCCGGTGCGGCTGCTGCCCGAACTCGCGGGCCCCGGCCACACGCTCCTGCTGTACGCCGACACCGTCGAGGGCGCCGCAGGCTTCGACAAGCTCGCCGCCGCCGCGGCCGAGCTCGCCCACGGCCGGCTCCGTGCGGTCGCCGTGCTCGCCCCCGGTGCCGAGGCCCCGCCCCTGCGGACACCGGTGCTGCGTGACGGATCCGGCGAGGTCCGGGCCCACCTGCGCGCCTCGGACGGCGAGGCGTTCGTCGTCCGCCCGGACGGCTACCTGGGCCACCGCGGCCCGGCGTCCGACGTCGCCGGCGTCGGCGGTTACCTGCGGCGGGTGTTCGCCTGAGCGAGCGTGCAGAGCGGGCATCGGCGCTGATCGCACCCGCCCGTTCGGGCGTGGTCGGGCGCCGCCGCGCCGCGTTGAATGGTGGGGACGCGCCGTTCGAGGGGAGCGAGGCACCGTGGGCAGGACGGACGAGCTGGTGGTCACCGACAGGCGGCCGGTCGTGGACGGCACCGTCCTCTCCTCGGCGCGGCTGCGGGCGGAGGTCCGCGAGCAGCTGGCGGCGGAGCGCGACGGCCGCGACGAAGAGGTCGCCCGGGCCCGGGTCGAGCTCCGCGAGAGCCTCGAGCGGCTGGACTCCGGCCTGCAGGCGCTGCGCGCCCGGCTGGCGGAGAAGGCGCAGCACGCCGCGAAGATCGCGGGTGGGGTGGTCGCGGTGGGGGCCGCGCTCACCGGCGCCGCGGTCGTGGC
This sequence comes from Pseudonocardia yuanmonensis, assembly GCF_039542425.1. Taxonomy (NCBI): domain Bacteria; kingdom Bacillati; phylum Actinomycetota; class Actinomycetes; order Pseudonocardiales; family Pseudonocardiaceae; genus Pseudonocardia; species Pseudonocardia yuanmonensis. The sequence continues at coordinate 13,472 of NZ_BAABIC010000032.1, forward strand.
GTGGAAGCGGTCGGCGCCGGAGTGAGCCGGAACCGGTAGCGCGACGGCAGCTGGTGGCCGGGTGCGGTGGTCAGTCCGCCTCGGTCGCGCGGTGCACCCGGTAGCGGAGGTGGACGACGTCCCCGCCGTCGAGCCGGCGGACGAGCTCCAACTCGGTGCGGCGGCCGCCGAGGTTGTCGAACAGCCTCCGCCCCTCGCCGAGCAGGACCTGCACCAGGTGGATCTCCATCTCGTCCAGGAGCCCGGCACGCAGCAGCGACTGCGCTGCGCCGGCCCCGTGGACCAGGACGGCTCTGTCGTCGGCCGCCGCACGGGCCTCGCGCACGCACTCGTGGGGGTCGGTCACGAACCGCGTGTGACCGGGCGGCACGTCCCCGTCGTCGACGTGGTGCGTGAGGACGAGGACGGGCACGCCGTCGTGGTGGTCGCCCTGCCAGCGGCCGGCGAGCTCGAAGGTCCGGCGGCCCGAGATCACCGCGCCGGTCTCCATGGCCTCCCGGAAGACCTGGCCGTTCGGGCCCTCGGAGTCGCGGTCGTCGAGCCAGTTGAACAGCCGACCCCCGCCGCGGCCGAGTTCCTGCCCGGTCCGGTCGTCCGGACCGGCGATGAAGCCGTCGAGCGACATCGACATGTACAGCCTGATCGGACCGGACATCGTGGTCTCCCGTCTCGCTCGTCGGTGGGCGGTGGAACCGCCCGCCGAGCCGTGGTACGTGACGAAGGACCCTCGCCGGCCTGTGGACTCATCGATGGGCTCGTCGCGTCTCATCCACCGCTCCCCCGATCTGACCCGGATCCGCTGCTCAGCCGCGACGCGCCGCGCTCACTAGGCTCCGCCCGGTGGAGAACGACGACGAACGGATCGCGCTGTTCCTCGACTACGAGAACCTCGCGATCGGCGCGCGGGACGGGCTGGGGGTGGCGCCCTTCGACCTGGGCCCCGTCGCCGACGCGCTGGCCGAGCGCGGCCGCGTCGTGGCCCGGCGGGCGTACGCGGACTGGTCGGCCTTCGACGAGGACCGCAGGCTGCTGACCCGGCAGCAGGTGGAGCTGATCGAGATCCCCCAGCGGCTCGGGGTGGCGCGCAAGAACGCCGCCGACATCAAGCTCGCCGTCGACGCGATCGAGCTGGCCTACGAGCGCGGGTTCATCACGACGTTCGCGATCGGCACCGGCGACTCCGACTTCACCCCGCTCGTGCACAAGCTGCGCGAGCTGGACAAGCGGGTGATCGGGATCGGCGTCGAGTCGTCGACCTCCCGGCTGCTGCCGCCCGCCTGCGACGAGTTCCTGTTCTACGACCGGCTGCCGGGCGTCGAGCCGACGCCGGCCCCGCGGCGCGGGCGGAGCCGGATCGTCGTCACCGCGCCGGACCCGGGGCCGGCCCCGGAGCCGGAGCCCGAGGAGGCGGCGCCGGTGGAGGAGGACCGCGAGGACGTCGGCAAGCTCGTGGCCAGCACCCTGGCCGGTCTGCAGCGGCACACGGACGGCCCGGTCCTCGCCTCCCGGATCAAGCGGGCGATCCTGCGCAAGGACCCGACCTTCGACGAGGGCGACCACGGCTTCCGGGGCTTCGGGGAGCTGCTCCGGCACCTGCAGGAGGAGGGGGTGGTCGAGCTCGCCGAGGGCTCGGCCCAGGGCGACCCGTCGGTGACCTTCCCGGAACCCGGGCCGGACGACGCGTTCGGCCTGCTCGTCGAGGTCGTCCGCGAGCTGGGCCGCCCGCAGCTCTCCGGGCTGAAGAACCAGCTCCGGAAGCGGCGGCCGGACTTCAGCGAGAAGCGCTACGGCTTCAACGGCTTCCTGACCTTCGTCCGCGCCGCCCGCGCCCGCGGGCTCGTCGAGATGGAGCGCGACGATGAGGTAGGCGACTACGTGCTCGCGGTCCCCGTCTAGGAGGTGACCTTGGAGCCGTCGGGCTTCACGGCGAACCACGCGCCGCCCGTGCCCTGGCCCGCGGTGGTGGTGAGGCTGCCGTCGTCGCCGGCGTACCGGTAGAGCGGCCAGCCGGCGAGGGTGACCTGCTTGGTGCCGTCCTCGCGGGTGACGGTGCCGACCTTGCTCGCGTCGACGCCCATCAGCTCCGGCTGCTGGCCGTCGGCCAGCAGGACCGGCGGCCACTCCGCGGCGCAGTCCTCGGTGCAGGTCGTCGTGGAGGGGGCGGCTGAGTCGCCGTCGTAGCGGTGCATGACGTGGCCCGCCGCGTCGGTGACGACGGTCCCGAGGGGGCCGCTCTGCACCGCCCACAGCTCGACCCCGCCGTCGCCGTGATGCATGCCGGCCATGTCGCCGCTCGTCGACGACATGTCGTGCCCCTGCATGGACGACATGTCGTGGCCCTGCATCTGGGTCTGCGCCTGGGGGGCGATCTGCTGGTCCTGTGCCCCCGAACCGCAGGCGCTGAGGGTGAGGACCCCGGCGGCGGCCAGGCCGGCCAGGATCAGGTGCGTGCGGCCCATCGGCGTCTCCTCTCGTGTCGGCGGAGACGGTAGGCCCGGCACGACGGAAGGACGCGCGACCTGAAGGGGAGGTTGCGTCCGCACCGCCGATTCGCGCCCACCGCGAGGCGAATGGGCACGGGTTGCGCCGTGGGGAGCAGTCGGACCCGCCGGACGTCCGACGTCGTGTTCTCAGGTTCGTCGACGAGCGGGCGAGCGGCCGCGCGACGACCCGCCCGTGGGGAGGACGGGCTCGTCGCGCGGGGACCTAGGCGTTCCGGATCGTCAGACCGCCGTCGACCACGATGGTCGCCCCGGTGATGAACGACGACGCGGGCATGAGCAGCGAGACAGTGGCGTGCGCGACCTCCTCCGGGTCGCCGTAGCGGCGCAGGGCGGTCCGGCGGCGGGCGAAGATCTCCTTGTCGGAGTCCGGGATCCGGGCGGTCATGCCGGTGCGGATCGGGCCGGGGCACACGCAGTTCACGGTCACGCCGGTCTTGCCGTACTCGACGGCGAGCGACCGGGTCAGGCCGATCACGCCGTGCTTCGAGCTCGTGTACGGGGCGATCTGGGCGGTCGCGCCCAGGCCCTCGGTGGAGGCGATGTTGACGATCCGGCCGTCCCCGTTGCGGACGAGGTCGGGCATCGCCGCGCGGGCGAACAAGGTCTGGGCGGTGAGGTTCACGGCCAGTGTGGTGGCCCAGGCCTCGGCGAACCCGTCGTCCTCGAAGGGCAGGTGGATGCTGACGCCGGCGTTGTTGACCAGGCCGTCGATCGGGCCGAGGGCCTGCCGGATCTCGGCGACGGCGGCGGCCGGCGCGGCGGGGTCCGACACGTCGGCGACGACGGGGTGCACCGTGGCCCCGACGCCGCGGATCTCGTCGGCCACGGCCTTGAGTCCGTCGGCGTCGCGGTCGACGATCCCGACCTTCGCGCCCTCGTCGGCGAGCAGGTGGGCGGTCGCCCGCCCCATCCCGCTCGCGGCGCCGGTGACGAGGACGACCCGGTCGGCGACCGACCGGCTGAGCTTCGTGAGACGGGCCATGGATCAGGACTACCAGGAATCCGCCCGGAACTGAACGCTCGCTCAGGAAGGTTGGGTCGCAGCGGCGCGGGGTATGCATAACTCATGCATGAGTCGCGCCTCGGCAACCTGCTCGGCGCCGCCGCGCTCGCGCTGTCCGACCTCATCCTGGCCCGGGTCCGGGAGGCGGCCGGGGTGAGCGTCAGCGGCGCGGCGGCGCTGGTGGTGCTCGCCCAGGCGCCCGGGGTGAGCGTGACCGAGCTCGGCCGGCGGGTCGGGCTCTCCCAGCCGGCGACCGCGCGGATGGTGATGTCGCTGGAGGCGGCGGATCTGGCCCGGCGCGGGCCCGGCGAGGGCCGGACGGTCCCGGTCACGCTGACGGAGGCCGGGGAACGAACCGTCGTCGAGGTCCTCGCGACCCGGGCCGCGGGCACCGAGCAGGTCCTGGCCGGTCTCGACGACGCCGACCGCCGGGCCCTGACCCGCCTCCTCGAGGGGCTCCTCACGCAGCTCTACGCCGAGGTCGGCAGCTCCGAGGTGCTCTGCCGGCTCTGCGACCGGGCCCGGTGCACGGAGGGCGCCGTCTGCCCCGTGGGTCAGGCCGAGCGGGACCGGGGGCGGTGACCCCGTGGGCGCAGCACTGGCCCTGGTCTCGGCGCTGAGCTACGGGCTGTCCGATGTGGTCGGGGGGATCGTCGCCCGCCGGATGCGGGCGGTGCGCGTGGCCTTCCTGGGGCAGCTCGGCGGGCTGCTCGCGGTCGCCGTCGCCGCGCCCGTGCTCACGCCGGCGTCGCCGGCGGCGCCCGCCCTGCTGTGGGGCGGGCTGTCCGGCCTCGGGACCGGCCTCGCGATGGCCTTCCTCTTCCGGGGCATGGGCCGGGGCGCGATGTCGGTCGTGGTCCCGGTGAGCGCGGTCGGCGGCGTCGCCCTGCCCGTCCTGGTCGGGGCCACCGTGCTCGGCGAGCGACCGGCCTGGCCGACGTGGGTCGGGGTCGGGCTGGCCCTGCCCGCGCTCTGGCTGGTCTCCCGGGGCTCCGCCGGCCCGGCGACGGAGTCCGGGCCCACGCGCGGGTCGGTCACGGACGGACTCGTCTCCGGCGTCGGGATCGCGATCCAGTACCTCGCGCTGGCCCGGGCCGCTCCCGCGTCCGGGTTGTGGCCCGTCCTCGCGGGCCGGGTCACCGCCCTCGTCGCCGTCGGGATTCTGGCGTGCACGCTCATGCGGGCCCTGCCCGCGAACGCCGAACGACGGGCCGGGGCCCGCGAGGCGGCCGCGGCCGGCGGAGCCGGGGTGCTCGCGGCGCTGGCGCTGGCCGCCTACCTGGTCGCGGCGCAGAGCGAGTTCGTGACCGTCGCCGTGGTGCTGTCCTCGCTCTACCCGCTGGTGCCGGCCGTGATCGGCGTCGTCGTGCTCGGCGAGCGACTCTCCCGCGGCCAGGTGCTCGGCCTGGCCGTGGCGGCCACCGCCGCGGTGCTGATCGCGCTCTCCTGACCAGGGGGCGGCTCGGCCCGGCCCGATCTCGGAATCCGTCAGGCGGGCACGGGCTGGGTCAGGTTGACGGCGTTGCCGTCCGGGTCCTGGATGTGCGCGACCCGCTGGCCCCAGGGCATGTCGTTGGGCGGGCCGAGGACCGTGCCGCCGAGCGGCTCGACGCGCTCGAGGCGTGCCCGCACGTCGTCCACGTCGATGCTGAGCAGGATGCGGCTCGGCCCGGCGGGCGCCTTCTCGTCGTTGACCAGGCCGAACTCGGCCGCGCCCGCCCGCAACCCGAGGTAGAACGGCTCGCCCTCGGGCGGCTGGCGCAGGATCTCCTCGGCGTCGAGCAGGCCGCGGTAGAAGGCGAGCATCCCGGGCAGGTCGGCCGTCACGAGGATCGGCTGGATCGTCGTCATGGCAGGGAGGACCGGCCGGGACCCCGGAAGTCATCGGTGGCGGCCACCACCGGGGCGCTCAGGCCTGGAGCCACAGGCTCACGGCCAGTCCGAGCCCGGCGAGCGCGATGGCGATCCGCAGCGGCGTGGCCGGCACCCGCCGCACGATCGCCGGCCCGACCCGCGACCCGACGAGCAGCCCGGCCCCGAGCACCCCGACCGCGGCCCAGTTCACGGGCGCGACGAACGCGAAGACCACCGCCGCGACGACGTTCGCGGCCCCGGTCGCGACGTTCTTGGCCGCGTTGGAGCGGGCGAGGCTCTGCGACCACGCCACCGACAGCAGCGCCAGCATCATCACGCCCGCGGCCGCGCCGAAGTAGCCGCCGTAGAGCGCGACCCCGAAGGCGGCGACGAGGGTGAGCGGGCCGAGCGGGGTGGCCGCACGACCGGTTCCGGACGACTCGGCCCGGCGTTCGGCCCACCGCCGCAGCCGCGGCGCCACCACCAGCAGGACCGAGGCCAGCGCGATCAGCCACGGCACGATCACCTCGAACGTGTCCGACGGCGTTACCAGCAGCAATGCGCCGCCGACGGCCCCGCCGACGCCGGTGAGCAGGCACAGCCGCAGCAGCGTGCGGCCCTGTCCGACGAGCTCCGGGCGGGACCCGGCGACCGAGCCCGCGGTCGTCCCGAGCATCGCGACGGTGTTGGTCACGTTCGCGACGACCGGCGGCAGGCCGACGGCCAGCAGCGCCGGGTAGGACACGAGCGAGGCGAGCCCGGCGACGGAGCCGGTGAGGCCGCCGCCGATCCCGGCGAGGAACAGGAGGACGAGCTGCCAGGCGCTCACGGGACTGGGGTCACCGGGGTGCCGTCGGCGAGAAAGCGGTCCAGGTCCTCCGGGGTCGGCGCCTCGTGCTTCGTGGACAGGTTCTCCGCCGACGAGGGCGTCGTCCGGCCCGTCGAGAGCACGCGCGTCATCCGGTCCCCTTCCGTGCGACCCCATCCTGCGGCAGCCGCCCGCCGACGCTCCACGGAATGTGAGCGCCTCGCCGGATGGGGGCCGTCACAGGTCCGCGAAGGCCGCCAGGATCTGGGCCTCGGCCGTCCGCAGGTAGCTCGCGACCTCCCGGGCCGCCCGCTCCCGCTCCCCGGCCTCGACGAGCCGGGTGATCGCGTCGTTGCCGTCCAGGTAGGGCTCGTGGAACTCGCGCACGCCGCTCATCCGGTGGAAGACCAGCCGCATCTCGGCGAGCAGCAGGGCCATCTGTTGGTCCAGCCGCTCGCTGCCGGCGAGCCCGACGAGCGCGCGGTGGAAGTGCTGGTTGGCGCCGGCCACCCCGGGCCAGTCGGCCCGGGCGGCGGCCGCGCGGCCCTCCTGCACGGCCGCCCGCAGCCGGCCGACGGCCTCCGGATCGTCCGCGCGCTCGCCCTCGCGCACGGCGGCGGGCTCGATGAGCAGCCGGGCGCGGTAGACGTCCCGCACCGCGTCGGCGTCGGGGACGGCGACGAACACCCCGCGGTTCGGCTCGCGGACCAGCACCCGCTCCGCGACCAGCTGTGACAGTGCCTCACGCACCGTGTTCCGGGAGACCCCGAGCGCATGGGACAGCGCCTGCTCGGGTAGTCGGCCACCGGGACGCAGACGGCCCTCGACCACTTCGTTCCGCACCGCGTCGGCCACCCGTTCGGCCGCCGGGGCGCGGGCCACGAGGGCCCGCGCCCCGGCGAGCGACGCGAGGGCGGCGCCGGCCGGATCCGCGATCGTCACGTCGAGAGCGTACGTGACCATCGTGTTTCCGTATCGGGGCTTCCTCTTGATGAATTGTTGAGCAATCCATACGCTCAGCAGTCGACGCGACCGGGATTCGCCCGGTCATGGCCCGCGGGAGGGCACGTGAGCGCGAACGGCGGCAAGGCAGCAGGCGACGGCGACCCGGCGGTCCGCGGCAGAGGCGCGACCGCCGCCCCGGCCACCACCGTCGCGAAGGGCGGGCGCGGCGCGCTGCTCGGCGCGATGTTCCTGATGGCGACCAGCGCCATCGGCCCCGGGTTCATCACCCAGACCACGACCTTCACCGTCCAGCTCGGCGCGGCCTTCGCCTTCGCGATCCTGGTGTCGATCCTCATCGACGTCGCCGTGCAGCTGAACGTGTGGCGGGTCGTCGGCGTCTCCGGCCGCCGGGCCCAGGACCTGGGCAACCGGGTCGCACCGGGCGTCGGCTGGGTGCTCGCCGCGCTCGTGCTGATCGGCGGGTTCGTCTTCAACATCGGCAACGTCGGGGGCACGGGCCTCGGCCTGAACGCGATGCTGGGTCTGGACGCGAAGATCGGCGGCGCGATCTCGGCGGTGATCGCGATCGCGATCTTCCTGAGCAAGCGGGCCGGGGTCGCGCTGGACCGGATCGTCGTGCTGCTCGGCGTCCTGATGATCGGCATGACGACCTACGTCGCGATCGTGTCGCAGCCCCCGCTCGGCGAGGCGCTGCGCAGCTTCGTCCTGCCGGACACCGTCAACTTCCTGGCGATCACCACCCTGATCGGGGGCACGGTCGGTGGCTACATCACCTACGCCGGCGCGCACCGGATGCTGGACTCGGGCGTGACCGGGCCGGAGAACGTCGGGCCGATCACCCGCAGCTCCGTCCTCGGCATCGTCGTCACGGGCGTGATGCGGGTCGTGCTGTTCCTGGCGGTGCTCGGCGTGGTCGCGGGCGGCGTCGCGCTGGCGAAGGACAACCCGGCGGCGAGCGCGTTCCAGGCCGCGGCGGGCCAGGTCGGGCTACGGCTGTTCGGCGTGATCCTCTGGGCGGCGGCCATCACCTCGGTGATCGGTGCGGCCTACACCTCGGTCTCCTTCCTCACGACCGAGCGGACCCCGCCGCGCACCCGCAACCTGCTCACCATCGCGTTCATCGGACTGAGCGCGCTGGTCTACCTGCTGATCGGGACCGCGCCCGTCACGATGCTGGTCTTCGCCGGCGCCTTCAACGGCCTGATCCTGCCGATCGGGTTCACCGTCATCCTCTGGGTGGCCTGGCGCCGCCGCGACCTGCTCGGCGGCTACCGCTACCCGCGCTGGCTGCTCGGCGTCGGCGTCCTCGCCTGGCTGATCGCGCTGTACCTCGGCTGGTCGTCGCTGTCCGCGGTGGGCAGCCTGTTCGCATGACCCGTGTCCCTCCGGAGGAGCCGTCGTGAACGCACTCGATCTCAACTCCGACCTCGGTGAGTCCTTCGGCCGCTGGGAGCTGGGCGACGACGAGGCCATGCTCGGCCTGGTGACCAGCGCGAACGTCGCATGCGGGTTCCACGCCGGGGACCCGGCGACGCTGCGGCGAACCGTGGCGGCCGCGGCGGCGAACGGTGTGGTCGTGGGCGCCCAGGTCGCCTACAACGACCTCGCGGGCTTCGGCCGGCGGTTCATGGACGTCCCGGCCGCGGAGCTCGTCGCGGACGTGCTCTTCCAGCTCGGCGGGCTGGAGGCGATGTGCCGGGTGGCGGGCACGGTCGTGCGGTACGTCAAGCCGCACGGCGCGCTCTACAACGCGACGGTGCACCACCGCGAGCAGGCGCGGGCCGTGGTGCAGGCCGTCGCCGAGTACGACGCCTCGCTGCCGATCCTGGGGCTGCCCGGCTCGGAGCTGCTGCGCGCGGCCGAGGAGGCGGGCCTGCGCGGGGTGTCCGAGTTCTTCGTCGACCGCGCCTACACGCCCGAGGGGGCGCTGGTCAGCCGCCGCGAGCAGGGCGCCGTCCTGCACGATCCGGAGGAGGTCACCGCGCGCCTGCTGCGGATGCTCGACGAGGGCGTGGTCCGCGCGATCGACGGCTCGGACGTGCGGGTGGCGGCCGAGTCCGCGTGCGTGCACGGCGACTCCCCGGGGGCGGTGGCCATGGCGACCGCGGTGCGCGAGGGCCTGGAGAAGGCCGGTGTGGAGCTGAAGGGGTTCGTGTGAGGGTCCTGCCCTACGGCGACGCCGCGCTCCTGCTGGAGCCGGAGGGGGAGATCGCCGAGGTGGTCGCGCTCGCGGACGCCTGCCGGGAAGCCGGGCTGCCCGGGGTGCTCGACGTCGTCCCCGCGGCGCGGACCGTGCTGCTCGTCGCGCGGTCGGGGTCCGACCTCGGGCGGCTGCGCGCGGCGCTCGACGCGCTCGAGGTGCGGCCCGCGGAGGCGGGCGCACCGGCCGGGACCGTCGAGATCCCCGTGGTCTACGACGGTCCGGACCTCGACGACGTCGCCCGGCTGACCGGCCTGGACCGGGACGGGATCGTCGCCGCGCACACCGGCACGCCGTGGCGGGTGGCCTTCGGCGGGTTCGCCCCCGGCTTCGCGTACCTGTCCGGCGGCGACCCTCGGTTGCAGGTGTCGCGCCGGGAGGAGGCCCGCACCAGGGTGCCGGCCGGGTCGGTCGGCCTGGCCGGGGAGTTCAGCGGGGTCTACCCGCGCGCGTCGCCCGGCGGGTGGCAGCTGATCGGCCGCACGGAGGCGCAGCTGTGGGACCTCGACCGCGACCCGCCGGCGCTGCTGCAGCCGGGCGCGGAGGTCCGGTTCGTGGAGGTGTCGTGATCGAGGTCCTGCAGGTCGGCCCGCAGGCCCTGGTCCAGGACCTGGGCCGGCCGGGGCTGGCCGCGATCGGCGTCGGCCGGTCCGGCGCGGCCGACCGCGCCGCGCTCCGTCTCGGCAACCGCCTCGTCGCCAACGACGACGAGGGCGCCGCCGGCGTCGAGATCCTGCTCGGCGGGTTCACCGCCCGGGCCCGGCGGGACCTGCTGGTCGCGCTGACCGGCGCGCCCGCCCCGGCGACCGTCGACGGGCGGCCGGTGGGCCATCACGCGGTCCTCCGGCTCCGGCGGGGGCAGGAGCTGCGGCTCGGCCCGCCGTCGTCCGGGCTGCGGACCTACCTGTGCGTGCGCGGCGGGATCGCGGTGCCGCCCGTGCTCGGCTCGCGCAGCACGGACGTCCTCTCCGGCATCGGGCCCGAGCCGCTGGAGAAGGGCGCCGAGCTGCCGGTCGGCCCGGAACCGGCGGCCTACCCGTTGATCGACGTCGCGCCCGTCGCACCCCCGCCCGAGGGGCTCGTCACCCTGCGCGCGGTCCGCGGGCCGCGCGCCGAGCACGCCGTCGACCCGGACGCGCTGGCCACCGTGCGCTGGGTCGCCTCGGGCCGGACCGACCGGGTGGGGATGCGGCTGGAGGGCGGGACGCTCGAGGTCGCCGAGGGGGCCGGTTCGCTGCCCAGCGAGGGTCTGACCCGCGGCGCGATCCAGCTGCCGCCGGGCGGCGAACCCGTCGTCTTCCTCGCCGACCATCCCGTGACCGGCGGTTACCCGGTGATCGCGGTGCTGCGCGACGCCGACGTCGACCGCGCCGCCCAGGTCCGCCCCGGCCAACCCGTCCGCATCCGCCTGTGAGTGCGGGACACCGCCGCTCACCAGGCCCGAGCAGGGAGAACGCATGACCGACTCGCCCGCCGAGGCCCGCGCCCGCTTCCGCGCCGGCCTCGTGACCCCGACCGCCGGCTGGTGCCCGGGCTACACGCAGGCCAACCTCATCGCACTGCCCCGCGAGCTGGCCTGGGACTTCCTGCTGTTCGCGCAGCGCAACCCGCAGCCCTGCCCCGTGCTCGACGTCCTGGAGCCCGGCGAGTTCGGCGGCCCGATCCTCGACGGCGACGTCCGCACGGACATCCCGCTGTACCGGATCTACCGGGACGGCGTGCAGGTCGCCGAGACGCCCGACGCCCGCGAGTTCTGGCGGGACGACCTCGTCGCCTTCCTCGTGGGCTGCAGCTTCACCTTCGAGCGGGCGCTGCTGGCCGCCGGCGTCCCCGTCCGGCACGTGGAGGAGGGCCGCAACGTCCCGATGTACCGGACGGACCGGCGGTGCCGCGGCGCCGGCGCGCTCGGCGGCCCGATGGTCGTCTCCATGCGCCCGGTCCCCGAGCACCTGGTGGACACGGCCGTCGCCGTGACCGCGCGGTACCCGTCCGTGCACGGCGCGCCCGTGCACGTCGGCGACCCGGCCGAGCTGGGCATCGCCGACCTGGCCGCCCCGGACTACGGCGACGCCGTGACCGTCCGCGAGGGCGAGGTGCCGGTGTTCTGGGGGTGCGGGGTCACCCCGCAGGCCGCGGTCGTCGAGTCCCGGCCCTCGCTCGCGATCGCGCACGCCCCCGGGCACATGCTGATCACGGACGCCCGGGACGCGGACTACCTCGTCGGCCCCGAGCCCCTCGTCGGTGCGGGCTAGGTAGCCGGGCGGTCCATCGGACGGCTTTGTCCACCACGTCACGACGGGTAGGTTCTGGTACTGCCGTACCAGCACCGTTCCGTGCCGGTGGTCGACCGCCGGGGGGTCGGCACGGGCGTCGCTGCGTGCGGTCGGGCGTGGTCCCGGTCCCGTGACCGGGGCCACGCTCCGCCGAATGCCGTCTCAGGGGTGTCTCAGCGTCGTATCGACGTTTGCATCGGCCGTTCACGCGGCCCCGCTAGGGTCGCCCGCGTGCTGCCCACGCTCCGAGCACGACTCGCGTCCTGGTTGGTCCGGCGTCAGCTGACCCGCATGAACAAGAAGGGTCTCGACCTGGGGTCCCTGCTCCCCGACTCCGCGCTGATGCCGCTACGGCGGTCCGGACTCGACCCGGTCCCCGCGCTGGCGGAGACGCGGACCCTCGCGCCGGTGAGCCGGCTGGACCTGCCCCTGAAGATCGACGTGTGGCTGGTCACCGGGCGGGACGAGGTCCGCTCCGTGCTGGGCTCCGTCGACACCTACTCCAGCGACTTCAACCACCTCGCCGTGCAGGTCGGGATGGCCGAGAGCGAGAACCCCGGCGGCCTCGGCTTCTCCGACCCCCCGGTCCACACCCGGCTGCGCAAGCTCCTCACACCCGAGTTCACGATGCGCCGGCTCGCCCGGCTCACCCCGCGGATCGAGGAGATCGTGGGGGAGTGCCTCGACCGGATGGACGCGGCCCCCGGCCCGGTCGACCTGGTCGAGGAGTTCGCGCTGCCGATCCCGTCGCTCGTGATCTGCGAGCTGCTCGGGGTGCCGTACGCCGAGCGCGAGGCCTTCCAGGAGGTCGCGACCGCCCGGTTCGACCTGCTCGGCGGGGCCAGCGCCTCGCTCGGCGCGATCTCGGACTCGCTGGTCTTCCTGCGCGAGCAGGTCAAGAAGCAGCGCGACGAGCCCACGGACGGGCTGCTCGGCATGATCATCCGCGAGCACGGCGACCGGGTCGACGACGAGGAGCTCGCCGGCCTCGCCGACGGCGTCCTGACCGGCGGGTTCGAGACCACGGCAAGCATGCTCGCGCTCGGCACCGTCGCCCTGCTCGAGGACCGCGAGGCCGCCCGGCTGGTGCGCGAGGACGACGCCGCGTCCGGGCAGATCGTCGAGGAGCTGCTGCGCCACCTCACCGTGGTGCAGGTGGCCTTCCCCCGCTTCGCCACCCGGGACGTCGAGATCGGCGGGGTCGCGGTCAAGGAGGGCGACGCGGTGATCTGCTCGCTGCTCTCCGCGGACCGGGACGGCGAGCGGCTGGACACCTTCGACCCGCACCGCGCGCCCGCCTCGCACTACGCCTTCGGCCACGGCATCCACCGCTGCATCGGCGCCGAGCTGGCCCGGATGGAGCTGCGCGCCGCCTACCCCGCCCTGTTCCGCCGCTTTCCCGACCTGCGGCTCGCGGTCCCCGTCGACGAGCTGGAGTTCCGGGACGCCTCGATCGTCTACGGCGTGGAGACGCTCCCCGTGCACGTGCGCTGAGCGCGCCGGTTCCCGCAGAACTCGACGAACGCCGCCCCCGGCGGGTGAGCCGGGTCGACCGTGTGTGCTTTACGGGACCAGGGGTGCCGCCCATCCTGGGGTGCACCCGACGACGGAGGTCGACGATGACCGCACCCGAGACCCGTGGCTGCCCGGTGCGCGCGGACGTGGACCCGTTCGACGCGGCCTACCTGGCCGACCCGTACCCGCTGCTCGCGGAGCTGCGCGAGCACGACCCCGTCGCGTACCTGCCGGTCCTCGACATGTGGGCGGTCACCCGGCACGCCGACATCGACGCGGTCTTCCGCGATCCGACGACCTTCTCCGCCTCGATCGCGCAGGATCCGGTGTTCCCGCCCGCCCCGGAGGCACGCGAGGTGCTGGCCGGCTTCCGCGCCTCCCCGACGATGTCCAACTGCGACCCGCCGAAGCACACCCGGGTGCGCCGCCACACGGCCCGCGCCTTCTCGGCCCGGCGCATCGCCACCGTGGAGCCGGCCATCCGGTCGAGGGCCGCGGAGCTGATCGCCGCGATGCTGCGCGAGCCGGAACCCGACGTCGTCGAGGCCCTGACCTTCCCGCTGCCCGCGTCCATGATCTTCACGCTGATCGGCTTCCCGCCGGAGGACACCGAGATGCTCCGCGGCTGGTGCGGCAACCGCACCGCGTTCAGCTGGGGCCGGCCGACCGCCGAGGAGCAGACGGGGATCGCCCGGAACATGGTGCGGTACTGGCGGTACTGCGAGGGCTTCGTGCACGCGCGGCTCGCCGATCCCGCGGACGACTACACCAGCGACCTCCTCCGGGCCCACCTCGCCGATTCGGAGGACCTGTCGGTCGACGAGATCGTCAACGTCGTGTACGGGCTGAGCTTCGCCGGGCACGAGACCACCACGAACCTCACGACCAACGGCCTGCGCCGGCTACTGGAGGACGGTGCCCGGTGGGAGGCGCTCTGCGCTGATCCCGCGCTCGTACCGGCGGCGGTGGAGGAGGTGCTCCGCTACGACACCAGCGTGATCGCCTGGCGCCGGCGCACGACGCGCCCGGTGTCGGTCGGTGGCGTCGACCTGCCGGAGGGTGCCCGCCTGCTGCTCCTGCTCGGCGCCGCGGGCCGCGACCCGGACGCGCACCCCGATCCGGAGCGGTTCGACCTGCACCGTGAGCCGAGGCCCCACCTGGCGTTCGGCAAGGGCGTGCACTTCTGCCTCGGCGCGCCACTCGCCCGGCTGGAGTTCCGGATCCTGCTCGAGCTGCTCACGGCCGCGGCGCCCGACCTCGAGCTCGTCCCGGGGCAGGTGCTCGACTTCTCGCCCAACGTCAGCTTCCGCGGGCCCCGCCGCCTGCGTGTGCGGCGTCGGCGGGGGTGAGACGCCACCGGTTCGTGGTGTGGCGCGGCCATCGGCGCGACGCCGGCGGAGGAGTCCCGCTGTGTCTCAGGCGGCCGTGGGAAGGTCCGCCCGCTCGAGGAAAACGGAGACCAGGGTCCGGCAGGCGTCGGCCAGCTCCTCGGCGCGCGAGGCCAGCTCGGCGCGCACCGCCTCGAGGTCCACCTCGGCGGCGACCGCGGCGCGGACGTCGGGTGGGCGCGACTCGAACCAGGCGTCGAAGACGTCCGGGGTGATCTCGGGGTGGAACTGCACGCCCAGGTGGGGCCCGAACGCGAAGGCCTGCAGCGCGACGGCGTTGCGCGACAGCTCCTCCGCCCCGGGCGGCAGGGAGAAGGCGTCGTAGTGGAACTCCATCCACCGCCCCGCCGGCAGCACGTCCGGGCGGAGGGTGTCCAGGTCGACGAAGCCGCGCTCCGGCTCCGGGGCGCGGCCGACGGTCCCGCCCAGGACCCGCGCGAGCGCCTGCCCGCCGAAGCAGATGCCGAGCACGGGAGTGCCGACCTCGACCGCCCGGCGCAGGAAGGCGAGCTCGAGCGCGAGCCAGGGCAGCGAGTCGTCGTAGGCGGCCTGCGCCGAGCCCATCACCACGACCAGGTCGTGGTCGGCCGGGTCCGGCACCTGCCCGCCGCCGAGGAAGGTCGCGATCTCGGTCTCCACGCCCTGCTCGGCGAGGGCCGGCAGCACGGTCCCCGGGAGCCGGCGCTGCCGGAGGGGATCGGTCTCGTGGACGACGACGAGTGCGCGGGGCATGGACCCGTGGCTACCCGTCCCGACCCGTGCCCGTCCACCCCTGTCCCGCTCCCACCAGCCGCAGCGCGAACTCCGTCTGCTGCCACACGACCTCGTTCTCGCTGAGCTCGCCCTCCTCGCGGTACCAGGTGGCCAGCCCCATGCCGAGGTCGAGGACGGCGTAGGAGGCGAGCCGGACCGACGGCACGTGGAAGCGCCCGGCCGCGACCCCGTCCTCGACCAGCCGGCGGAAGGAGCGCTCGTACTCGGCCCGCTTGCCGAGCACCTTCCCGCGGTGCGGCTCGGCCAGGCTGCGCATCTCGCTGGCGCCGACGAACGCCTCGAGCCGGTGCCGGGCGTGGAAGCGGACGTGCGCGTCGACGGCGCGGCGCAGCCGCTCGACCGGGTCGTCCGTCCCGCCCACCGCCGCGCGGTGCAGGTCCAGCAGCCCGTCCATGGTGGCGGTCATCAGCTCGACGAGCAGGTCCTGCTTCGACGCCACGTGCTTGTAGAGGCTCGGCCCGCGGATGCCCACCGCCGCGCCGATGTCGGCCATGGTGGTGCCCTCGTAGCCGCGGGCGGCGAACAGTTCGAGCGCGGCCACGCGGATGGCGCTCGCCGTGCCCATGTCACCCCCTGATGGCTAACGAGTGATAGCCGTGACCGTGACAGTACTCCCGTGATGTGCTCCGATGGGGGCTAGCACTCGTTAGCCGACGAGGAAGCCGACGACCGAGGGAGGCACCGTGGCCGTGCAGGGACTCGACCTGCCGAAGCTGCAGGCGTACGTCGACGAGCACGTCCCGGGCACCGGCTCGCTGAGCGCCGAGCTGCTGCACGGCGGCCGCTCGAACCTCACCTACCGGCTCACGGACGGCACGCAGACCTGGGTGCTGCGGCGGCCCCCGCTGGGCGGGCTCACGCCGTCGGCGCACGACATGAAGCGCGAGTACACGGTGGTCGCGGCGCTGTACGGGCACGGGGTGCCGGTCGCGCGGCCGATCGTGCAGTGCGAGGACGACTCGGTGATCGGGGCGCCGTTCGCCGTCGTCGAGTTCGTGGACGGCCGGGTGATCCGCACCGGCGAGGAGCTCGCCGCGCTCACGGACACCGAGGTGCACGACTGTGCCTTCGCGCTGATCGACGCCCTGGCCGCGCTGCACGCGGTGGACCCGGTGTCCGTCGGGCTGGAGAACTTCGGGCGACCGCAGGGTTACCTGGGCCGGCAGGTCCGGCGCTGGTACGACCAGTGGACGCGGGTGCGGACCCGGGAGGTGCCGGACGTCGAGACCCTGCACACCCGGCTGGCCGAGATCACCCCGGAGGAGTCCGGTGCGTCGATCGTGCACGGCGACTTCCGCATCGACAACGCGATCCTCGCGCCCACGGACGTCACCGAGGTGCGGGCGCTCGTCGACTGGGAGATGTCCACGCTCGGCGACCCGCTCTCGGACCTCGGCCTGCACGTCGCCTACTCCGACCCGGTGTTCGACCCGGTGCTCGCGGGCGGTGCGGCGGCCACCTCGCCCCGGATGCCCCGGGGGGAGGAGCTGGTGGCGCGCTACGCGAAGACCTCGGGCCGCGACGTCGGCGACTGGCCCTTCTACCTGGCCCTCGGCTACTTCAAGGCCGCGGTGATCGCGGAGGGCATCCACGCCCGGTTCGTGGCGGGCAAGACCCTCGGCGAGGGCTTCGAGACGGTCGGCGGCGCGGTCGAGCCCCTGGCCGCGGCCGGCGTGCAGGCCCTCGGGAAGTAGCCCCGGAGGCGGTGGTCCGCGGAGCTAGAGGGCGGCCCGCCGCCGGTACAGCACCAGGGTGTCGCGGCCGAAGGACCACAGCAGCGCGGTCAGGGCCCCCGCCACGAGCACGACGGCGGCGGCCACCGGCAGGATCCCCGCCGCGGCCACCACGAGCACGATTCCCTGCGCCGCGGCCACGGCCTTCGCGGAGAACCGGGGCGGGAGGCTTCCGGTCAGCCATGGCAGCACCCGGCCCGCGGCGACGAACGCGTACCGCAGCCCGCCGATGACCAGCACCCAGGGCCCGGCGACGGCGGCGACCTGCACGCTCAGCACGAGCAGCAGGAAGGCGTCCGTCTCCATGTCGAACCGCGCCCCCAGTGCGCTCGCGGTCCCGGTGCGGCGGGCCACCCGGCCGTCGACGAAGTCGAGCGCCAGGGCGACCGAGGCCAGCCCGACGAGCGGGAGCACCGCGGGCCCCACCGACCCCAGCCCGTCGACGACCAGCGCCGTCACCCCGCCGATCAGCACCGCCCGGCCGAGCGTGACCAGGTCCGCCGGCCCCAGCGTCTCCGCCCGGGCGCGGCGGGCGGCCCCGCCCAGCAGCGCGTGCAACCCGGCCGCGTAGGCGGCGCCGGCCAGCCAGCCGGCGGGGCCCAGTCCGGTCGCCGCCGTGAGCGCGGTGAGCAGCACGAGCTGGGCGCCGGCCGCCGCGGCCTGCTGCCGGTCGAGCGGGAGGGCCGTGCCGGGGGAGGTCGTCAGGGGGCTCTGCAGGTACACATCTCCTACACGGACGGGTGCGGCCGGCGGTTCAACCGGGAGGGGCGCGGATGGAATGGGACGCGAGGATGAGTACCCCGGGGTCGCCCGTCTGTGAACCGGATTGGCTCGCGCTGCGCGAGCCGGCCGACGCCGGGGCCCGGGCCGCCGACCTCGCCTCCCTCGTCGCGGCGCGCCTGGAGCCGCCGCTCGTGGTCCGCGACCTGGGCTGCGGCAGCGGGTCGATGGGTCGCTGGCTCGCCCCGCGCCTGCCCCGGCCGCACCGCTGGTACCTGCACGACCGCGACCCGCGGTTGCTGGCCATCGCCGCGGGGTCCGTGCCCGGCGAGCCCGTCGAGGGGGAGCTGGCCGAGCTCACCGACCTGGCAGGCACCTCGCTGGTGACCTGCTCGGCCCTCCTCGACCTGCTCACCGGGGAGGAGGTGCACCGGCTCGCCGGACTCTGCGTCGACGCCGGGGCCGCGGCCCTGTTCACCCTGTCCGTGACGGGCGGGGCCCGCCTCGACCCGGCCGAGCCGCTCGACGCCGACCTCGCCGCCGCGTTCGACGCCCACCAGCGCCGGGTCGTCGACGGCCGCCGCCTGCTCGGGCCCGACGCCGGTGCCGTGGCGGCCGAGGCGTTCCGCGCGCTCGGCGCCGAGGTGACGGTCCGGCCGAGCCCCTGGCGGCTCGGCCCCGCGCACCCGGAGCTGACCGAGGAGTGGCTGCGCGGCTGGATCGCCGCCGCGTGCGCGCAGGAGCCCGCGCTGGCCCGGGAGGCCGGCCCCTACCTGCGACGACGCCTCGCCGGGCTCCGGTCCGGCGAGCTCCGGGGCGAGGTCGGGCACGTCGACCTGCTGGCCCTGCCCGCCTGAGCTCAGCGGAAGGTGTCGAGGAAGCGGTCGCGGAAGGCGTCCATGCGCCACACCGGCGCGTCGGTCGCCGGCGTCAGGCCCGGCTGCCACTGCCAGGCGGCGACCTTGTCCAGCACCGTCCTGTCCCTGGTCACGACCGAGATCGGGACGTCGTGGTTCGGGCTCCCGCCGGTGATGATCGGCGCGGGCTGGTGGTCGCCGAGCACGATCAGCACCAGGTCGTCGTCGCCGTAGTGCGTCACCCACGAGGTCAGGGCCTCGAGCGAGTACTGGATCGTGCGCCGGTAGCTGTCGCGCACCCGGGCCGGGTCGCTCCACACGACGTCCGGCGGGGCGGCCGCGCGCACCTCCTCGTCGTACACGCTGCCGTCGCCCAGCGAGTTCCAGTCCCGCATGGTCGGCACCGGCGTCCAGGGCACGTGGCTGGAGGTCAGTGTGACCTCGCTCATCAGCGGCCCGCGGCCGGGCACGCCGTACTCGAGCTCCTGGAACCTCGACAGCGCGAACTGGTCCGGCATGGGTGACCAGCTGTAGTTCAGCCCCCGGTAGCCGAGGGCGTGGACGTCGTAGTGCCGGTCGACGCCGTAGAAGGCGCCCTCGGGCCAGGCCGCGCTGGTCCCTGGCATCACGTCCGCCGTGCGCCAGTCTCCGCGCTGGAAGGCCTTGGTCAGGGTGAGCCGGTCGCTGGAGGTGAGGCTGCGGTAGCGCTGCTGGTTGTCGATCCACAGCCCGGACAGGAAGGTCGCGTGCGCGAGCCAGCTCCCGCCGCCCGCGATCGGGGAGGTCAGCCACCCGCTGCGGCTCCCGAAGCCGGCGGCGGCCAGGTCCCGGTCGCCGCGTTCCAGGGTCGCCCCGACCCCGGCCGCGTACTGCGGGTCCTCGACGGCGCTGCGCCCGTAGCTCTCCACGTACGCGACGACGACGTCCTTGCCCTTCAGCGCGCCGAGCAGCTGGTCGGGCGGGGTGTCGCGGAAGGCGTCGACGGAGGCCTGGCGGGCGAACTCCCGCTCGTCGGCGATGCTGACCGGCACCTGCTCCGCCGTGGCCCAGGCCAGTGAGGCGGCGCTGCGAGCGGCGAACGGGACCGGCGGCAGGAGCTGCGCCCCGAGCACGGCACACACCACCCAGGCCGCGGTCAGCACCGCCACGACCCGGGCGCTCGTCCGTCGGTGCTCGCCCAGGAGACCGGCCAGCCGGCGCACCGCGAGCGCCAGGAGCACCGGCACGGCGACGACGAGCAGCCCGGCCCCGATCATCGCCGCGATGCCGCCCGCCCGGCCGAACGACCCGTTCAGGAAGTCGACGGCGTTGCCGAGCAGCGCGCCGTCGAGCACGGGGTCGAAGGGGCGGACCAGCACGGAGCGGAAGCCCAGGTCGGTGACCCGCAGCAGGAGCAGCACCCCGAGCAGCGCCCCGCCGGCGAGCGCGGCGACCCGGCGGGCCCGCCCGCGCAGCAGGAGCAGCAGCTCGGCCCCGGCCAGGCCCTCGACCGGCAGCCGGAGGAAGGCGAGCGGCTCCAGCTGCACGACCTCCGCCGGCGCGGTGAGCGCGACCAGCACCAGCACCGCCGCGAGCGCCGTGAGCAGCACGGAGCCGATCCGCCGGGCGCGGCGCGGCCGATCGTCGGACGCGGGCGGCGGCGCGGTCTCCGACGGGGTGGTCACGGTCATGGGTGGTACTCCTCGGCGTGGCACGCCGGTACCCGTGCGGGCGCCGGCACGAGGAGACACGGCTCCGGGCCCGACGCGGTTCACCGTTGCCGCCCCGGTCACTCCAGCGGCTCGACCTCGTCCCCCACCCGGATCGTGACGCCCGGGGTGTCCGGCACGAGGTTCGTCCCGAACACGGCCTTCTTGCCGATCCGCCGGTGCCGGGCCAGCGTGGCCAGCGGCTCGCGGCCCCGCTCGGCCGTGTCCGGGTCGAGGGTGGTGACCACGCAGCGGCCGCAGGGCTTGACCACGCGGAACCGGGCCTCGCCGATCCGCAGCGCGGTCCAGCCGTCCTCCGCCCACGGCGCCGACCCGGCCACGACCACGCTTGGCCGGAACCGGGTCATGGGAACCGGGCCCTCGCCCGGGTTCGGCCCCGCGGCGATCAGCTCGTTCAGGGCCGCGAGCGAGCCGTCCGTGGTGAGCAGCAGGGGGTAGCCGTCGGCGAAGGAGACGGTGTCGCCGGCGGCGCCGAACTCGGGGTCGACGGGCCGGCGGCGCGGGTCGTCGAGGTGCACCAGCTGCAGCGGCCGGCCGAGGAGCTCGGTGAGCCACGCGGCCGCCGCGTCCCCGGCGTACGTGGCCTTGACCCGGTCCCGCCAGACGACGACGTCCACCAGCGGGCCGCCGTCGGGCACCGGCACGGGCAGCGGTGCGGCGCCCGGGCCGTGCAGGACCAGGCCCTGCCCGTCGGGTTCGGGGTGGACCAGCAGGAGCCGGGGCAGAGCCCGGGCGGTGACGAAGGTGCCGTCCGGCTCGGTGACCATCCAGCGGCGGTCCCCCGCCAGGCCCCACGGCTCCACGCGTGCCTCCGTGACCCCGGCGCCGCGGCAGGACTTCACGGGGTACCGGGCCAACCGGCTCACGACGAGTGTCACCCGTCCGAGCCTAACCGGCGGCGGAGGCACATCACGGCGGGTTCGCGCACCGGGCAGGATCGGGTCGTGCGTGTGTTCGTGGCCGTCGTCCCGCCTCCCGAGGCGCTCGCGGAGCTGGCCGCCGCGCTGGCGCCGGTGCAGCGGAACCTCCGCGGGCCGCGGTGGACGCGGCCGGAGCAGTGGCACCTCACCCTCGCCTTCCTCGGCGAGCTCGACGAGGACACCGTCGACGGCGTGCGGGCCGGCCTCGCCGGGGTCGCGGCCCGGTCCGCCCCCGTCGAGCTCGCCCTGACCGGTGCAGGCCGGTTCGGCGAGCGGGTGCTGTGGACCGGGCTGGCCGGGGACACGGCGGGGCTCGGCGCGCTCGCGGCCGAGGTGGCGGCGGTCGCCCGGGCCGCCGGTGTCGCGCTGGAGGACCGGCGCTTCGCGGCGCACCTCACCCTGGCCCGCGGCCGGGGCGGCGTCGGCGGGCTCGCCCCGGCGGTCCGGGCGCTGGCGGGGTTCACCGGCCGGACCTGGCGGGCCGACACGCTGCGCCTGGTCCGCAGCCGCCCCGGGCCGCAGTACGACGACCTGGCCACCTGGCCCCTCGGCGGCGACCACCGCGACCCCGGATTCAGCGGCCCGTGAGCCGCTCCACCACCGGGGCCAGCGCCTCCGCGAACGGCTCGCTCACGGCCAGGTAGCTCACGCCCAGCTCGGCCCGCCGCCGTTCGAGCTCGGCGGCCATCTCGTCCGGCGTGCCCCGCAGCACCACGAGGGTGTCGGGGTCGCGCAGCGCCTCCGCCGCGCCCGGGCCGGCCCACCGGACCGCCCGGTCCGGGATCTCCTCGCCCACCACGAAGACGTTCATCGCGATCTCGAGGTCGCGACCGCCGGCGCGTTCCCACAGGTCCGCGGCCATCCGCGCCACCTCCGCGCGCGGCGTGGTGGGCTGTGCGGCCAGGGTCACGACGTCGGCGACCTCCGCCGCGAGACCGAGCGCCCTCGGCCCGGACGCGGCCATCAGCACGGGCGTGTGCGCGTCCCCGTCGAGCTCGCGCAGCGCGGCGACGGCGGCCCGGACCTGGGCGAGCCGCTCGGCCGCGGTGCCCCAGGGCATGCCGAGCGCCGTGGCCTCGGCACGGGCGTCCGGGCGTCCCGTGCCGATGCCCAGGTCGAACCGGCCGCCGGTCAGCGCGGTCATCGTGTGCGCCTCCCACGCCGTGGCGCGGGCGGTGCGCAGCGGCCCGGCCAGCACGAACGGGCAGACCCGCAGGTCGGGGACGGCGGTGGCCGCGGCGGCCAGCGCGGGCAGGGGTGCGTGCAGGTGCAGGTTGTCCGGAGTGAGCAGGGTCGAGTAGCCGAGGTCGGCGATCCGGCGCGCGCGGGCCGTCCACGTCTCGCCCGGGCCCTGCGGCGCCGCGACGATCCCGAAGCGGAAGGGCCGGCTCATCGGGCCGCCTCCGTCGTCACGCCGCGGCGCGCGGTGGTCGGCAGGGCCACGGCGAAGGCCAGCAGCACGACGACGCCGCCGAACCGCCCGACGGGGATGAGCGGGTAGAGCACGTCCGTGATCAGGGCGAACGTGCTGAGCACGGCCAGTCCGCCGATCACCAGCGCGGCCCACGCGAGCCACCGCGGCACGAGCCCGCGGATCAGCGCGGGCACCCCGAGGCCGAGCATCAGCAGACCGAGCGGCGCGGCGAAGCCGATGCCGCCGGTCGCGAACCAGAGCCAGACGAGGGCGCGGGCCAGCGCGGCGTCCCCCAGGCCCGCGGTCTGCGCGGCGACCCAGCCCGTCAGCGCGCTGAGGCTCAGCGCGCCCGCGGCCAGCACGGCGCCGGCGAAGCCCATGAGCGGCCCCGGTGCGGAGACGCCGAGCCGCTGGAGCCGCCGCACCGCCGTGGCGGCGTAGACGACCAGCGGGAACGCCGACCCGAGCAGCAGCGCAGCTCCGACGGACAGCACGGTCCCGTGGCCGGCGGTCCAGGCGAGGACGTCCGCGGCACCGGTGCCGGGCCGGGGACCGGAGGAGCCGAGCACGGCCCCGGCAACCGTGAGCGCGGCGAAGGCGAGCGCCGGCACCAGGAGCGGTGGGCCGCCCTGGCGGTCGGGACGGGTGGCGGCGGGCCGGGTGGTGTCCGTGGTCATCATTCCCCCTCAGATCGGTTACACGCGAGAATTGTTCACTTGTGTATACGGTTTGTCAACGGATACGGTTCCGGCGTGATCGACCCCAGCGGCCCCGGTTCCGCGTTCCTGCTGGCCCAGCTGGGGGCCTACGCCGCGGGCCGGTTCGCCGAGCGGATCGCGGAGCTGGACCTCACGCCGCCGCAGACCGGGCTGCTGCGCGCCATCGCGGCCGAGCCGGGGCGCTCGCAGCAGGCGCTGGCCCGGCTGCTGGGCACGCCGCCCAGCCGGCTCGTCGCGCTGGTCGACGGGCTGGACGAGCGCGGGCTGGTGGAGCGCCGCCGCAACCCCGACGACCGGCGCCTGCACGCCCTGCACCTCACCGAGGCCGGCGAGGCCCTGCTGCGGCGGATCGGCGAGGTCGGCCGGGCGCACGACGACGCGATCTGCGGCCCGCTCGCCGAGGCCGACCGCGCCCGGCTCCGCGACCTGCTCGCCCGTCTGGCCGACGCCCACGGCCTCACCCCGGGCGTCCATCCGGGTTACCGGCGGTTGTGAGCCGATCGGTGCTCCGGTGCGACGCCCGACGACCTGCGGTGACAGGGTGTCCGGCATGAGCGACGTCCGACCGCTGACCGAGGAGCGCGCCGACCGCGGCTTCTTCGGCCAGCCGTCCCTGCTGTCCGCCCTGTTCGGGGTGGAGATGTGGGAGAGGTTCTCCTTCTACGGCATGCAGGGCATCCTGCTGATCTACCTGTACTACACCGCGGAGCAGGGCGGCCTGGGGATCCCGGAGGCCACCGCCGCCGGCATCGTCGGGGCCTACGGCGGCCTGGTCTACCTGTCGACGATCGTCGGCACCTGGCTCGCCGACCGGGTGCTGGGCGCGGAGCGGACCCTGTTCTACGCCGCGATCGTGGTCATGGCCGGGCACGTCGCGCTCGCGGTGATCCCGGGCCTGGCCGGCGTCGGCGTCGGGCTGGTGCTGGTCGCGCTGGGCAGCGGCGGGGTGAAGGGCAACGCCACGGCCCTCGTCGGCACTCTCTACGCGCCGGGTGACGAGCGCCGCGACGCCGGGTTCTCGCTGTTCTACCTCGGCATCAACCTCGGTGCCCTGGTCGGCCCGCTGCTCACCGGGCTGCTGCAGTCCACCGCGGGCTTCCACCTCGGCTTCGGCCTCGCCGCGGTCGGCATGGCCGCCGGGCTGGTCCAGTACGCGATCCGGCGCAAGAACCTGCCGCCGAAGGCGCACGAGGTCCCGTCCCCGCTGGGCGACCGCGAGCGGGTGCGCGTGATCGTGGTCGGCGCCCTCGCCGTCGTCGTGATCCTCGTGCTGGCCCTCACCGGCGTGCTGAGCGCGGACCGGCTCGACCTCGCGGTGATCGTCGTGACCTGCGCGGCCGCCGTCGGCTACTTCGCCCTCATGCTCGGCAGCCGGCGGGTGACCCCCGTCGAGCGGCACCGGGTGCTCGCGTTCATCCCGCTGTGGATCGCCAGCGCGGCCTTCTGGTCGCTCTACCAGCAGCAGTTCACGGTGGTCACGATCTACTCCGACCAGCGGCTGGACCGGAACCTGTTCGGCTGGGAGTTCCCGGTCGCGTGGGTCCAGTCGATCAACCCGATCTTCGTCATCGTGCTGTCCGGCGCCTTCGCCGCCCTGTGGACGAAGCTCGGCCCGCGCCAGCCGGCGACCCCGGTGAAGTTCGGGCTCGGCGCGGCGATCATGGGCGTCGCCTTCCTGCTGTTCCTGCCGATGGCGGGCGGGGGCCCGAACAGCGCGCCGCTGCTCGGCCTGATCGGCATCCTCTTCGTGTTCACGATCGCCGAGCTGATGATCTCGCCGGTGGGGCTGTCGGTGTCGACCAAGCTGGCGCCGGAGGCGTTCCGTGCGCAGATGGTCGGGCTGTTCTTCCTCTCCGTGGCGCTGGGTTCGGCGCTGTCGGGGGCCCTGGCAGGCTTCTACGGCGAGGACTCCGAGCGCGCGTACTTCGGGGTGCTCGGGGCCGTCGCGATCGTGGTCGGGCTGCTCGTCGCGTTGTCGACGCCGCTGCTGAAGCGGCTCATGGAGGGGGTCAGGTGACCGTCCGCTGGGGAATCGTCGGGCCGGGGCGCATCGCGCGGAAGGTGGCGGCGGACTTCGTGCACGTGCCCGACGCCGAGGTGGTCGCGGTCGCGTCGCGGTCGAAGGGGCGGGCGGAGGCCTTCGCCGCCGAGGTCGGCGCGGGCACGGTGCACGACACCTACCGCGGGATCGTGGAGGACCCCGAGGTCGACGTCCTCTACATCGCCACCCCGCACCCGCTGCACCGCGCCGTGGCCCTCGCCGGGATCGGGGCGGGGAAGGCGCTGCTGGTCGAGAAGGCCTTCACCGTCACGCCCGAGGCCACCCGCGAGATCGCGGCGCTCGCGGCGGAGCGGGGCGTGTTCGTGATGGAGGCGATGTGGACGCGCTTCCAGCCCGCGATCGTGCGGATGCGGGAGCTGATCGCCGAGGGCGCGATCGGCGAGGTCATGGCGGTCCAGGCGGACCTGGGCGCCCAGCAGCCCACCAGCCCGGACGACCGCTTCTACAACCCCGCGCTCGGCGGGGGCGCCCTGTTCGACCTGTCCGTCTATCTGATCTCGTTCGCGCAGATGGTGCTCGGCGACCCCGAGACGGTCACCGTGCACGGCCACATGGTCGAGGAGGGCGTCGACGTCGAGGAGGCGATCCTGCTCGGCTACCCCGAGGGCCGCAGCGCCACCCTGTTCGCCTCGCTGCGCTGCCAGTCCCCCGGGATGGCGCGGGTCGTGGGCACGGGCGGCTGGATCGAGGTGCCGCCGCGCTTCCACCACCCCTCCCGGCTGCTCGTGCACCGCAACGGCGGCGAGCCCGAGGAGCTCCACCTGCCGGCCACCGGCGCCGGCTACTCCCACGAGATCGCCGAGGTCACCGAGGGGGTCAAGGCGGGCCTGGCGGAGAGCGCGGTGATGCCGCTGGCCGACACGGTGGCGGTACAGGACGTCATGGGCCTGGTCGCCGACCAGCTCGGGATGGCCGTGGCGGAGGGGCCCGCGGACCTCGAACAGTAGTTCGATCCACAGGTGTGGACGGACCTGTGGACAACTCCCCACGGCCACGGCTGAGGGCGCCGGCGGGGCCCGGTCCGCTCAGGAGGGCGGCGCGGCGCGCAGGTACTGGCGCGGGTAGCGGTCCCGCACGGTCCCTGGCTCGAGGTGCGCCGCCGCGCGCAACGGCCAGGCCGGGTCCCGCAGCGCCTCGCGGGCGAGCAGCACGACGTCGGCGGATCCCTCGTCGAGCACGGCCTCGGCCTGGTCCGGCTCGGTGATCAGGCCGACCGCCGCGACGGGGACCGCGGCCTTGGCGCGGACCCGCCGGGCGAACGGGACCTGGTAGCCGGGGCCGACCGGGATGCGCTGGTCGGGATCGAGCCCGCCGGTGGTGACGTCGACCAGGTCGACCCCGCGGTCCTGCAGCAGCGGGGCGAGGTCGACCGTCTCCTCCGGCGTCCAGCCGCCGTCGACCCAGTCGGTCGCCGAGATCCGGACGAGCAGCGGCCGCTCCGCGGGCCAGGCACCCCGGACCGCCTCCACCACCTCCAGCAGCAGCCGGACCCGGTTGTCGAAGGACCCGCCGTAGCGGTCCGAGCGCCGGTTGGCCAGCGGCGACAGGAACTGGTGCAGCAGGTAGCCGTGCCCGCCGTGGATCTCGACGACGTCGAAGCCGGCGTCGACGGCCCGGGCGGTCGCCGCCGCGAAGTCCGCGACGATCCGCTCCAGGTCGGCGGCCGTCGCCTCGGCGGGGGTCGCGTAGCCGCGGTAGGCCAGCGGCGACGGTCCGAGGGCGGTCCACCCGCCCTGGCCGACCGGGACGGACCCCCGTCCGGACCCCGGGGCGAAGGTGGCGGCCTTGCGCCCGGCGTGCCCGAGCTGCACACCGATCGGCGTGCCGTGGGCGTGCGCGAAGCCCGTGATCCGCCGCCAGCCCGCGACCTGGGCGTCGGACCACAGGCCGGTGTCCTGCGGGCTGATCCGGGCCTCCGGCGAGACCGCTGTGGACTCGGTGAGGACGAGCCCGAACCCGCCGGTGACCCGGGCCCCGAGATGGACGAGGTGCCAGTCGGTGGGCACGCCGTCCGCGCCCGCGCTGTACTGGCACATCGGTGAGAGCCAGATCCGGTTCGGCAGCGTGAGTCCGCGCAGCGTCACCGGCGTGAACAGGGCGCTCACCGGCCGGCCCCCAGGAAGGCGCGGGCGTTGGCGGTCAGCGCGGCGGCGTCGAGCCCGACGCCGGTGGCGAACCCGACGGGGTCACGCTGTGCCATGTCGAAGGGGTGGTCGCTGCCGCACACCACCGCCTCCTTGCCGACCCGTGCGACCAGCAGGTCGAGTAGCCCCGGATCATGGGTGACGGTGTCGAACCACAGGGCGCGCACGGCCTCCCCGGGCGGACGGGTCGAGTCCCGCCGGACATCGGGCCGGGTGCGCCAGCCGTGGTCCCAGCGGCCGAGCAGCCCCGGGGTGCAGCCCCCGCCGTGGACGAAGCACACCCGCAGGTCCGGCAGGGCCTCGCGGACGCCGCCGAGCAGCAGCGCCGCGACCGCGGTGGCCGTCTCGACCGGGTTTCCCACGAGGTTGGCGAGGTAGTGGTCGGCCCACTCCGGGCGCGGCAGCTGCATCGGGTGGACCAGCACGGACAGTCCGAGCCGGGACGCCTCGCCGAGGACGTGCCGCAGTACCCCGCGGTCGAGGGACGCCCCGGCGAGCAGCGGCGGGACGGCGACCCCGGCGATCCCGGGCCGTCCGGCCAGCTCCTCGAGCTGCGCGGTGGCCGGGCCGGGTGCGTCGAGGGAGACCAGG
This sequence comes from Pseudonocardia yuanmonensis, assembly GCF_039542425.1. Taxonomy (NCBI): domain Bacteria; kingdom Bacillati; phylum Actinomycetota; class Actinomycetes; order Pseudonocardiales; family Pseudonocardiaceae; genus Pseudonocardia; species Pseudonocardia yuanmonensis. Next base: position 41,626 of record NZ_BAABIC010000032.1, read on the forward strand.
CCCAGCCCGACCAGGGCCCCGCCGGAGCCCGCGACGATCGCGCCGAGCGCGCTGTTGAACGCCTCGACGTAGGCCGCGGCCGGCCCCGCGACGGGGAAGGCGAAGGGCGGCGCGGAGAGCACCCGCACCCCGATGCCGGCGGCGGCCATGTCGGCCCGGATCGCCGGCACGTCGCTCATCGCCCGGGTCGCGATGGACAGCGGCACCGCACCGAGGTGCAGCTCCCCGTCCCGGTCGTGCAGCGGGCCGTAGGGCGCACCGGGTGGGAGGGCGAAGAGCTCCTCCGGCAGCCAGTGGGCGTGGACGTCGACCGGGCCGTCCGCGAGCGGGCCGATCACGACAGGTCCAGGGGCTGGTTGGCGCTGTCGAGGTGCTCGACGGTGGTGAACACCAGGTCGGTGTCGCCGACGTTCTCGATGTCGTGCAGCAGGTACTGTCCGGCGGCGAAGGTGAAGTGCCGGGTCTCGCCGGCGGCGTAGGCGACCTCGCGAGTCGTGCCGTCGCTGGTGTGCTGGCGGCTGCGGCCCGGGTTCACCGCGGTCCAGAAGTAGTCGAGGACGTGCCGGTGGGCGTGCCAGCGCTGGCCGGGCGCGAGCCGGATCTCCCAGACGCGGACGCGGTCGTCCGCGCTGAGCAGCCGGGAGCCGACCTCGCCGTCGAACTCGTGGGCCGCGAACTCGGCCCGCAGCTCGGGGGACCAGCCGGCGAAGTCCGTGCCGACGAGGGAGCCGGCGAGCGGCAGGTCGGACAGGAAGGTGGTGTCGCTCATGGGAGAGATCCTTTCTAGCGGCCGGGGCCGTAGAGACCGAACCGCAGGGTGGGGTCGCCGGGGGTCCAGGTGTTGCGGAACTGCGAGCGCTCGCCCATGTCCTTCACGCGCTCCAGCAGCCGGGCGCCGAGCTCGAGCTGCGCGGGCTCCCACTTGCGGAGGGCGGCGGGCACGTCGCCGTCGGCCGCGGTGAGCGCGTCGGCGAGGGCCCAGGCGTCGGCGGCCGCCTTGGCGGTGCCGGCCGCGGCATGAGGGCGCGCAGCCGCGGCACCGTCGCCGATCAGCGCGATCCGGCCGTCCGCCATCCGGGAGGACCGGACGTCGGACACGACCTGGACGTACGGTTGCGCGGTGGCGGCGACGACCTCCGCGGCGGCCGGGGCGAGCAGGGCGGCGGCGGTCTCGCGCATCTCGTCGACGTAGCGGTCCTGGACCTGGCCGGGGTGCAGCGAGACCGTGCCGGTGAAGCCGCGCTTGTCGATCAGCATCTCCGCCAGCTCGGCGCCGGCCGGGACGTTGCGGTACCAGACGTAGTTCATCAGCCGGTGCTGCGGCCCGGTGCCGCTCTCGCCGGGAATCGGGTAGAGCGTGATGTGCGAATGCGGCACGACGCTGTAGGAGATCGCGTCGCCGAGCAGCGCGCGGGTCCCCTCGCTCAGCTCGTGTTCCGGCACCGTGCCTCGCCAGCCGACGTAGCCGGAGTACTGCAGCGTCGCCTCCGGGTCGAGCAGGGAGCGGCCGATCGAGGTGATGCCGTCGGCGAAGACCACGAGGTCGGCCTCGGCGCGCCGGCCGGTCACGAACCGGACGGTGGCGTGGTCGTCGTCCTGCGCGACCCCGCAGGCGAACTCGCCCAGGTGGTACCGCTCGGTCCCGAAGTCGGCCAGCAGGGCGCGGTAGAACGTGCCCCAGGAGGTGTAGGTCCAGCGCCGCCGGTCGCGGTGCACCACGCCGTTCGCGCGGTCGAGGTACTGCACGAACTCGGTGGCGGTGGACAGCGCCTCCGGATCCTGGTCGCTGCGCTCGGCGAACCACCGGACCGTGTCGGGCTGCAGCACGATCCCGCCGCCGCGCCCGTCGAGCGGGGTGGGGGTGCGCTCGAAGACGTCGACCTCGAACCCGAGGTCGCGCAGCAGCAGCGCGGTGGTGAGCCCGCCGATCGAGCCGCCGATCACGGCGGCGCGGGCGCCTTCGTAGCCGGTCATCGGTGGGCCTCCTCGGTGGGGGTGGGGGTGGTGGCCGGATCCGTGGGCAGGGGTGCGCCGCGGGTCTCGGGGGCGAAGAACAGCCCGAGCGCGCCGAGCATCCCGACGGCGACCACGCAGGTGGTGGCCAGTCCGAGGTCGCCACCGAACCACGACGCGGCGATCACGCCGGCGACGAGCGGTCCCGCGGCGGTGAGGTAGCGGCCGATGCCGTTGTAGAGCGCCATGCCGGTGGCGCGGACGGAGGGCGGGAAGAGCTCCGGGCCGTAGACGAGGATCCCGGACAGCGCGCCGTACAGGCCGAATCCGGCCACCGGGATGCCGACCAGGAACACGGCCCAGCCGTGCGGGAAGGGGAACAGGAACGCCACGCTCGCGGCCGAGATCGCGAAGCTGGTGGCGAAGGCCTTCCGCCGGCCGATCGCGTCGGCGAGGAAGCCCCAGGTCGCGTAGCCGAGGATGCCGCCGGCGTTGAACAGCATGGAGGCCACGGCCACGCGACCGTTGGCGACCTCGGGGGCCAGATCGGCCGCCGCCGCGGCCTGCCGGATCACCTGCGGGTACCAGGTCGACACACTCCAGAAGGCGACGAGCGAGCCGGTGGCCAGCGCCGTGCCGACGAGGGTGCGCCTCAGCAGCGGCGGCGTGAGCAGCCGGTGCAGCACGAACCGGTCCTCGTCGGTCCGCCGGCCGCTCGCCCTCCGCTCCCGCCGGGCCCGGATGCCCTGCCGGACCTCCGGCGGCTCGGGCACGTGCCGGCGGATGAAGTACACGAGCAGCGCGGGCAGCACGGCGATGCCCATCATCAGCCGCCAGCCGTGGCCGCCGAGGATCGCGTAGGCCAGCGCGGCGAGGAAGAAGCCCATCGCGTAGCCGGACATCATCACGCCGCACGCGCGTGCCCGGTAGCGGTTGCGCCAGACCTCGGCGACCAGGGCGGCGCCGACCGGCGCCTCCACCCCGGACCCGAGACCGGCGACGAAGCGCAGCACGCCCAGCTGCCACCAGGTGTCGGCGAACGCCGCCAGGGCGGTGAAGACCGCATAGGTCACGATGCCGGCGGAGAGGACCCGGACACGGCCGAAGTAGTCGGCCAGGATCCCGAACAGGATCCCGCCCGTGCCCCAGCCGAAGAGGAACAGGGCGACGGTGAGGCCGCCGTAGAGCCCGATGCTGCCGCCGTTCACGGCGATCCCGCTGTGCGGCAGCAGCTCGGTCATCGCGGGGCCGAGGATCAGCGAGTACAGGCTGCCCGCGAACCCGTCGAGGGCCCAGCCCATCGTGGTGCCGGCCAGCACGAGCCACTGGGTGCGGGTGATGACGGTGCGCCAGCCGGGCGGGCCCGGCGGGTTCGGCGCGGAGGTGGTCGACATGATCGGCTCCTTCGCCGGGTCGGGACGGGTCAGTTGAGACGGACCGGCGCGTCGTCCGCGGAGGGATCGGCGCCGTACCAGTCGACGTCGTCGGCGGCGGTGCGCACGACGACGGTCTTGATCCAGGTGAAGTCGTCGAAGGACTCCGTACCGGCGTCGCGGCCGGTCCCGGACTCCTTGATCCCGCCCCACGGCAGGGAGGGCTCGAGGCGGTGGTGGTCGTTGACCCAGACCATCCCGGCCTCGATCCGGTCGGCGACGCGGTGCGCGCGCGCCAGGTCCCGGGTCCAGACGCCGGCGCCCAGGCCGAAGCGATTGTCGTTGGCCTTGGCCAGCGCGTCGGCCTCGTCGTCGAACGGCACCACGACGGCGACCGGGCCGAAGATCTCCTCCTGCGCCACCCGCATGTCGACGGTGGCGTCGGCGAGGACGGTCGGGCGCAGGAAGAACCCGCCGTCGAGCGGGGCCGGCAGGTCGGGCGCCCGGCCCCCGGCGACCACCCGGCCGCCCTCGGCGCGGCCGGCCGCGACCAGGTCGAGCACCCGGTCCCGCTGAGCCGCACTGATCATGGGGCCGAGCTGGGTGCGCGGGTCGGACGGGTCGCCGATCCGGATCGCATCGGCCCGGCGGGCCAGCGCGGCGACGAAGCGCTCGTAGCTCCCGCGCTGCACGAGGAACCGGGAGCCGGCCACGCAGGACTGCCCGGCGGCGACGAAGGCGGCGAACGCGGCGCCCTCGGCGGCGACCTCGGGAGCGACGTCGTCGAACACGACGATCGGGGTCTTGCCGCCGAGCTCGGCAGTGACCCGGGCGAACCGGCGCGCGGTGGCGACGGCGGCGGCGCGGCCCGCCTCGGTCCCGCCGGTCAGGGTGATCTTGGCGACGTCGGGGTGGCCGGTGAGCCGTTCCCCGACCTCACGGCCGCCGGTCACCACGGTCACGACGCCGTCGGGGATCCCGGCCTCGGCCAGCAGGTCGACCAGGGCGAGGGTGGACAGCGGGGTGGTCTCCGACGGCTTGACCACGACGGTGTTGCCGGTCGCCAGCGCGGCCGAGAGGCTGCGGGCGAGGATCAGCAGCGGGTGGTTGAAGGGCGTGATGATCCCGCAGACGCCAAGCGGTGCGCGCCGCTGGTAGGTGAGGTACGGGCCGTCGGAGGGCAGGACCGCGTCGCGCCGGGCGGCGAGCAGGCCCGCGTTGTAGCGGAACCACTCCGGCACCCGGGAGAGCTGGGCCCGGGTCTCGGTGACCGGGCGGCCGTTGTTGCGGGTCTCCAGCCGGTACAGCGTCTCGGCCCGCGCCTCGATCACGTCGGCGGCGCGGAGCAGGAGCCGGCCGCGTTGCGTCCGGGACAGGGCCGGCCAGTCGCCGCCGGTGAAGGCGGCCCGGGCCCGGGCGACGGCGGCGTCGACCTCGGCGAGGGTGCTGTCCGGCACCGTCCGGATCACCGCCCCGGTGGCCGGGTCCAGCACCGGCCGGTCGGCGGTCGCGGTCGCGGTGCGGACGGGAGGGGGAGAGGTGGTCGTCGTCGACATCCTGGCCCTTTCGTGGTGCGAGCGAGTGGGATCGAGTCTGGCGAGAGCCGGGGGCGGCGACGATGTCCGCCGAGACATTGTTTGCGGCATCTGGTGTCGGTCGGGACACTGCACCGGTGAGCGACGACGCGCCCGGGCTACGGACCTGGCTGGCCGCGATCGGTGCGCTGACGGCCGCCGTCAACGCCGGCCGCGGCCTGCGGGACGTGCTCGACCTGGTCGCCGCGACGGCCCGCACCCTGCTGGGGCTGGACTTCTGCGGCGTGCTGGTGCCCGACGCCGCCGAGCGGAACCTGGTCATCGCCGGGTGGAGCGGGCTGACGGAGGAGTACGTCGCGCGGGTGAACTCCGACCGGCCGGTCCGGCTGGAGGCCGACGCGAGCGGCGGCGCGCCGTCGAGCCGGGCCTTCCGCTCGGGACGGCCGTGTGCGGTCGCGGACATCTCCCGGGAGCCGAACTTCATCTGGGGCGGTGTCGCCCGGGAGCAGGGCTACCGCTCGATGCTGTCGGTGCCGCTGGTCACGGCGTCGGGCGTGATCGGGACGTTGAACAGCTACCGGTCGGCCGTGCACGAGTTCGCGGAGGAGGAGGTCGACCGGCTGCAGCTGCTGGCCGAGCACGCGGCGATCGCGATCACCTCGGCCCACGTCCTGGAGGACCTGCGGCACCAGCACCAGCTGGTGACGCGCTCGGAGGAGATCCACGAGCGGCTGCTGCGGGTGGCGGTCCGGGCCGGCGGGGTGGCCGGCATCGCCACCGCCCTGCACGACCTGCTCGGCACGCCGGTCGTGGTCCGCGACGCGCGCGGCGGGCTGCTGGCCGCGTGCGGCGACCCCGTGGAGCCCGAGCCGGAGCCCGCGTTCGTCGACCCGGCCGGGTCGGGGCCGCGGCCGCCGGGTGCGCCGCTGGTCCGCACACGGGGAGACGAGGTCGTGGCCGACGTCGTACTCGCCGGCGAGGTCGCGGCACGGGTCCTGGTGCCCGCCCGCGCCGGCGCCCTGGAGCCGCTGGCCCGGCGGGCGCTGGAGCACGCGTCGATCGTGCTGTCGCTCGAGCTGTTGCGGCAGCGGACCGCGCTCGAGGTCGAGCAGAACCTGCGCGGCGAGCTGCTGGCGGACCTGCTCGCCGGGGCGGATCCGGGCTCGGCACCGGTCCGGGACCGGGCGGCCCTGCTCGGCCACGACCTCGGCCGCCCGCACCGCGCCCTCGTCGCCCGGGTGACGGCCGAGGGCGCCGCCGCCCCGCCGGCCGCGCTGCAGCGCGCGGTGGTCGAGGCGGCCAGGCTGGCCGCGGGCATCCGGCCGCGGCCGGTGGTCGCCCAGCACCGGGACGCGGTCGTGGCGCTGTGGCCGGACGGGGACGGCGTCCCCGCGGAGGACCTCCGACGCGCCCTCGTCTCGGCCCGCGGGATCGACGACGCCAGGGTCGCCGTCTCCGGCCCGGTCCCCGCCGGGGCCGGGTTCGCCGAGGCCTACCGCATCGCCCGGGGCGCGCTCGCGGTCGCCGACGCCGGCGGCCGTGCCCACGGGGCCACGGGACCGACGATCGCCCTCGACGACCTGGGGGTCGCCGGCCTGCTCCTGCAGCTCGGTGACCCCGATCCGCTGCGGGCGTACGCCGACCGCACCCTCGGTCCGTTGATCCGGCACGACCGCGAGCACGGCACGGCCCTGCTCCGGACCTTGCGGACCCACCTCGACCAGGGGCTGGACCGGCGGGCGACCGCACGGGCGCTCACCCTGCACCCGAACACCGTGAGCCAGCGGCTGCGCCGCATCGAGGCGCTCAGCGGGCTCGACCTGCGATCCTCGTGGGCAGTCGTCGACGCCCGGTCCGCCCTGGTCGTGCTCGACGTGGCCGGGGGTCTGGAGGCCGGCAGCGGGGCGCCGAGCCCGTGAGCACGGATCGAACGCGCGTTCGGTGCACAGGTGTGGACGGACCTGTGGACAACTCCCCACGGCTGGGGACGATCACCCGGGCGAGTTTCCGGCCGCGAACGGTGCAGACAGGCGGTGTGAAGGGACGAATCGGTGTTATCCCGCGGCCACCGCCGGGCGACGCCCGTCGTCCGGTCTCCACCGCACACCGCCGGAGGTCCCCGTGACCGACATCGACACCCGCACCGAGTCCAGCGCCCCGCCCGGCCTGTACGGCTCCCGCATCGGGGTCCGCAGCACGGCCGCGACGGTGGCCGAGCTCATCGGCACCTTCGTCCTGATCTACGGCGGCACCGCCGTCGCCGTCGCCGCGACGCTCGACCGGCCGGTCGCGGGGCCGGTGTACGACTCGCTGGCGATCCCGCTGGCCTTCGGGCTGGCCCTCCTCGTCGTCGTGGCGTCGATCGGCCACGTGTCCGGTGGACACGTCAATCCGGCCGTGACGATCGGGCTCGCGGCGACGGGCGCCTTCCCGTGGCGGCTCGTGCCCGCGTACGTGATCGCGCAGATCGTCGGTGCGATCCTCGGCGCCCTCGCGACCTGGCTGACCTTCGGCAACCCCGGCCGGGACGAGGCCGCCCTGGCCGCAACGGCACCGGCGTCCGGCGTCGGCGGCGCAACGACCTTCCTCGTCGAGCTCCTCGTGACCTTCCTGCTGGTCTTCGTGGTCGTCTCCGTCGCCACGGACGACCGGGTGCACCCGAGCCTCGCGCCGGTCGCGGTGGGCGCGGCCCTGGCCGTCGCGGTCTTCATCGCGGGCCCGGTCACCGGCGGGTCGGTCAACCCGGCCCGGACCCTCGGGCCCGCGATCGTGGCCGGCGAGTTCAGCACCCTGTGGGCCTACCTGCTCGGCCCGGTCGTCGGCGGCGCCCTGGCTGCCCTGCTCTACCACCGCTTCCTCGCCAAGGGCGACAAGCCCGCGTAGCGGTCACCGGCGGCGGGTGCGGCGGGTCGCCGGCATGTCCATCCGGTCGCCGAGCATGGTCCGGCAGACCCGGACGGCATGGGTGCGCAGGTGCTCGTCGTCGGCCGCCCGGAGGGCGATCTCGTCGAGCAGCGAGGCGAGTCCGAAGGCGTACTCCGGATGCGTGAGCCCGGCGTACTGGGCCTGGACGGCGTCGTGCCGCAGCCAGGCCGCGGCCCGGCCGATGATCTCCTGGTCCGCGCGCAGGGCGGCGTGACGGCGGCGCTCGTACGGATGCACCGGTTCCCCCGAGGGTCGTGCCGAACAAGGGACGGGCCCGGGGGAAGCGGACCGGGCACCCACTCTGCCCCGTCCGCCCGCCCCGGGCCATCCCCCGCTCGGTCACACCACGAGCAGTACGACCGCGGCCACCGTGAGCAGCGTCCGCACGGTGTGCGCGCGGATCCACGGCCGCTCGAACCGCTCCCAGGCCTCGCCGTCGGCCGGGGAGCGGTCGAGCGCGGTGTTCAGCGGGATGTTCACCGCGACCGTGATCACGTGCCCGCCCAGCACCGCGAGCACCGCCCCCGCGACCACGGACCAGGCGTCGGCGAGCGCCGCGAGGACCGCGGTCGGGAGGGCGAGCAGGCCGGTGCCGACGAACAGCGTGGTGAACACCGGGTTCACGATCGCCCGGTTGATCGCCTGCATCGCGCCCGCCGCCTCCGCCGCGGGCCGGCGGTGCAGCCCGGGCATCACGGCGACCGAGAAGCCGAGGAAGAGCCCGGCCAGCAGTGCGGTGCCGATCATCGTCACAGTGACGAGAACGTGGAGGATCACGCCGTCACCCCCAGGCCGTCGGCCCAGGTCGCGACGGTCGTGGGGGTGGTCGCGTCGGCCGTCCGGCCGGAGGACCGGACGAGCCCGGAGTTGAAGGCCGCGTTCATCTCCACGTGCAGCGCGGCCACGTCCGGCGGCATCCCGGCCTCCACCAGTGCGCCGACCATCGCCTCCTCCGGCACCCGGACGTAGCCGAGGTCCGGCAGCCCGACCCGCGGCCCGAACTCGGCGACCGCCTCGGGCACGGTGAGCTCGGCCGGGCCGAGCAGCTCGCGCACGCCGGTGCGGGTGCGGGTGAGGAGGGCGTCCGCGGCCGCGTCCCCGACGTCCCGGGTCGCGATCATCGGCAGCCGGACGTCCGGGTCGACGGTGTCCGCGTGGACGCCTTCCGACCGCATGGCGTCGAGGCCGTGCAGGAACGACTCGAAGAACAGCCCGGGGCGCAGGAGAAGCACGTCCGCGTGGAGCCGGCGCAGCCGCTGCTCCTGGCGGTGCAGCGCGGTCAGGTAGCCGGTGCCCGCGGGCACCTCGGCGCCCAGCGCGCTCAGCGCCACGACGTACGGCACCCGGGCCGCCCGCAGCGCCGCGGCGACCGCCTCGCCGAGCCGGTCCTGCACGGCGTGGTAGTCCGGCGCGAACAGGTCGGACGGCAGCAGCACGTAGGCCGCGTCGGCGCCGGTGAAGGCGCGGGTCAGGAAGTCGCGGTCGGTGGCGTCGCCCTGCCACGGCTCGGCCCCGGGCACGGCGCGGCCGGAGCGGGAGACCGCCCGGACCTGCTGGCCGGCCTCCGCGAGCCGCGCCGCGACCCGTCCGCCGGTGTTCCCCGTGGCGCCCAGAACGGTGATCATGTCGGGTCCCTTCCGTCGGTCGGTGTGCGTCCAGCCTGGGGCCCGGGGACAGGACGGGGAACGGCCCGGGATCCACGTTCCTTGCTCGAACGTCCAGGCGCCCTGGACGCGCGGCCGGACGGCCGCGACAGTGGGGCCATGACGCTGCACCCGCCGTGGACGCCGACCGACGCCGTCGGGGAGGCCCTGCACGTGCTGCGGATGAGCGGCACCTTCTACTGCCGCTCCGAGCTCACCGCACCGTGGGGCTTCACGCTGCCGGCGATGCCGGGGTGCCTGTGGTTCCACGTCGTGACGGCGGGCGGGTGCCTGCTCGAGGTGGGCCACGGCGCGCGGGAGCTCGGCGAGGGCGATCTCGTCCTGGTCCCGCGCGGGGACGGGCACGTGCTGCGCAGCGACGCGGCGGCATCGGCGCCGTCCATCCTCGCGATCCCGCACGAAATGCCGGACTCGCGCTACGCCGTGCTCCGGCACGGCGGCGGCGGGGCGCCGGCGACGATGGTCTGCGGCGCGGTCCGCTTCGATCATCCCGCCGCGCGCACGCTCGTCGGATTGCTGCCGGGCCTGATCCACGTGCCGGTGTCGCCCCTGACCGACCGGCTGCGCGACACCCTGAGGCTCATCGCGCTGGAGGTGGAGGAGCTGCGGCCCGGCGGCGAGGCCGTGATCACCCGGCTCGCCGACGTCCTGGTCATCCAGGCGATCCGGACCTGGATGGCGACCGACGCCGCGGCCCGCACCGGCTGGCTCGGCGCGCTTGCCGACCCGCAGATCGGTCGCGCGCTGGCGCTGGTGCACCGGGACCCTGCGCGGGACTGGTCGGTCGCGGCGCTCGCGGCGGAGGTCGCGATGTCCCGGTCGGCCTTCGCGGCTCGCTTCACCGCGCTGGTCGGCGAGCCGGCGATGGCGTACGTGACCCGGTGGCGGATGCACGTCGCGCTGGACCGGCTGGCCGGCGGCGACACCGTGGCCCGGATCGCGGCGGACCTGGGCTACCGGTCCGAGGCGGCGTTCAGCCGGGCCTTCACACGGGTGGTGGGGGAGCCGCCGAGCGCGGCGCGCCGGGCCCTCGCGGCGCGGGAGGACCTGGCGCAGTGGGCGGCCGCGGGGTGACCTCCGGAGCCGGGCGAGCCGACCGCGGGGTGACGAGCGCCCGCGCGGCCGGGCTCGCCAGCCAGGCCGCGGCCACTGCCGACACCACCGCGAGGCCGGCGAGGCCGGGCACGAAACTGCGCCCGCCGCCCACGACCGCGAGCAGCACGGGCACGAAGAAGCCCAGGTAGGAGCACGCGTAGAAGGTGCCGGTGAGGGCGCCGCGGGCAGCGGGGTCGGCCAGCATCGCGACGAGCGTGAGCCCGGTCGCCAGGCAGATCCCGTAGGCCAGGCCGAGCAGCACGGACACGGGCAGGACGAGCGGCCAGGCCCCGCTGACGTCCGCCAGCAGCCCGAGGGCGATGCCGGCGGCGCCGAGAACGAGCGCGATCGCGCCGGGCCAGGTCGTCCCGAGGCGGCGGACCAGCGGCTGGACGACGACGCCGGTGCCCATGGTCAGCCCCGCCACCAGCCCGGTGACGGCCACGCCGATACCCGGCATCACCGGCTCCAGCTGCAGGGGCAGCACGTTGACCGCGGTCGCGGCGTAGGCGAACACCCCGATCGCGATCGGCACGACCACCAGCCCGAACGCCCGGCCCGACCCGCGCGGGACGCCGAGGTTCACCAGCGGGCCGCCGGTCCGTCGCCGCTCGGGCGGCAGCGTCTCCGGGACCCTCGGGAGCAGCGCGAGCGCGGGCAGCATGAGGCCGACGTGCACCAGGTACGGCAGCACCGCGGGCGCGTGCGCCCACTGCCCGAGCAGCCCCGACACCAGCGGGCCGAGCGCCCAGCCGCCACCCAGGGCGACGGCGGTCAGCCGGGCGGCCCGCGCACCGCCGTCGCCGGTGGCGGACATCAGCTCGCCGAGCCAGGCGGTGCCCACGCTGAACACCACCCCGGACACCGCGCCCTGCAGGAACCGCCCGGCGAACAGCACCCACGGCGCGGCGGGCACGGCGAGGAAGGCCAGCGTGGTGACCAGCGCGAGCGCCACGAACGGGACCACCACCCGGCGCCGGCCGACCTTGTCCGACAGCGGCCCCGCGAGCAGCAGGGCCGGCACCAGCCCGGCCGCGTACACCCCGAAGGCGGTGGTCAGCGCGGTCGGCGAGAACCCGAGCGTGGCGCGGTAGTGCAACAGCAGCGGGGTGGGGACGTTCGTGCCGTACGCGACGGCGAAGACCACGATCCACAGCGGAACCCACCCCGTGGCGGCTCCGTCCACCGCGCGACGCCCTCGTCCCCGCACCCGGGCACCGTAACCCGATCAGGGCTCGACCCGGGAGCCGATCCGGCCGGACGACGGTCGGGAGTCAGCGCGGGAGCCACTCCAGCCAGGCCGCGCTCGGGTGGGCCCGCCCGAGCACCCTCCCGCGCCGCTCGCCGTCGCGCACCGAGACCCGTCCGACCACGCCGAACACCCCGCCCTCGCGGTTCTCCGCGATCCAGTGGTCGGGCACGTCGAGGCCCTGGACCGTCGCGCGCGCCCCGGGCCCCAGCGGGACCAGCGGGTCGATCGAGATCCACTCGACATCCCGGCCGAGCCGGACCAGCTCGGCGTCGAACGCGGCCAGCCGCTCCGGCCCGAGGAACACGTGCACGTAGGTGTCCACCAGACACACCAGCGCCTCCAGCGGCAGCGTCGCGACGGCCCCGGCCAGGGCGTCGACGACGTCGCCGCGCACGATCGGAGCCGGCTCGGCCAGGGCCAGCTCGGTCGCAGCGGCGAACCGCTGCACCGCGCCGGCCTCGGGCGGCACGCAGGCGGCGAGCCAGGCCCGCGTGGCGGGGTCGGCGAGATCGTGCGGCTCGACGTCGACGCCCACCCGTGCGGCGATCGCCGGCGGCTGCGCCGGGATCGGCGGAGCGGCCCCGCGGACCTCGCAGGACAGCTCCAGGGGGCCGTGGCCGCAACGCAGCTCCCGGCCGCCCGGCAGTCGGTAGCGGTAGGCGTAGCGGTCGGGGCGCAGGCCCAGGCCCGCGCCGGTGCCGAGGTCGACCAGCGCGAGCGGGCGCGGATCGTCGGCGGCGATCGCGGCGAGCACCGGCAGCACGTCGAGGCACCGCGCGACCTCGGTCATCTGGTAGCGGTGCCCCGCGCACAGCCGGGCGAGCTCCGCCCGCTCGGCGCGGGCGAAGGCGGCGAGCGCGGGGCCGAAGCCGTCGTCCCGGGCCGGCTGCGCGCCGCCGGGCACCGGGAAGTAGCGGGCGAGGTCCCCGGCGCGCTCGTCGGCCAGCCGGCGGACGGCGGCGGAGAGCAGGAGGGCGGGCTGGCGGTCGGGGGGCAGGTCGGCGGCGATGCCGAGCAGTACCTCGTCCGTCGCGATGCCGCGGAGCAGGGCGGCGGTGAGCCACCAGCTCGGCGGGGCACCGGGCGCGGACCAGGCGTCGGCGACCGCCGTGGCCTGGGCGGCGACCTGGGCGGCGCGGTCCGTCACACGTCCGGGCTCGCGGTCGCGCTCCCTGCCGTTAGCAGTCTCCATTTGAGACAGGGCGTGCACGTGTGATCCAGCACACTGAGCGGATGCGTCCGATGCAGGTGCTGCGGCTGGTCGTCCACGCACGGAGCCGGCAGCCGGTGCTCGTGCTCGGCGAGATCGACGGCTCGCGGTGCGTGCCGATCTTCCTGCGCCCCCAGCAGGCCGAGGTGATCGCGGTGGGTCCGCGCACCGGCGGGGACCCGGCCGCTGCCGAGACCTCCCTCGTGCAGGACATCCTGGTCCCGCTCGTCGGTGCGCTCGGCGCGCGGCTCACCGGCGCGGAGATCACCGACCTGGTCGACGGCGTCTACACCGCCGAGCTCGTGCTGCGCGACGAGGCGGCGGCCGAGGTGCGGGTGAAGGTCCGGCCGAGCGACGCGCTGGCCGTCGCGGTGCGCGAGGGGCTGGCGATCGGGGTCGCCGACGCGATCCTCGACGAGGTCGGGCAGGACACCTCGGAGGTGTTCCCCGACGGTACGGACGCCCCGCCCGCCGAGCAGCTGCGGGAGTTCCGCGAGTTCCTCGACGACGTCACGCCGGACGACTTCCGGCGCTGAGCGGAGCGATCATCGGGCGCTGAGCGGAGCGATCATCGGGCGCTGAGCGGGGCGATCACCGAGCGCTGAGGCGGAGGCGCGGGAGGAGGCCGAGACGGGCGTGACGCCCTGGCAGTGGATCCGCGCTCGCGAGGTCGAGACCCGCGCGGTCATGAAGTCCGGCTCCTTCCCCAAATCCGTGCGGGTCTTCCTGCACGCCGACACGGGCTTCGACCTCGACACGATCGTCGAGACCGGCCTGGCGAGGATGCTCGACGGCATCGTGGCCCTGGTCCCCCGTGAGTGGCGATAGCCGCAACTGTCGCCACTCACGAGGGTCAGGCGGCGGCGGGCTCGGGCTCGTCGAACTGGGTGCGGTAGAGCTCGGCGTAGCGGCCGTCCCGGGCGAGGAGCGCCTCGTGCGTGCCGCGTTCCACGATCCGCCCCTGCTCCACGACGAGGATCTGGTCGGCGTCGCGCACGGTGGACAGCCGGTGCGCGATCACCAGCGCCGTCCGCCCGTCCAGCGCCTCGGCCAGCGCGGCCTGCACCGCCGCCTCCGAGGTCGAGTCGAGGCTCGCGGTGGCCTCGTCGAGCACCACGATCCGCGGCCTGGCGAGGAGCAGCCGCGCGATCGTCAGCCGCTGCCGCTCCCCGCCGGAGAGTCGGTACCCCCGCTCGCCGACGACGGTGTCGAGCCCGTCCGGCAGCGCCGCGACCAGTGCGCCGAGCCGGGCCCGCCGGAGCGCCGCCCACAGCTCGTCCTCGCCCGCCCCGGGTGCCGCGAGCAGCAGGTTCGCGCGGATCGTGTCGTGGAAGAGGTGGCCGTCCTGCGTCACGAACCCGACGTCGCCGTGCAGGTCCGCCGCCCGCAGGTCCCGGACGTCGACGCCGCCGACCGTCACCGCGCCGCCGTCGACGTCGTAGAGCCGGGCGAGCAGCTGCGCGATCGTCGACTTGCCGGCCCCGGAGCTGCCGACCAGCGCGGTCAGCGAGCCGGCCGGGACGGTGAACGAGACGTCGTGCAGCACCGGGTCGCCGCCGCGGGTGTCGAGCGTCGCGACCTCCTCCAGCGACGCCAGCGACACCCGCGCGGCGGCCGGGTAGGCGAAGTCGACGTGGGAGAACCGCACGTCGAGCGGTCCGTCGGGCAGCGCCCGCGGCTCCGCCGGGTCCTGGATCGCCGGGTCCAGGTCCAGCACCTCGAACACCCGCTCGAAGCTGACGACCGCGCCCATCGCCTCGACCCGCGCCCCGGCCAGCGCGGTGAGCGGCGCGTAGAGCCTGGTCAGCAGCATCGCGAGGGACACGACGGCACCCGGGGCCAGCATCCCGCCCAGCGCGAGCCCGCCGCCGACGCCGTAGACGAGCGCGAGCGCCAGGGCCGAGACCAGCGTCAACGCCGTCACGAACACCCACTGCACCATCGCCGACCGCACGCCGATGTCGCGCACCCGGCCGGCCCGCGCCGCGAACTCCGCCGACTCGTCCGCCGGCCGCCCGAACAGCTTGACGAGCGTGGCGCCGGGCGCGGAGAACCGCTCGGTCATCTGCGTGCTCATCGCGGCGTTGTGGTCGGCGGCCTCGCGCTGCAGCCGCGCCAGCCGGGAACCCATCCGCCGCGCCGGCACCACGAACACCGGCAGCAGGAGCAGCGCGAGCAGGGTGACCTGCCAGGAGATGCTCAGCATCACCGCGAGCGTGAGGACCAGCGTCACGAGGTTGCCGACCACCCCGGACAGGGTGTCGCTGAAGGCCCGCTGCGCGCCCAGGACGTCGTTGTTCAGGCGGCTGACCAGCGCACCCGTGCGGGTCCGGGTGAAGAACGCGACCGGCATGCGCTGCACGTGGTCGAACACCGCGGTCCGCAGCTGCAGGATCAGCCCCTCGCCGATGGTCGCGGAGAACCAGCGGGTGAGCAGCCCCAGCCCGGCCTCGGCCACCGCGACGACGGCGATCAGCCCGGCCAGCCCGCCGACGACGCGCAGCCCCTCCCGGGCGTCGATCGCGTCGATCACCCGGCCGGCCAGCAACGGCGTCACGACGGTCAGCACCGCCCCCGCCACGCTGAGCAGCACGAACGCGGCGATCCGCCGCTTGTGCGGCCTCGCGAACCCCGCGATCCGCCGCAGGGTGACGGGCACCGGCGCCCGCGTCTCTTCCCGCTCCCGGGAGGCGGTGCGCAGGGCGCTCCAGGTGTTGACGTCCATGCGGGCGACGGTAGGAGCTGAAGTTCGCTTCAGGTCAAGTGTCTGGACGCGCGCGGCCGGGCCGACGAGACTGGTGGGCCCCGATCCTCCAGGAGGTCGCGATGACGCGACGGGACGTCGAGTTCGACGCCGAGGGCACCACCCTGCGCGGCTGGTTCTACCGCGCGGAGGGCGCGACCGGCCGCGCCCCGACGATCGTGCTGGCGCACGGCTTCTCCGCGGTGAAGGAGATGTACCTGGACCGCTACGCCGAGCACTTCGCGGCGGCGGGGCTGAACGCCCTGGTCTTCGACAACCGCAACTTCGGCGCCAGCGACGGCGAGCCGCGGCAGGAGATCGACCCGGTCGCGCAGGTCCGCGACTACCGGCACGCGATCACCTACGCGACCACGCTCGACGAGGTCGACGCCACCCGCATCGGGGTCTGGGGCTCCAGCTACTCCGGTGGACACGTGCTGGTGGTCGGCGCGATCGACCGCCGGGTCAAGGCCGTGGTCTCCCAGGTCCCGATGGTCAGCGGCTCGAAGAACATCGGCGAGCTGGTCCGGGCGGACTTCCGGGCGGGCTTCCGGGAGATGTTCGACGCCGACCGCGCGGCCCGGTACGTCGGCGACCCACCCGCCATGGTGCCCGTGGTGGCGGAGGACCCGCTGGCGCCCTCGGCCCTCCCGACGCCGGACTCGTGGACCTGGTTCACCGAGACCGGCAAGCTCCGCGCCCCGTCCTGGCGCAACGAGGTGACCCTGCGGACCGTCGAGATGCTCGGCGAGTACGAGCCCGAGGCGTACATCGCGCGGATCAGCCCGACGCCGCTGCTCATGGTCGTCGCGCGGGAGGACCACCTCACACCCGCCCACCTCGCGATCGACGCCTACGAGCGGGCGCGTGAGCCCAAGGCGCTCGAGATCCTCCCGGGCGGGCACTTCGACGCGTACGTCGACGACTTCGACCTCGCCGGCACGGTGGCGCGGGACTGGTTCGTCCGCCACCTCACCTGACCCGGCGCGGCACACCCGGCGGCGATCCGCACACCCGTCTGAACGAACGGCACTCTC
The DNA here is from genome assembly GCF_039542425.1 of Pseudonocardia yuanmonensis. Taxonomy (NCBI): domain Bacteria; kingdom Bacillati; phylum Actinomycetota; class Actinomycetes; order Pseudonocardiales; family Pseudonocardiaceae; genus Pseudonocardia; species Pseudonocardia yuanmonensis. Next base: position 58,413 of record NZ_BAABIC010000032.1, read on the forward strand.
GCTCATTCCTAGTGAGCGGAAGTGCCGTTCGCTCATCGGGTCCCGGGCGCTCAGGCCTTCCCCGTCGCCTTCTCGGTCGCCTTTTCCGTCGCCTTCTCGGCGGCGGCGACGACGTTGCGGAAGAGCATCGCGACCGTGGTGGGGCCGACCCCGCCGACCCGCGGGGTGATCGCGCCGGCGACCTCGGCACAGGACTCGTCGACGTCCGGGAGCAGCTTCTTCCCGGAGTACCGCACCCCGCCGCCGATCACCGTCGCACCGGGCCTCACGTGCTCGGGCCGGATGATCCCCGGCACCCCGGCGGCGGCGATCAGGATCTCGGCGCGCGTGGTGTACCGCTCCCAGTCCGGCACGCCGGTGTGCACCACGGTGACCGCGGCGTTGGCCGTGGGCCGCTTCTGCGCGAGCAGCATCGCCAGCGGGCGGCCGAGGGTCGCGCCGCGGCCCAGGATCACGACCTCGCGCCCGGAGACCGGGATCTCGTGGAAGGCCAGCAGCTCCTCGATGCCCGCGGGCGTGCAGGGCAGCGGCCCGGGCAGGCCGACGGCCAGGCGCCCCATGTTCATCGGGTGCATGCCGTCGACGTCCATGTCCGGGTCGAGCTCGGCCAGCGCGGCGTCGTAGTCCAGGTGGCCGGGGATCGGGTACTGGATCAGCAGGCCGTGCACCGCGGGGTCGTCGTTGTAGCCGCGGATCGTCGCGACCAGCTGCTCCTGGGTGGTGACCTGCGGCAGGTGCGTGTGCGGCGAGTCGATGCCGAGCTCCGCGGCCTGCTTCTGCTTGATCCGGATGTAGCCGGCCGAGGCGTCGTCGTCGCCGACGAGGATCGTGGCCAGGCTGGGGGTGACGCCGCGGGCGCGCAGCGCGTCCGCCCGGGCGGTGACGTCGGCCAGGACCCGCTCGGCGACGGGCTTGCCGGGTAGCAGTCGTGCGGTCATGGGTTCCCTCGTGACGCGGGGGCCCAGGCGGTCGACCCCCGCGGACGTCAGCTCCCCGATGGTCGTTGCCATCCTCGGTATGCCGCCAGTCGCGCGTTCGCCATGATTCTTCCACGCGCGCACGGGCCGCCGTCCACTCGTGGCCACCGGTCGTGGATTGGCCCTTTCCCGACAGGCCACCCCCACCGACCCTGGGAGGGTGGATCTCCGCCCGCTCCCCGTCACGCACGCCCCGCTGCGCCGGCTCCCGCAGCTGCTCGGCGGCCTCGCGCTCTACGGCACCTCGATGGCGATGCAGGTCCGCGGGGCGCTCGGGCTCAACCCGTGGGACGTCCTGCACCAGGGCCTGGAGACCCGGCTGCCGCTGAGCTTCGGGCTGATCACCGCGATCACGGGCGCCGCGGTCCTGCTGCTGTGGATCCCGCTGCGGCAGCGGCCCGGCGTCGGCACCGTGGCCAACGTCGTGGTGATCGCCCTGTCGGTCGACGCCGCCCTGGCCCTGATCCCCGAGGCCCACACCTGGCCCGCGCGCGTGGCCCTGATGACCGGCGGCATCGTGCTCAACGGCGTGGCCTCGGCCGCGTACATCGGCGCGCGGCTCGGCCCGGGCCCGCGGGACGGCCTGATGACCGGCCTCGCCGCCCGGACGGGCCGGTCGATCCGGCTGGTGCGGACGGCGATCGAGGTCGTGGTGCTCGTGTCCGGCTGGCTGCTCGGCGGCACCGTCGGGATCGGCACGGTGCTCTACGCACTGGCGATCGGCCCGCTCACGCAGGCGTTCCTCCCCCTGTTCCGGGTGCGGGGGCCGCGGCCGCCCGCTCCCGCGCCCGCCGCACCTGCCGGCCGTTCCACACCATGAGCCCGGCGGTCACCGCACCTCCGGGGAGGGCAGGTCGGCGTCGGGGATCCACGAGCCGTGGAATCCGGCGGGCACCCCGCGTGGCAGCGTCACCCGGGCCACCGGCGCGCCGGCGACGTCCGTCGCGTCGAGCACCAGCAGCTCGGAGGCCCGGCCGTCCCGGGTCGTGGTGATCGAGAGCAGCCAGCCGTCCGCCTCGCCCCGGTCCGGTGCCTCGGACGGGACGAACACCGCCTCCCCGGCCACGACGTGCGGCCCGAGGTGGTGCGCCGCGACGCTCCCGCGCTCGGCGTCGTGCTGGAGGATCCCCTCGGTGTCGGAGACGGCGTAGAGGTACCGGTTCGGCCGGCCGACCCGCGCGTCGTCGACGGTCGGGAACTCCAGGCCCTCCTCGGACAGCTGCGCCTGGCTCACGGTCCCGGCGGCGGGGTCGATCGTCCAGCGGTGCAGCGTGGCGACCCCGGCGGCCGCGGCGGCCGACGCGTGCCCGGACGGGCTCGGGCCGATGGCCTCCCAGGCGGCCGCGATGGCGTCCCGCGAGTAGCGGGCGGCGTCGAGCACGATTTGCCCCGCGGCGTCCTCGTGGGCGTTGCCGACGTGGAAGACGTAGCAGGGGTCGATCTCGAACCACCGCACCTCGCCGGGCCGGTCGAGCGGCATCACGCCCAGGCGGGCGCCGTACGTGTCGTCCCAGCCGTAGGGCAGGCCGGCCCGCATCTGGAAGGTCATCGGCAGGTCCAGGAACACGGCGTGCCGGTCGGTGATCGCGAAGTCGTGCATCATCGTCGGCCCCGCGACCGGGACCTCCGCGCTCTGCACGAGCTCGCCGGCCGCGGAGAGCCGGTGGTAGGTGAGGTACGGCGGCAGGGCGCCGTAGCCGAAGAAGTGCAGGTCGCCGGTGACCGGGTCGGTCTTGGGGTGCGCGGTCATCGCCGTGGTGAGGCGGCCGCGGAAGTCGTCCGGCCCGACCGTGTCCAGCTCCGGCGTCACGACGTACGGGAAGCCGTTCTCCACCAGCGCCAGGATCCGCCCGCCGTGCTCGACCACGTGGGTGTTGGCGACGACGGCGGTGCGGTCGAAGGTCCCGTCCGGCCGGAGGAAGGTGCGCCCCTCCATCGTCCCGGTGCGCACCCAGCGGTTGCGGTACCACTCTGCGCGGCCCTCCCGGACCCGCACGCCGTGCAGCATCCCCTGGCCGGCGAACCAGTGCCCGGGGTCCTGGCCGGGCAGCGGGTTCGGCCCGTTCCGGAGGTACCGGCCGGTGAGCTCCGGTGGGAGCGTTCCCGTGACGGGCAGGTCGACGGCCTCGATCTCGTCCGGCACCGGGGCGAGGTGGCCCTGCAGGTAGAGCGGCGTCTCCGTCGTCGTCATGGGTGAACGGTGCACCCTCTGCGACCTACCTGTCAATAGTGACATGTCGATGTCGACAGGTAGGCTGTGCGCATGTCGCTGCCGCACGCGCTGCTGGGTCTGCTCTCCGTCCACCCCCGGAGCGGCTACGAGCTGACCAAGGCCTTCGAGCGCGACCTGGGCCGGTACGCCTGGCAGGCGGGCCACACGAGCATCTACCCGGAGCTGAACCGGCTGGCCGAGGCCGGCCTCGTCGAGGTCACGCACGAGGGCGCCCGCGGCGCGCGGACCTACGCGGTCACCCCGGCCGGCCGCGAGGAGCTGCGCACCTGGCTGCTGACCCCGCCGAAGCAGGCCAAGGTCCGCAATGAGCAGGTGCTGCGCATGTTCCTGCTCTCCGCGCTCGAGCCGGCCGACGCGCTCGTCGTGCTCCGCCGGATCGCGGAGGCCACCGAGCAGGGCGCCACCGAGCTGCGGACGGTCCGGGAGGAGCACGCCGCGGCCCCGATGACGGGCGCGGAGGGCTTCGGCCAGCTCGCGGCCGAGTTCGGGCTTCGGCAGTACGAGGCGGTCCGCGACTGGGCCCGGTGGGCGATCGAGCGGCTGGAGCGCGAGGCCTGAGCGGCCCCGGGAACGCCGACGGCCCCGGCACGGGAGGCCGGGGCCGTCGGGGGTCCGCCGGATCAGGCGACCGCGGGTCGCTCGTCCTCCTCCAGGGCCCGCGCGGGCATCGGTGCGGCGACCTCGACCGTGGGGTCCTCGTCGATGTTCCCCAGCGACCACGGCCGGACGACGGCCAGGAGCACGCCCAGCGCGAGCACCTGCGACCCGGCGATGGTCAGCCCCATGGCCAGGGCGTCGTTGCCGAGCAGGCCGACGACCGGCGAGGTCAGGGCGCCGACGCCGAACTGGACCGCGCCGAGCAGCGCCGCCGCGGTGCCGGCCCGCTCGCCGTGCCGGGACAGGGCCAGGGCGGGCGCGTTGGGCAGGGCGAGCCCGACGGAGGCCAGCACCGCCCACAGCGGCACGAGCACCCCGAGGAGGCCGCCGGTCCCCGTGCCGGCGAGCACCGCGAGCACGGCCGCGGCGACGGTCCCGGACACGCTGGCGGTGAGCAGCAGCTGCCGCGGCTCGAAGCGGCGCAGCAGCGCGGCGTTGGCCTGCGTGGCGCCGATCAGGAAGATGGCGCCGGCGCCGAACAGGAGGCCGAACTGCTGGGCGTCGAGCCCGAACTCCTCCTGGAACACGAAGCTCGAGCCGGAGACGTAGCCGAACATGCCGGCCATGGCGAACCCGGCGACCAGGATCAGGCCGACGTACACGCGGTCGCGGAAGAGCGTCCCGTACGCCCGCAGGGTGGGGACCACGGCCGCGCTGCGCCGGCGCTCCGGCGGCAGCGTCTCGCCGAGGGCGAGGGCCAGCACGCCCAGGATGACCAGGCCGTACACGGCCAGGGCGACGAAGACGCCGCGCCAGTCCGCCACCCGCAGCAGCTCGCCGCCGAGGGTCGGCGCGAGCACCGGGGCCGCGCCCATGACGAGCATCAGCCGGGAGAGCAGGGTGGCCGCGGCGCGTCCGGTGAACAGGTCCCGGACCACGGCCATCGCGACGACCGCACCGGCGGCCGACCCGACGCCCTGCAGGACGCGCAGCACGCCGAGCACGGCGATGGTCGGGGCCACCACGATCAGCAGCGAGGCGACGACGTGGACCGCGGTCCCGATCAGCAGGGGCTTACGGCGACCCACGGCGTCCGCCAGTGGGCCGATGAAGAGCTGACCCAGCGCGAGGCCGACCAGCGTGCCGGTCAGCGTGAGCTGGACCGTCGACGAGGTGGTCGCGAACTCGGTCACGATGCCCGGGAGCGCGGGCAGGTACATGTCGATGGTGAGCGGGCCGAGCGCGATCAGGGCGCCCAGCAGGAGGGCGATGCGCGCGCGGCCCGGCGTGGTGGGCGTCGCAGGTGGTGTGGGCAACGGCGGGGGCCTTCCTCGTGCACACGGGTCCGGATCGCCCGGCGACGTCGCCCGGTCGCGTTCGTACCCGCCGGTGGTGTTCCGGGTGGTTCAAGGTCCGTTGCACGGTGCGCTGTTCCGGTTCCCCGAACAGGTGTGGCACGCGTCACGTACTGATCAGTAGCTACGCTTCGCCGATGCACAGCGAGGCACGCACCGTCCGCACCCCCGACGGACTGGACCTGGCCGTCCACGTCGCCGGTCCCGACGACGCCCCGGTCGTCGTCGCGGTGCACGGCTACCCGGACGACCACACGGTCTGGGACGCCGTCGTCCCCCTGCTGGCGGACACGTTCCGGGTGGTGACCTACGACGTCCGCGGCGCGGGCGCCTCGCAGGCCCCGGCCGACCGCGAGGGGTACCGGGTCGAGCGGCTGGCGGCGGACCTCGTCGCGGTGCTCGACGCCGTCGCGCCCGACCGGCCGGTGCACCTGCTCGCGCACGACTGGGGCTCGATCCAGGCGTGGCAGGCGGTCACCGACCCGGGGCTGCGCGCGCGGTTCGCCTCCTTCACCTCGATCTCCGGGCCGTGCCTGGCGCACGTCGGCGCCTTCGCCCGCGGCGCACGGCTGCGCGACCGGCTCCGGCAGGCGGGCCGCTCCTGGTACGTCGGCTTCTTCCAGCTGCCGCGGCTGCCCGAGCTGCTCTGGCGATCGGGGCTGGCGGGCGGCCTCGTCGCCCGGCGGGAGGGGATGCCGCGGCCCGCGGCGCGGGACGCGGTGCGCGGGCTCGAGCTGTACCGCGCCAACCTGGGGCGGGGCGGTGGGGAGCGCCGCACGGAGGTGCCCGTGCAGGTCCTGGCCCCGACCCGGGACCGGTACGTCACCCCGGCGCTGCAGGCGAGCGCCGGGCGGTTCGCCGCGGACTTCCGCTTCCGCCCGGTGGCGGGCGGGCACTGGCTGCCCCGCAGCCGTCCGGACGTGGTCGCCCGCTGCGTCCGGGAGCTGGTCGACGCCGTGACCGGGCCCGATCCGGCTCCGCGCCGGACGGTGTCGACCCCGGGACGGTGGACCGACCGCGTCGTGCTGGTCACGGGGGCGGGCAGCGGGATCGGCCGCGCGGTGGCCCGTGGCTTCGCGCGGCGCGGCGCCGTGGTCGTCGCGGCGGACAAGGAGCTCTCGACGGCCCGGCAGACCGCCTTCGAGACCGGCGGGCACGCCTACGAGGTCGACGTCGCCGACCCCGACGCGATGGCCACGTTCGCCGACCGGGTGTGCGCCGAGGTCGGCGTGCCGGACGTCGTGGTCAACAACGCCGGCATCGCGGTCTCCGGCCCCTTCCTCGACCACGGGCCCGCGGACTGGCGGGCGATCGTGGACGTCAACCTGATGGGAGTGGTGCACGGCTGCCGGCTCTTCGCCGCCCGGATGCGGGAGCGCGGCGAGGGCGGGCACCTGGTCAACGTGGCCTCCGCCGCCGCCTTCACCCCGACGACCTTCCTGCCGGCCTACTGCGCCACGAAGTCCGCGGTGCTGATGCTGTCGGAGTGCCTGCGGGCCGAGCTCGCGGGCGACGACATCGGCGTCACGGCCCTCTGCCCCGGCTTCCTGCCGACGGGCATCGGCGGGTCGGCGCGGTTCGTCGGGGTCGACGACGCGACGGCGGCCGAGCGGCGCCGCTCCACCGACCGGCTGCTCAAGCGCCGCCGGTACCCGCTGGACAGGGTCGCCGACGCGATGGTCGCCGCGGTGGAGGCGAACCGCCCGATCCAGCTGCTCACCGTGGAGAGCCGCACCGCCTACGCACTGTCCAAGGTGGCCCCCGGCGCCCTGCGTCGCCTGGCCCGCCTGCCCGTGCCGAGCATGTAGCGTCCGCTCGTGCGCGTCGACGACCTCACCACCCCCGCGCTGCTCGTCGAGCGGGGCGCCCTGCGCCGCAACCTCGACGCCATGAGCGCCGCGCTCCCCGGGGCCCGGCTGCGCCCGCACGTCAAGGCGCACAAGTGCACGTCGCTGGCGCGCTGGCAGCGGGACAACGGCCATCCCGGCTTCACCTGCGCCACGATCCGCGAGTGCGAGGTCATGGCCGAGCACGGCCTCGGCGGGGACCTGCTGCTGGCCAACGAGGTCGTCGACGCCTCCCGGCTCGGCAAGCTCGTCCGGGACGGCGCCCGGATCACCCTGGCCGTCGACTCCCGCGAGACGATCGCGGCGGCGTTGCGCGGCAACGTCCTCGAGGTGGTGATCGACGTCAACGTCGGCCTGCCCCGCTGCGGCTGCCCGCCCGAGAAGGCCGGCGAGCTGGCCGATCTCGCCCGGCGCAACGGCCTCGAGGTCCGCGGGGTGATGGGCTACGAGGGCCACCTGATGATGGCGCAGCCCGCCGAGGAGCGCCGCCGGCTCGTCCGCGAGGCGATGGAGAAGCTCGCGGTCGCGGCGCGGGACGTGGGCGGGGAGCTCGTCAGCGCCGGCGGCACCGGCACCTACGACGTCAACGAGTGGGCCACCGAGATCCAGGCGGGCTCGTACGCGTTGATGGACAGCGCCTACACGCAGCTCGGGCACCCGTTCGAGCAGGCGGTGTTCGTGCTGGGCACGGTGATCTCGGTGGCGGCGGAGTGGGCGGTCGTCGACGTCGGGCTCAAGGCGCTGGGCATGGACCACGGCAACCCCACGATCCCCGGCGCCCAGGTCTGGTTCTGCTCCGACGAGCACACCACCTTCGCGCCCGGGGGCCTGCGGCTGCGGGTGGGCGACCGGATCCGCGTGGTGCCGGCGCACGTCGACCCGACCGTGGCGCTGCACGAGGCGATGTGGCTGGTCGACGGCGAGCAGGTCGCCGAGCGGTGGCCCGTCGACATGCGAGGCTGGTAGCCGTGCTGGTCCCGCGGCTGCGCCCGTTCACCTCGACGATCTTCGCCGAGATCACCCAGCTCGCCGTGCGCACCGGCGCGATCAACCTGGGCCAGGGCTTCCCGGACACGGACGGGCCGGCCTCGCTGCTGGCGGACGCCGCCGCGGCGATCACCGAGGGCGGGGCCAACCAGTACCCGCCGGCGCCGGGGCTACCGGCGTTGCGGGAGGCCGTCGCGGAGCACCAGAAGCGCTTCCACGGCCTCGACGCCGGGGACGTCCTCGTCACCATGGGGGCCACCGAGGCCATCGCGTCGGCCGTGATCGCGCTCTGCGAGCCGGGCGACGAGGTCGTGGTCTTCGAGCCGTACTACGACTCGTACCCGGCCGTGATCGCGATGGCCGGGGCCACGCGGCGGACCGTCCCGCTGCGCGCCCCGGACTTCCAGCCCGATCCGGCCGAGCTGCGGGCGGCGTTCGGCCCGCGGACGCGGGCGGTGCTGGTCAACACCCCGCACAACCCGACCGGCGCGGTGTTCGGCCGGGACACCCTGCGGGCGATCGGGGACCTCGCGATCGCGCACGACGCCGTCGTGATCACCGACGAGGTCTACGAGCACATGACCTTCGGGGCCGGGCACGTCCCGATGGCCACCCTGCCGGGCATGGCCGAGCGCACGCTCACGGTCTCCAGCGCGGGCAAGACCTTCTCGGTGACGGGCTGGAAGATCGGCTGGGTGCACGGCCCGGCCGAGCTCGTCGCGGCCGTGCGGGCGGTCAAGCAGTTCCTCACCTTCGCCGGCGGCGCCCCGTTCCAGCCCGCCGTCGCGAACGCGCTGGCGCTGCCGGACGAGGTGTACGCGGCGATCTCCGGGGACCTGCGGCCGAAGCGGGACCTGCTGGTGGAGGGCCTGCGCGAGGCCGGGATGCGGGTGTTCGAGCCGCGCGGCACGTACTTCGTGGTCGCCGACCTCGCCCCGCTCGGGATCACCGACGCCGCCGCCTACGCCCGTGCCATGCCCGAGCGCCTCGGCGTGGCCGCGGTCCCCGTGAGCGTCTTCTGCGACGACCCGGACCTCGCCCCGACCCTGCTCCGCTTCGCCTTCTGCAAGCGCGACGAGGTCCTTCGCGAGGCGGTCGCCCGCCTCCGCGCCGCCCCTGTCGCCTGAGCGAGCGGCGCTTTCGCTCAGTAGATGTGAACGAGAGCGCCGTTCGCCACCGGTCAGGCGACGCGTGCTGCGCCGCTCACGCCCGTTCGAGGCGGAC